>NZ_JAXCIC010000004.1:0-366498 GCF_035985055.1 Arthrobacter sp. PL16
ACCATCGCCGAGGCCAAGCGCCTCCACGCGAAGGTCCAGCGCACCAACGTGCTCATCAAGATCCCCGCGACCCTCGAGGGCCTGGAGGCCATCTCGGCGACGCTGGCCGCGGGCATCAGCGTGAACGTCACCCTGATCTTCTCCCTCGAGCGCTACCGTGCCGTGATCAACGCCTACCTCACCGGCCTCGAGCAGGCCAGGGACAACGGCCACGACCTGACCAAGATCCAGTCCGTCGCCTCGTTCTTCGTCTCCCGCGTCGACGCCGAGATCGATGCCCGGCTCGATAAGATCGGCACCGACGAGGCCACCGCCCTCAAGGGCAAGGCAGGCCTGGCCAACGCACGCCTGGCCTACCAGATCTTCCAGGAACAGTTCTCCACCGAACGCTGGCAGGTCCTCAAGACCGCCGGCGCGAACGCCCAGCGTCCCCTCTGGGCCTCGACCGGCGTCAAGGACCCCAACCTCCCCGACACCCTCTACGTCACCGGCCTCGTCGCCGCGCACGTCGTGAACACCATGCCCGAGAAGACCCTCGAGGCCACCGCCGACCACGGCGTCGTCGAGGGCGACACCATCACCGGCACCTACGACGAATCCAACGAAATCCTCAACCAGCTCGACGCGATCGGCATCTCCTACGACGAAATCGTCGACAAACTCGAAACCGAAGGCCTCGACAAATTCGTCACCAGCTGGTCCGAACTCCTCGAGACCGTCCAGACCGCCCTCGACTCAGCGAAGGGCTGACTCCGATGGGTTCGTTTGCTCTTATCGCGTCGGGTGCGGCTCTTGCTGCTGTCGAGTCGGTTGTACCTGTGTTGGTGAGGGATCGTTTCGCTTCGCGGTTGTTCGCGAAGGACTCCACCTTGTGGGGTGTTGATGCGGAGCGTGAGGCATCGGTTCGTCTTGGGTGGATCGATTTGTTTGAGGGTTCGCGTGCCCTGGTGTCGGAGATCGCCGGTCTTCGCTCCGACCTGAACGCGGAGGGCGTGGATCGGATCGTGCTGTGCGGCATGGGTGGTTCCTCGCTTGCGCCGGAGGTCATCACGAAGGAAGCCGGCGTTGAACTGGTCGTGCTGGACGCCACGGATCCCGAGCAGGTGGGTTCGGCCCTGGTGGATCTGCAGCGCACGGCGCTCGTGGTGTCGTCGAAGTCCGGTTCTACCATCGAGACGGACTCGCAGCGCCGTTTGTTCGAGCAGGCGTTCAGCGACGCCGGCATCGACGCCGCTTCCCGGATCGTGGTGGTGACGGACCCGGGGTCCCCGCTGGAGGAAGCAGCACGGAAGGCCGGTTACCGCAAGGTCTTCAACGCCAATCCGCAGGTTGGTGGCCGCTACTCGGCGTTGACCGCTTTCGGACTGGTTCCTTCCGGCCTTGCCGGAGCGGACATCGAGACCCTGCTCGATGACGCCGAGGAAAGCGCGGAGTTCCTCGGTGACGATGACGTCGACAATGTCGGACTGCAGTTGGGGGCGGTCCTGGGTGGCACTGCGCCTTTGCGCGACAAGATTGTCTTCGCCGATGCCGGTTCGGGTCTGCCGGGCTTCACGGACTGGGTTGAACAGCTCATCGCCGAATCCACGGGCAAGCTCGGCACGGGCCTGCTGCCCGTCGTCGCCTCGACCGGCGCCCCGGAGTTGGCCGCGGTGGCGGAGGACGTCATGCCGGTGATACTGGCACCCTTCAATGAGGCACCCTTCAATGAGGCACCCGGTGGTGAGTCTGGTGGTGAGTCTGGTGGTGAGTTTGGTGGTGAGTCCGGTGGTGAGTTGATGACCGGTACCGGTGTGACCGTCAGCGGGACCCTGGGCAGCCAGATGTTCGTCTGGGAGTATGCGGTCGCGGTCGCCGGGCGCCTGCTGGGGATCAACCCGTTCGACCAGCCCGACGTCGAGGCTGCGAAGAAGGCCGCCCGTGGTTTCCTGGAGGCGCAGCCGGAGCCCACGGCGGCCGCGTTCGTCGATGGCGCCGTGGAGATCCGCGGCGAGGCCGGCCTGCTGGGCTCGTCGGGCACGCTCGGGGAGGCACTGCGGGCACTGCTCGCTGCGTTGCCCGCCGACGGTTATCTGTCGGTCCAGGCGTATCTGGACCGTTTCCGTCAGGTGGCCCTGGAGGAGGTCCGCTCGCCGCTGGCGGCTTTGACCGGCCGCCCGGTGACTTTCGGGTGGGGGCCCCGGTTCCTGCATTCCACGGGGCAGTACCACAAGGGTGGTTCGCCGATCGGCGTGTATCTGCAGGTCACCGGTGCCAGCGGCACGGATCTTGCGGTCCCGGACAGGCCGTTTACTTTCGGGCAGCTGATCTCCGCGCAGGCTGCAGGGGATGCTCAGGTGCTTGCCGATCAGGGGCGGCCCGTGCTGCGCCTGCATCTGACGGACCGTGCTGCGGGCGTCGCTCAGCTGCGTGCTGCCATTTCCGCCCTCGCCGTTTCCGGCCAGGGCCATCACGAGAACGGTTGAGTATGGCTGACAGGACGACGGCCAGAGCCGCCAATCCCCTGCGGGATCCGCGTGACCGGCGGTTGAGCCGGATTGCCGGTCCCTCGTCGCTGGTCCTGTTCGGTGTGACCGGGGACCTCGCGCGGAAAAAGCTCATGCCGGCCATCTACGATCTCGCGAACCGGGGGCTCCTGCCGCCAAGTTTCGGTCTGGTCGGTTTCGGCCGTCGGGACTGGAGCGACGAGGACTTCGTGGAGCAGGTCAGGGAGTCCGTGACGCAGTACGCACGAACACCCTTCAACGAGACCGTGTGGCAGCAGTTGTCGGCGGGCATCCGGTTCGTGACGGGGGAGTTCGACGACGACGAGGCCTTCAAGAACCTCAAGGGGTGCCTCGACGAGCTCGACCAGAGCAGGGGCACCCGCGGCAACCACGCGTTCTACCTCTCCATCCCGCCCAACGCGTTCGAAGCGGTCTGCCAGAAGCTCTCCGAGCACGGCCTGGCCCAGCCCGACGACGGACAGTGGCGTCGCGTGGTCATCGAAAAGCCCTTCGGGCACGACCTCGAGTCCGCGCGCGAGCTCAACAGCATCGTCGAGGAGGTCTTCCCGCCCGATGCCGTGTTCCGCATCGATCACTACCTCGGCAAGGAGACGGTTCAGAACATCCTCGCGCTGCGCTTCGCGAACCAGCTGTTCGAACCCCTGTGGAACGCCAACTACGTCGACCACGTGCAGATCACCATGGCCGAGGACATCGGGATCGGCAGCCGGGCAGGCTATTACGACGGGGTGGGCGCGGCCCGCGACGTCATCCAGAACCACCTCCTGCAGTTGCTCGCCCTCACCGCGATGGAGGAACCGATCTCGTTCGACGCCCAGCACCTCCGGGCCGAGAAGGAGAAGGTCCTCGCGGCGGTCTCCCTGCCCGAGGACCTCTCCGGACGGTCGGCGCGCGGCCAGTACGAGGCCGGGTGGCAGGGCGGTGAGCGCGTGAACGGTTTCCTCGAGGAGGACGGCATCCCGGCCGGCTCCACGACGGAGAGCTTCGCCGCGCTGCGCCTGGACATCCATACGCGCCGCTGGTCCGGGGTGCCGTTCTACCTTCGCGCCGGCAAGCGGCTCGGTCGCAGGGTCACGGAGATCGCCGTCGTGTTCAAACGCGCTCCTAACCTGCTGTTCCGGGACCACAACGAGGAGGACTTCGGGCAGAACGCCGTCGTCATCCGGGTCCAGCCCGATGAGGGCGTGACCATCCGGTTCGGTTCCAAGGTGCCCGGCACCCAGACCGAGGTCCGCGATGTCACCATGGACTTCGGCTACGGCCACTCCTTCACCGAGTCGAGCCCCGAAGCCTACGAGCGGCTCATCCTCGATGTCCTGCTCGGCGAACCCCCGCTCTTCCCCCGCCAGGAGGAAGTGGAACTGTCGTGGAAGATCCTCGACCCGTTCGAGAAGTACTGGAAGTCCCTCGACGGCCAGCCCGAACCCTACGTGCCCGGCAGCTGGGGTCCGGCATCCGCCGACGAGCTGCTCGCAGCCGATGGACGAACCTGGAGAAGGCCATGATCGTAGAACTCCCCGACACCACCACCTCGAAGGTGTCCAAGGAACTGATGTCCATGCGCGAACGCGGCGGCGTCGTAGCGCTGGGACGCGTGCTGACGCTCGTGGTCATCACCAAATCCGGCTACGAGGAACAAGCCATCGACGCCGCGAACGAAGCGAGCCGGGAACACCCGTGCCGCATCATCGTCCTGGCCGAGGAATCCCCCCACGAGCCCACCCGGCTCGACGGCCAGATCCGCGTCGGCGGTGACGCCGGAGCGTCGGAAGTCATCGTGCTCCGCGGGTACGGCGAGCTCGCGCACGAGAACGAGTCCCTGGTATCGGCCCTCCTGCTGCCGGACGCCCCGATCGTGGCCTGGTGGCCGCACGGAGTGCCGAAAGCCGCCTGCCAGACATCGATCGGCAGCATCGCGCACCGCAGGATCACCGACTCCGCCAACGAGCCCGACCCCACAGCCGCGCTGTTCAACATCAGCAGCACCTACGCCGCCGGCGATACCGACCTCGCCTGGACGCGCCTGACCCACTGGCGCATCCAACTCGCCGCCGTCCTGGACCAACTCGAGGGCGACGAGCCCATCACCGCGATCACCGTCGAGGGCGCGTCCGACTCCCCCAGCACCGTGCTCCTCGCGGCCTGGCTCACCAGAGCGCTCAATGCCCCCGTGACCATCGTCGCCAGCGAAGCGGGAACCGGGCTCAAGCGCGTTCGCCTCACAAGAAAAGGCGGAGACATCGAACTGCACCGCCCCCACCACGACGTCGCCGAACTCCACCAACCCCACCAGCCCGTCCAGCACATCTCCCTCCCCCGAAGGGGCCTGCGGGACTGCCTCGCGGAAGAACTACGACGACTGGACCCGGACGAGGTCTTCGGCGAAGTCATCACCCAAGGCCTCACCCGCACCAACCTGAGGAGTGTCCGAACCAGTGAGCGCTGAACCGAAAGTCAGCATCCATCCTTCCCAGACCTCGCTCGCGGCGGCGGTGGCGGCCCGCCTGATCACGCGGCTGGTCGACGTTCAGAGCGACCGCGGCACGGCGACCGTCGTGCTGACGGGAGGATCGATGGGCACCGCTGCGCTGGAGGCCGTGGCAGAGTCCCCGGCACATTCCGCCGTGGATTGGGCGAATGTCCATTTCTGGTGGGGTGACGAGCGGTTCCTGGGGACCGACGATCCCGACCGCAATGCTGTCCAGGCCCGTGGTGCGCTCCTCGACCACATCACGGTGGATCCGGACAAGGTGCACGAGTTCGGGTCGAAGGACGAGTTCCCCGACGAGAACGCGGCGGCCCTGGACTACGCCGAGCAACTGGCGGCAGCTGCGAGGGCGGAAGTCGACATCGACGCGGATGCGGTGCAGCCGGATCCCCGCCTACCGCGCTTCGACGTCCTGCTGCTGGGTGTCGGTCCCGATGCGCACATCGCGTCCCTCTTCCCTGAGATGGCGGGTATCCGCACCAAGGGTACGACGACGGTGGGCGTCGCCGATGCGCCGAAGCCTCCTCCGCAGCGAGTGTCCCTGACGCTCGAGACCATCAATACTGCGCAGGAGGTCTGGCTGTCCGTCAGCGGCAGCGACAAGGCCGGCGCCGTGGGCCTCGCCCTCGCAGGAGCAGGGCACGTCCAGGTCCCGGCTGCGGGAGCCCGTGGAGTACGGAAGACGCTATGGCTCATCGACCAGGACGCGGCACAAAAACTGCCCGGCCGGCTGATCGACCAGGATGACGAATCGGGCGACTGATACCGGCATCGGACATGACAGGGCCCCCGCTTCCTTCTTGGAAGCGGGGGCCCTGTCGGGTCTGAAGCGAGCCTGAAGCCCTACGACTCGCCTGCGAAGCGCTGAATCAGCCCGAGAGCGACGATGACGACGCCCCAGGCGAGACCGAGTGCGACGGTGAAGCGGTTGAGGTTCCGTTCGGCTACTCCGGACGATCCCATGCTCGAGGTCATACCGCCACCGAACATGTCCGACATTCCGCCGCCACGGCCCTTGTGGAGCAGGATCAGCAGGGTCAGCAGGAGGCTGGTGATCCCGAGCAGGACGAGCAGGATGATACGAAGGATTTCCACGGGGCCCTTTCAAGGCTCGAGAGCCGCTCGATGGAGCGGCAGGCGCACGGAACTAGTCTGTCACCAGATGCTGTTCGAACCTGACAATACTAGCAAACTCGGAAACGTCGAGGCTCGCACCGCCGACGAGCACGCCGTCGACGTCGCGCTCCCTGAGGATGCTCGCGGCGTTGGCCGCCTTCACCGATCCGCCGTAGAGCAGGCGGGTTTTGGACGCGGTCTCGGTGTCGAACAGGGTACCGAGTTCGGCACGGATGGCGGCGCACATCTCCTGGGCGTCGTCCGGTCCTGCGACTTCTCCCGTGCCGATGGCCCAGACGGGCTCGTAGGCGACCACGAGGGCCGCAGCCTGTTCCGCGGACAGACCGGCTACGCCCTTGCGGAGCTGCTCGAGGGTGTGCGCGACGTGCGTTCCGGCCTGGCGGATCTCGAGGCCCTCACCGATGCAGAGGACGGGCACGAGTCCGTGACGGTAGGCAGCGTGGACCTTGCGGTTCAGCACCTCGTCCGACTCGTTGTGGATGGTGCGGCGTTCGGAGTGGCCGACCAGCACGTAGGTGCAGTCCAGTTTGCCGAGGAACTGACCCGAGATATCGCCGGTATACGCGCCTGAATCCTCGGGCGAGAGGTCCTGCCCTCCGTAAACCACTTCCAGGTTGTCACCCTTGACGAGCGTCTGCACGCCGCGGAGGTCGGTGAAGGGAGGGAAAACCGAAACCTCCACCCGCGAGTAGTCGTGGCCCGCGTCGTCGAGAGTCCAGGCGAGCTTCTGCAGGAAGGTGATGCCCTGCATGTGGTCGAGGTTCATCTTCCAGTTACCCGCGATGAGCGGTCGGCGGTCGAACGCGCCGTTGGTCGAGGTGGTCATCGTCTACTCCATCTGCTTCGTTTCATGGCGGCGGGATCCGCGCGGCCTGAGCCCCGCGGATCCCGCCCGTCCTGTGCGCCCGTGTCGGGCGGCTGGTCCTGCGGGGTTGCTAGCCCGCCGACCGCCTGGTTCTCCGCTAGTCGCGGGAGAGGGCGGTCAGGCCTGGCAGTTCCTTGCCCTCGAGGTATTCGAGGCTCGCTCCCCCACCGGTCGAAATATGCCCGAACTGGTCGTCGGCAAAACCGAGACCGCGCACGGCGGCCGCGGAGTCTCCTCCACCGACCACGGTCAGCGCACCGGCAGCCTGCGCATCGACGAGGGCCTGGGCCACCGAGCGCGTGCCACCGGCGAAGGAATCGAACTCGAAAACTCCCATCGGTCCGTTCCAGAACACGGTCTTCGCCTCGGCGATGTTCGCCGCGAAATCCTCGCCCGTCACGGGACCTATGTCGAGCCCGATCCCCTGCGCGCCGTACGGCCCCGACTCGATTGCATCGGCCGCGATCACGCTGTGCCTGGCATCCGCAGCGAACTTCTCCGCGACGACGATGTCCGTGGGCAGGACGAACTGGGTACCGTCGCGTGCCCCGCGCTCGAGGTAGCCGCGGACAGTGTCGACCTGGTCCTCCTCGAGGAGACTCGCGCCCACCTTGTGTCCCTGGGCGACGAGGAACGTGAACACCATTCCCCCACCGACGAGGATGCGGTCGGCGGTGCCGATCAGGTTCTCGATCACGGCGAGCTTGTCGGAGACCTTCGAGCCACCGAGCACCACGACGAAGGGCCGCTGCGGGTCCTTCGTCAGCTTCTCGAGCACCACGAGTTCCGCCTTGACCAGGTCACCCTGGTAGGCAGGCAGGAGGGCTGCGATGTCGAACACGCTCGCATGCTTGCGGTGCACCGCGCCGAACGCGTCGTCCACATAGGCCCCGTCCTCCCCCGCGAGGTCGGCGAGCTCGCGGGCGAACGCGGAACGCTCACCGTCGTCCTTGCTCGTCTCCCTCGCGTCGAAGCGCACGTTCTCGAGGACGAGCACCTCACCCTCGGTCAGGGCGGCAGCCGCACTCCGGGCTTCGTTCCCCGTGGTATCGGCGGCCAGGGTGACGGGGAAATCCGCCAGATCCCTCAGGACATCGACGGCCGGCTTGAGTGAGTACTTCTCCTCGGGCGCTCCCTTGGGCCGTCCGAGGTGGGCCAGGACGATCACGGCGGCCCCTGCCTCGCTCAACTTGCGCAGAACGGGCAGGGATGCACGCACGCGGCCGTCGTCGGTGACCTTGAGCGCAGGGGTCTCGCCCTCGAGCGGGACGTTCAGGTCCGAGCGCACGATGACGCGACGTCCACGTACTCCTTCAGCGAGGAGCTCGTCGAGTGATGCGTAAGCCATGGGCGGGTCCGCCTAGGAAAGCTTGGCAGCGACGATTTCGGTCAGGTCGACCAGGCGGCTGGAGTAGCCCCACTCGTTGTCGTACCAGCCGACCACCTTGACCTGGTTGCCGAGGACCTTGGTCAGGCCCGAGTCGAAGATGCACGACGACGGGTCCGTGACGATGTCCGAGGAGACGATCGGGTCATCGGTGTAGGAGAGGTAGCCCTTGAGTGGGCCATCCGCTGCGGCTGCGGCGTAGGCTGCATTCACTTCGTCCACGGTGACCTCACGGCCCAAGGTGACCGTGAGGTCGGTAGCCGAGCCTGTGGGCACGGGAACGCGGATGGCGAAGCCGTCGAGCTTGCCCTTGAGCTCCGGGAGGACGAGGCCGATCGCCTTCGCTGCGCCCGTCGAGGTGGGAACCATGTTGATCGCTGCTGCGCGGGCGCGGCGGAGGTCCTTGTGGGGGCCGTCCTGCAGGTTCTGGTCCGCCGTATAGGCGTGGATCGTCGTCATCAGACCGCGTTCGATGCCGAAGGCGTCATTGAGCACCTTGGCGAGGGGGCCGAGGCAGTTCGTGGTGCAGGATGCGTTGGAGATGATGTGGTGGTTCTCGGGGTCGTAGTCACCGTCGTTCACTCCGAGCACCACGGTGAAGTCCTCGTCGGACGCGGGAGCGGAGATCAGGACCTTCTTGGCGCCGGCGTCGATGTGCTTCTGCGCATCGGCTGCCTTGGTGAAGAAGCCGGTCGACTCGATCACGATGTCGACACCGAGGTCTGCCCAGGGGAGATTCGCGGGATCGCGCTCGGCCAGGACCTTGACGCGCTTCCCATCGACGACGAGGTCACCGCCCTCGACCTCGACGGAAGCCTTGAGGCGACCGGTGACGGAGTCGTACTTGAGCAGGTGCGCGAGGGCCTCGGGACTCGTCAGGTCATTGACGGCAACGATCTCGAGGTCGGTGCCCTGCTCGAGGGCCGCGCGGAAGTAGTTGCGGCCGATACGTCCGAAGCCATTGATTCCAACACGAGTAGTCACGGGTTTCCATCTCCTTCATAGGTGGTGCCGCCGGCCGACCGGTTCTCGGGTGGCGCCGGCGACAAATACATCTAGTACCGGGCACCCCTTCGTGCCGACGTTGATCGGGTCCTGCTCACTCCCTGCGGAGCGGTATCCGTGGCGGGAGCCGTACCGGGATCACTCCCTGCACGGCTCCAACCTTACTCAGCGCGGCGTTTCCGCACGCACTCGTGACGCGGGTTGCTCCGGTGGTGTGCCCATGATCAGGCACACCCGTCCGGAGCAGGATTTCCTTCGTGGTCCGTGAACGGGGGTCAGCGGCCCGGCGTGATGAGGATCGAGGCGCCGGTGGTCGCTGCCTGGAAACGGGTCTGGACATCGGCCCAGTTCACCAGGTTCCACCAGGCCTTGACGTAGTCGGGCTTGACGTTGACGTAGTCCAGGTAGAACGCGTGCTCCCACATGTCGAGCATCAACAGCGGGATGGTGCCCACGGGTACATTGCCCTGCTGGTCGTAGAGCTGCTCGATCACGATGTTCTTGCCCAGCGGCTCGTACGCCAGGACGGCCCAGCCGGAGCCCTGCAGCGACGTCGCCGCGGCGGTGAAGTGCGCGCGGAACGCGTCGAAGGACCCGAACGCGTCGGCCAGGGCTGCTGCGAGCTCGCCCTCGGGCTTGTCGCCGCCCTCGGGGGACATGTTCTTCCAGAAGATGCTGTGGTTGATGACACCGCCGACGTGGAACGCGAGGTCCTTGGAGAGCTTGGGGATGGTGCCGAACTCGCCCTTCTCGCGGGCCTCGGCGAGCTGCGCGAGAGCGTCGTTGGCGCCCTTGACGTAGGTGGCCTGGTGCTTGGAGTGGTGCAGCTCCATGATGCGGCCCGAGATGTGCGGCTCCAGGGCCGCGTAGTCGTAGTCGAGATCCGGCAGTACGTATTCGCTCACGTAGTCCTCCATGTAGTGATCTGATGTACCCGCGCGCTCCTGGGCCCCTTCAAGGGTCCGGACGGTGGGCGCCCCGCTCGATCAGAAGCGGGCTTGCCGTTCCATCCTATGCACTCATTCACTCGTCCAGCATGTCCGGGGTCACATTCGCATCGGTCCCCGGGATCCCGATGTCGGAGGCGCGCTTGTCCGCCATGGCCAACAACCTGCGGATGCGTCCCGCGATGGCGTCCTTGGTCATCGGCGGGTCGGCGAGGCGCCCCAGTTCATCGAGGCTCGCCTCCTTGTGGGCGACCCGCAGCTCACCCGCGTAGCGCAGATGCTCGGGCACCGCCTCCCCCAGGATCTCGAGCGCGCGATCGACCCGCGCTCCGGCCGCGACGGCGGCTTGGGCGGACCTCCGCAGGTTGGCGTCGTCGAAATTCGCGAGGC
This sequence comes from Arthrobacter sp. PL16, assembly GCF_035985055.1. Taxonomy (NCBI): domain Bacteria; kingdom Bacillati; phylum Actinomycetota; class Actinomycetes; order Micrococcales; family Micrococcaceae; genus Arthrobacter; species Arthrobacter sp. PL16. The sequence goes on from NZ_JAXCIC010000004.1 coordinate 10,727, forward strand.
GGTTTGCCGTCGCCCGAACCTCCTTCCGCATGCGGCGCTCCTCCCAGACCATCAGGGCGTCATGGGCACCCATGCGGGTCAGCAGCGCTGCGATGGTGTCGCCATCGCGGATGACGACCCGGTCGACGCCGCGCACCTCCCGGGCCTTGGCCGCGATGTCGAGGCGACGCGCGGCGCCCACCAGGGCCAGCGCGGACTCGGGTCCGGGACAGGTCACCTCGAGGGAGGACGAGCGCCCCGGCTCCGTCAGGGATCCGTGGGCGAGGAACGCTCCGCGCCAGACCGCCTCCGCGTCGGCCGTGGAACCATTGACGACGGCGGACGGCAGACCCCGGACGGGGCGGCCGCGGGTGTCGAGCAGGCCCGTTTGGCGGGCGAGGGATTCGCCGTCGCGCACCACCCGTACGACGTAGCGGTTGCCGCGCTTCAGGCCTCCGCCGGTGACGACGATGATCTCGCTGTTGTGTCCGTACACCTCGGCGATGGCAGCGCGCAGGCGGCGTGCCGTCGAGGCGAGATCCACTTCGGCCTCGATCACGATCCTGCCGGAGATGATGTGAAGGCCCCCCGCGAATCTCAGCAGCGCGGACACCTCGGCCTTGCGTACCGAAGACTTCTTGACGTCGAGGTGGGACAGCTCTTCTTTGACGTCGGCGGTCAGGGCCACAAATACACTCCTAGTTCTCCCCAAACATGTCGTTGTAGGACGTCGCCAGCCGCAGCGGATCGTGTACGGGCTTACCGGTCGAAGCTCCCACTCTACCGAAGACCGCGCGTCCGCCCATCCTCGCGACGGCGCCCTCGAACTCCGCGCGGTCCGCGACGACGGCGGGATCGGCAAGGACGACGTCGACCGTGAATTCGGGGGCGTAGCGCGAGATCACGGTGAGATGGTCGATCGCACTCATGCCCTGGGTTTCCTTGGTGTCATTGCTCAGGTTCATGGTGAGGCAACGTTTGGCAGACGTCCTGCAGAGGGCATCGCGGAGCTCGGGGAGCAGCAGGTGCGGCAGTACGGACGTGTACCAGGAGCCGGGCCCGAGGATCACCCAGTCGGCGAGTTCGATCGCTTCCAGTGAATCCTTGCAGGCGGGTGCGGACGGCGGCAGGAGCCGGACGTTGCTCACATTGCCGCCCTCTGCGGCGACCGCGAGCTTCGCCTGGCCGGTGACGGTCCTGACGCGCAGCGAGCCGTCCACCTCGCTCAGCACATCCCCCTCGATGGTCAGCGGCACACTGGCCATCGGCAGGACCCGTCCGCGGGCTCCGAGCAGGGCCCCGGCCCACTGCAGGCCGGCCACCGGGTCTCCGAGCAGCTCCCACAGGGTGACGATGAGGAGATTCCCCATTGCATGGCCGTCGAGGGATCCCTCCACGCCGTCGCGGGAGGTGAAACGGTGCTGCATGACGTCGCGCCAGGTGCGTCCCCAGTCGGTGTCGTCGCAGAGTGCCGCCAGGGCCATCCTGAGATCCCCCGGAGGAAGCATCCCGAGTTCGTGGCGGAGGCGGCCGGAGGATCCGCCGTCGTCGGCGACCGTCACTACGGCGGTCAGTTCCTGCGTCAGGAGGCGCAGTGCGGAGAGCGACGCCGAGAGTCCGTGACCGCCCCCCAGCGCGACGACGGAGGGCCCGGCGCCTTGCCCCTCACCCTTCCTGCGGGCGGCCGGGGGGATGAGGGGCAGCGGCCCCGAGAACAGTGCCACTACTCACGCCCGAGGTCGCGGTGGTGCGCCGTGACCTGGACGCCCGGCAACTGCGCCAGGCGCTGCGCAATCTCCTCCGTCACCGCGACAGAGCGGTGCTTTCCGCCCGTGCAGCCGACGGCGATGGTGGCGTAGTGCTTGTTCTCCCGACGGTAGCCGTCGAGGACGGGCGCGAGCGCGTGGACGTACCGGTCGATGAAGTCCCCCGCCCCCTGCGCGCCGAGCACGAAGTCGCGCACCGGAGCGTCGAGGCCAGTCTGCGGACGCAGGACGGGCACCCAGTGGGGGTTCGGGATGAACCGGACGTCCGCCACATAGTTGGCGTCCACGGGCAGTCCGTACTTGAAGCCGAAACTCATGACGTTGAGCCTCAGGACGATCGGTCCTGATTCGGAGAACAGTTCGGTGACGCTGGTGGCCAGGGCGTGCACGTTGAGTTCGGTCGTGTCGATCACGATGTCGGAGGAGTGCTTCAGCTCTTTCAGTACCTCGCGCTCGGCAGCGATGCCGTCGGAGATACGTCCGTCACCCTGCAACGGGTGGGGGCGGCGGCCCTGCTCGAACCGGCGCACCAGCACCGCGTCATCGGCGTCGAGGAAGAGCACCCTGTAGTTGACGCCCGCCGCACGGAGTCCCGCGAGCGACGCCTTGATGTCACTGAACAGCTCCTTGCCGCGGACATCGATCACCACGGCGAGCTTCGGGATGGATTGCGGGGTGCGGGCGACGAGCTCGGTGAGCGTGGTCAGCATCTGCGGTGGAAGGTTCTCCACCACGTACCAGCCATGATCCTCGAGGGCGTTGGCGGCCGTACTGCGCCCGGCGCCAGACATACCGGTCACCACCAGCAGCTCGGACTCGGTGGGTTTGACCGGAGTCAGGCTCGTGGCCTCAGTCATCGTGGTGCATCCGTTCCGGCTCGACGGGGGCTTCGGTCACTCTGGATGCCCCGGTATATGCGGTCTGTGTGATCTCTGCGGCTCTGCTGCGGCAGCGCCTTCAGCCTAACTAATCTTCCATGATCTCGCCCGTGGTCATGTTGACGGCAGGAGCGGGAGCATCCTCGGCACCCACGGCGAGGGAGGTTCGAATGGTCTCAGCGAGGGAAGGACCGACGCCGGGCACCTCGACCAGCTCCGCCACGGACGCCACGCGGATCTTCTTGACCGAGCCGAAGTGCTTGAGCAGGGCCTTCCGCTTCGCCGGACCCAGGCCGGGCACCTCGTCGAGCGCGGAGGCCGTCATCGATTTGCCGCGCTTCTGCCGGTGGAACGTGATCGCGAAGCGGTGTGCCTCGTCGCGAATGCGTTGGAGCATGAAAAGGCCCTCGGAGGCGCGCGGCAGGATGACGGGGAATTCACTGTCCTGCACCCACACCTCCTCGAGTCGCTTGGCGAGGCCGATGACGAAGACGTCGTCGATCCCGAGGTCCGCGAGCGCGCGGGAAGCCGCAGCCACCTGGGGCGGTCCACCGTCGACGACGACGAGGCTCGGCGGGTAGGCGAACCGACTACGGGAGATTGCCGTCGTCGTGTCCCTGACGGGCTCCCCCTGCTCGCCCACCTCGGGGTGCTCGAGGATCGAACCCTCGTCCTCGGCCTCAGGATCCGCCCCAAGGTCCGGATCCGGAGCAGCCGGATCGCGCTGCTCGCCGGCCTTGCCTGCAAGGTAGTTGCGGAATCGGCGGTAGATGACGTCGTACATCGACGCCGTGTCGTCGCGGGCCGCTTCTCCCGTGATCGAGAACTTGCGGTACTCGGACTTGCGCGGCAGTCCGTCCTCCACGACGACCATCGACGCCACCACGTTGGTGCCCTGCACGTGCGAGATGTCGAAACACTCGATGCGCATCAGGGGCTGGGGCAGGTCGAGGGCTTCCTGGAGTTCCTGCAGCGCAGCGGACCGCGTGGTGATGTCACCGGCCCGGCGGCTCTTGTGCAGGCGGAGAGCATCAGCGGCGTTCTGCTCGACCGTGCCCATCAGCGTGGCCTTGTCGCCGCGCTGCGGCACACGGACGTCGACGCGGCCTCCCCGGAGTCCGCGGAGCCACTCGAGCACCTGGTCGGCGTTGCTCGGGAGGACCGGGACCAGGACCTCCTTCGGGATCTGTTCGTTGCTGCTGCTGGCGTCCCCGTAGACCTGCTGCAGCAGGTGTTCCACAAGGTCCGGCGTGTCCATGTCCTCGACCTTCTCGACGACCCATCCCCGCTGTCCCCTGATACGACCTCCCCTGACGTGGAAGACCTGGGCCGCAGCTTCGAGCTCGTCCTCCCTGAGGGCGAAGATGTCCGCGTCGGTGTCCTCGCTGAGGACGACAGTGTTGCGCTCGAAGACCCGGCGGAGCGCTGAGATGTCGTCACGCAGGCGCGCGGCGGACTCGTAATCGAGTTCCGCGACGGCCTCCGCCATCTTCTTCTCCAGGCCGGAGATGAATTTCTTTGCCTCGCCCGACATGAAATCGCAGAAGTCGTTCGCGAGGGCCTTGTGGTCCTCGGCGCTGATCCGGCCGACGCACGGTGCGGAGCACTTGTCGATGTACCCGAGCAGGCAGGGCCGGCCGGTCCGCTCGGCGCGCTTGAAGACTCCGGTGCTGCACGTCCTGACCGGGAAGACCCGGATCATCGTGTCGACCGTCTCGCGGATGGCCTTCGCCGGGTAGAACGGCCCGAAGTAGCGGGTGTCCTTCCGCTTGTCCCCGCGCATGACCTGTACTCGGGGATACTTCTCCCCCAGGGTCACGGCGAGATAGGGGTACGACTTGTCGTCGCGGAACATGATGTTGAAGCGCGGATCGAACTCCTTGATCCACGTGTACTCCAGCTGGAGCGCCTCCAGCTCGCTGCCGACCACGGTCCACTCGACACTAGCTGCGGTGAACACCATGGTGCGCGTCTTGGCCAGGAGTCCCTGCGGGTTCGCGAAGTAGGAGTTGAGGCGGGAACGGAGGTTCTTGGCCTTCCCGACGTAGATGACCCGACCGTGCTCGTCCCGGAAACGGTATACCCCAGGATCGAGCGGGATCTCGCCTGTTTTCGGCCGATATGTCACTGGGTTCGCCACGCCCTCAATCCTAGGACGGACCGGTGACACGTCGTGACCCGGCGGATTGCTTTCCGCTGACCGCTGACGGGATCCGCGACGCAGGTCCGGCAGGTACAGGAACGCTGTGCTGCTGCGCTACTCGGCAGCTGGGCTCTGGTTGTAGTGGGGGGCGCGCTCCTGACCGCTGAGCGCGGCGATGCTGTCCATGATGGTGTCCGTGGCGGTCCGCCGCGCCGGCAGCGGGTGAGCCGGTCCGGTCTTCGCGAAGACGAGCGGTGCGCCGATCCGCATCGTGAAGTGCTGGGGGCGGACTCCCCTCCTGCCTGCAGGCTGCAGGGCATCGGTGTCGACGAGGCCGACGGGCACCACGGGCGCTCCCGTGGTGAGTGCGAGCCACCCGACGCCGGTCCTTCCCCGGTAGAGACGGCCGTCGCGCGAGCGGGTCCCCTCGGGGTATATGCCCACGCCGTCCCCGCGCTCCAGCAGTTCGAGAAGGGTACGCAGTGCCTGGACGCTGGCGGCCTGCTGCCCGCGCTCGACCGGTATGGACCCCACGCCCTCGAAGAAGGATTTCATCAGGGCCCCCCGGACCCCGGTTCCGGTGAAGTACTCGGCTTTGGCGAAGAAGGCGACGGGCCGCGGCATGAGCGCCTGCACGAGCACGCTATCGAGGAATGACAGGTGGTTGGGCGCGACGATGAACGGTCCGTCCTTCGGGACGTGGTGGAGCCCCTCGACGGTGGGCCTGCAGAGACCGGCGATCAATCCTCGGGTGGTGCTGCGCGTCAGGTCATAGACCCCCACGAAGTACCTCCAGCAGTTCGTCCGCGGACTGCACGACGGCGGCAGCACCCGCATCTTCCAGTTCACCTGGAGCGGCGAACCCCCACCCGACACCGATGCAGGGAATGCGGTTCGCGGTGGCACCCTCGACGTCGTGCCTGCGGTCACCGATCATCACGGCGTGCTCCGCGTCCTGCCGATGGGCATCGAGTGCAGCGCGGATGATGGGGGCCTTACCGCCGACAGTCGCACTCTCGTCACGCGGAGAGCCGTGCACGGACGCGAAGAGATGGCGCATCCCCTGCGCGGTCAGAAGCTCCTCCGCCAGCCACTCGGGTTTCTGGGTGGCCACGGCGACGACGGCTCCCTCGGCGGTCAGCGCCTCGACGCATCTCGCAATTCCCGGATAGGGACGGCTCTGCGCCATCCCCGTCGCCACGTAGCCTGCGCGATAGGTCGCCATGACCTGCGGGATGCAGGAATCAGGTACCCCACCGAGCGCTGACAGCGAATGCACCAGCGGCGGGCCCACCATCGCCTGGAGCACGCCCTCGTCCGGCACGGGCAGACCATGCACCCGCAGGGCGGCGCTGATGCCTCCGGTGATGGCTCCCGCCGGGTCGACGAGCGTTCCGTCGAGGTCGAAGAGTATCAACGCATGCATATGTGCCACCGGCCAAGCTTGCCATAGCACCGGGAGGGCATGCATCACGCATGCCCTCCCGGGTATATTCGCGGTCGGCCGAGGTGCTAGACGGCGGCCTTCTCCAGGACCTCTTTGAGGAAAGTCCCGGTGTAGCTCCTGTCGCTCTTCGCCACCTGCTCGGGAGTACCCGTCGCGATGATCTGTCCACCGCCCGAACCACCGTCCGGCCCCAGGTCGATCACCCAGTCGGCGCTCTTGATGACGTCGAGGTTGTGTTCGATGGTGATCACGGTGTTGCCCTTGTCCACGAGACCCTGCAGCACGATGAGGAGCTTCCGGATGTCCTCGAAGTGCAGGCCCGTCGTCGGCTCGTCGAGGACGTAGACGCTACGACCGTTGGACCGCTTCTGCAGTTCGCTCGCGAGCTTCACGCGCTGCGCCTCGCCTCCCGACAGGGTCGTCGCGGGCTGCCCGAGCCGAACATAGCCGAGCCCGACCTCCACGAGGGTATTGAGGTGTCGCGCGATCGGGCTGAAGGCCGCGAAGAATTCCGCGCCCTCCTCGATCGGCATGTTGAGCACATCGGCGATGGTCTTTCCCTTGTAGTGCACCTCGAGCGTTTCGCGGTTGTAGCGCGCTCCGTGGCACACCTCGCACGGGACGTAGACATCGGGCAGGAAGTTCATCTCGATCTTCAGCGTGCCGTCGCCCGAGCACGCCTCACAGCGGCCCCCCTTCACGTTGAAGGAGAACCGGCCCGGGAGGTAGCCGCGGACCTTCGCCTCGGTGGTCTCCGCGAACAGCTTCCGGATGTTGTCGAAGACGCCGGTGTAGGTGGCCGGGTTGGAACGGGGAGTCCGGCCGATGGGGCTCTGGTCCACGTGGATCACCTTGTCCAGGTGCTCCAGTCCGTCGATGCGCTTATGTCGCCCGGCTACCTGCTTGGCACCGTTCAGCTTGTTCGCCAGCACCTTGTAGAGGATGTCGTTGACCAGGGTCGACTTGCCCGAACCGCTCACGCCGGTGACGGCCGTCAGGACGCCGAGCGGAATCGTGGCGTCCAGGTTCACGAGGTTGTGCTCCCGCGCACCGACGATCTTCAACTGGCGGGACCGGTCGATCTTCCGACGTTTCTTCGGGATCTCGATCTTCCGCCGTCCCGAGAGGTAGTCCCCGGTCAGCGACCTCTCGTTCGTGAGCAGATCCTCGAGCAGGCCAGAGTGGACCACCTCACCGCCGTGCTCCCCGGCACCCGGCCCGATGTCGACGATCCAGTCGGCCTCGGCAATCGTGTCCTCGTCATGCTCGACGACGATCAGCGTGTTGCCGAGGTTCCGCAGGCGGGTGAGCGTCTCGATCAGGCGGCGGTTGTCACGCTGGTGCAGTCCGATGGACGGCTCGTCGAGCACGTAGAGCACACCGACGAGTCCGGAACCGATCTGCGTGGCAAGGCGGATGCGCTGGGCCTCGCCCCCGGAAAGTGTGCCGGATGCGCGTTCGAGGTTCAGGTATTCGAGACCGACGTCAAGAAGGAACGTGAGCCGCGCCTGGATCTCCTTGAGGACCTGGTTGGCGATCTGCGCCTCACGCCCTGTGAGCACGAGATTGTCGAGGAAGTCGGCACAGTCGCGCATCGGCATCGCGGCGACCTCGGCGATGGAGCGGCCGTTGATGAGGACCGAGAGCGAGGCGGGATTGAGCCGAGCGCCACCGCACGTGGGGCACGGGATTTCCCGCATGTACTCCTCGTAGCGGTCCCTGGCATTGTCCGACTCCGTCTCGAGGTGCTTGCGCTGGATGTACTGGATGGCGCCCTCGAAACCGGTACTGTACTTCCGCTCGCGGCCGAAACGGTTCTTGTACTGCACCACGACCTTGTGGTCCTTGCCGTAGAGCGCCGCCTCGCGGGCCCGGTCCGGAAGCTTCCGCCACGGCGTCGTGATGTCGAAGTTGAGCTCCGACGCGAGTCCCTCGAGAAGGCGCGTCCAGTATTCGAGCGTGGCAGTCCCGAGGGACCACGGGGCAATGGCGCCCTCGGCGAGGCTGAGGTCGGGATTGGGGACGACGAGCTCCTCGTCGACTTCGAGCTTGGTGCCGATGCCGGTGCAGGCCGGGCACGCACCGAAGGGGTTGTTGAACGAGAATGAGCGCGGCTCGATCTCGTCGATGGCGAGCGGGTGCTCGTTCGGGCAGGCAAGGTGCTCGGAGAAGGCGTGCAATCGCTTCTCGTCATCCTCGGGAAGGTCGACGAACTCGGCGAGCACGCGCCCATCGGCCAGCTTCAGCGCCGTCTCGACGGAGTCCGTGAGCCGCTGCTGGATGCCGCTCTTCACCACGAGGCGGTCGATGATGACCTCGATCGTGTGCTTGTACTGCTTGCCGAGCTTCGGCGGATCACTGAGCTGGACCAGCCTGCCGTCGACACGGGCGCGGGAGTAGCCCTTCGCCGTCAGCTCCTGGAAGAGATCGACGAACTCACCCTTCCTCGCCCGGACGACGGGCGCGAGGACCTGGAAGCGCGTGCCCTCGTCGAGTTCGAGCAGCTGGTCGACGATTTGCTGCGGCGTCTGCTTGGCGACCGGCTCTCCGCAGACGGGGCAGTGGGGGCGTCCGACGCGGGCCCAGAGGAGCCGCATGTAGTCGTAGATCTCGGTAATGGTGCCCACGGTGGAGCGCGGATTCTTGCTCGTCGACTTCTGGTCGATCGAGACCGCGGGAGAGAGACCCTCGATGAAGTCGACGTCGGGCTTGTCGACCTGGCCCAGGAACTGGCGGGCGTAGGCGGACAGCGATTCGACATACCGACGCTGCCCCTCCGCGAAGATGGTATCGAAAGCCAGGGAGGACTTGCCCGAGCCCGACAGCCCGGTGAAGACGATCATGGCGTCACGCGGCAGATCGAGGTCGACGTTCCGCAGGTTGTGCTCGCGCGCACCCTTGACGATCAACCGCGACAGGTCCTGGGGGGCCGGCTGCGGATTGTGGGCGTGCTGCTCGAGGGATTTCGCTATAGACACCAGACAACTGTAGGTGAAAAGGAGTTCGAAGACATATTCGAATAGCCCTTGTTCCGCGCGAATCTGGTTCCTTGTGCCGGACCGTTCACGCTCGGCGCAATGCTGCCCGCGCGATAGCGACCGCCTCGCTCTCGAGTAACCCTGCAGACCGCACGACGGCGGCGAATTCGTCCGCTGCGCTCGCGACCCGGCGGCGGGCGTCGTCGCCCCCGGCAGTGATCACGGTCCCTGCCCGTCCCTTCGTTTCCACGACTCCGGCCTGCTCCAGTTCCCGGTAAGCACGCGCGACGGTGTTCGTCGCGATGCCCAGGTGTGCCGCGAGCGCGCGCACCGCCGGCAATCTGGTCCCGACAGCCACCTGACCCGAATTGGCGGCGGCGAGGATGGATTGCTTGATCTGCTCGAACGGGGGCATCCTGCTCTCTGGGTCCAGCTGCAACCACCGCGCGATCTCCTGCTCCACACCTGACCTCCCGCCGTCGTCCTGACTTGCCGGCCTCGAGCCCGAGCCGGGTACACCTGCACCCTACCGCCGTCGGGAGCGGGGCAAGGTGCCCGCTCCCCCGGTGTCCGGCGGCGTCCGCACCTGGCCCGCCCTTCGACGCGGCGTCACACCCTGCCGACGCCGCCTGCATCGCGCTGCACCGCCTGCCTAGACTGGGCTCATGCATCAGCTCAGCGAAGTGACCATCCGCTCCATCTCCGTGTCCGAGATGGACAACAATGTCTACCTGCTGACCTCGAGGTCGACCGGCGCGCAGGTACTGATCGACGCCGCGGACGACGCCCCGGCGATCCTCGCGCTGCTCGCGGATGCCCAGGAGGACACCGATGCGGAGGCACGGCTGGCCCTCATCATCACGACCCACTCCCACTGGGACCACGTGCGCGCGCTGGAGGAGGTCAGGGAGGCCACGAAGGCGCGCACTGCCGCCGGCGCGGACGACGTCGAGGACATCCCGGTACCGACGGACGTCCTGCTACAGCATCACGACGTCGGCTCGTTCGAGGGCTTCGAGCTCGAGGCCATCCACCTGCGCGGACACACCCCCGGCTCCGTCGCACTCCTGTACCGCGACCCCCATGGTCCGGCACATCTCTTCACCGGAGACTCGCTCTTCCCGGGGGGTGTTGGACGTACGACAACAGCTGACGACTTCGACAGCCTCATCGACGACGTGACCACGCGGGTGTTCGACTACCTACCCGATGACACCGTCGTTCATCCCGGCCATGGGGCGGGGACGACGCTCGGCGCTGAGCGTCCGCACCTGCCCGAATGGCTCGAACGCCGCTGGTAGGTAGCTCCTCCGGATCCAGAGGGATCAAGACGGGGGCATTCACGCTTGCCGCCACCTGCGCTCCTGCGAGTCGTGCTCAGGGACGAACCTCGCCCCAGGACGCTGAACGCAGCGAAGGGTAGCTTTCGCTGTGCGGTGACGGGTGAGCGGCCATCCGCCTCTGTCCGGACGGGTCGGCGCGGGTCTACCGTGAGTCCATGTCGAGCCCTCCAGGAGACCCACGCGTCCAGGACGCCGACGCCGCCGGCGTGTGCATGCGGGATGTGATGGGGCAGCTGCTCCAGAAGCTGAGATACGAGCCGACGGTGAAGCGCATCCGCGCCACGCTCGGTGGAAAGACCGTCGTCGACACCACGCGCGCGATGCTCGTGTGGGAGCCACGACGGGTCGTGCCCGGGCATGCGGTCCCGATCGAGGACATTCGCGTTGAGATCTCGCTTCGCACCCCAGCGCCACTCGAGGATGATCCGGCCGGATTCATGCTGTCCGACCTGTCGAAGATCCCCGTGTTCGACCCGCGTATCCCATTCGACGTGCGTTCGACGCAGGGCGAGCCACGAACCTGCCTGTCCGGTACTACCTTCCGATCGAGGACGTCGTGGTGCCGCTCGAGCCCAGCCCGACACGCTCGATGTGCTCGTACAAGGGTCGTGCGACCTGGTACTCCGCGATCATCGGGGACAGAAGAGTGGATGACATCGCGTGGCAGTACGAGCACCCGCTGAGTGACGCAGCCGACGTGCAGGATTACGTCGCGTTCCTCGACGAGCGACTCGACCTCGTCGTGGACGGCGCGCAACAGAGCCGTGCAGTCACTCCGTGGTCGTGACGTCCGTAGGTCCTCACAGCTTCGAGCCACCGTCGGCACGTCGCGTCGGCAGAAACCGGAAACCGGGACGATCCGCGAATCATCACCAGCACAGGTCACCTCACACTCCCAACCGAGGGGCGATGGCTCGAAGGATAGGTCTGCTGCGGTAGGTGCTACCTAGGCCGGAACCGCCATCTACGTCCATGCCAGGATCTGCATCCTCGACGACGACTGGTTCGTGTGCGGCTCGGATATCTTCAACCGTCGATCCTGGACCACGGACAGCGAACTCACGTGCGGCCGTACTCGACACCACTCGAGTCTTGTCCGAAACGTCCGGCGCAGATACCGGACAGGACCCTTACCGTCCGCTGGCCCGACTACGGATGCACATCCCGGAATCGGTGCGGACGGCCTGTCGACGTCCGTCATCGAATGGGCTGAAAATGTCACTCGGCGGACTCATGGAGGTGAATCCATGCGGGGTGACTCGTTCGGGCGGTGATAGCTGGATGAGAGCTCGTGAACTTAATCGGACTCAAACAGGGTCGAAGGGTGGAAAGTGCCCTAGATTACAGAACGTCTACTGGCGGGCTCACAGTCTCGCCAGTTGGCCGTGCACGGGAATCGGCGGTGTGACTCGCGGGCGGACAATGTGCCTGCGGGTCCTGGTGCCGTTTCGGCGTGCCCTTACATAGGAAGAAGTCCACATTGATCATTGAACATGCAACGCTGACGATTCGACCCGATGGCCACGAGGCGTTCCTTGCGGCCTTCCCGCAGGTCCAGGCCCACCTTCTGGCATCAAAAGGTTGCCGCTCCGTGGACCTTCACCCGAGCGTCGACCGGGAGGCAGTGTACCTTTTACGCGTGACGTGGGACACGCTCGAGGATCATACCGAGGTGTTCCCTGCCAGCGAGCACGGCCGTGCCGTGCTCGCGGAACTGCAGAACCACGCTCAGGCACTCGACATCATCCATTTCGATGGGATGCCCGCCAGTACGTCAGCGTGATCGATGGCGGCGGTGTCTAGCCGCTTTCTCACCTAGCAGAAGAACGTGAGGTTCGACAGAGCCCGGGTGATTGGGGGCGGATCGCGTCGGTGTGCGCCGAGGATCGCGACCGCCCGGGTGATGTCGTCCACGGACACGGTCGTCGGGATGCGGAGCTGATGGGCGCGTCGGAATGGATCCAGCCAGGAACTCGACGCCGCCGCGACCCTGCTCGACAACCACCCTGCTCGACAACCACCCTGACATGCGGGAAGGGACGGGGCGCCGCCCGTCCCTTCCCGATGTCGGGATGGCCTCGGTGCTAGTGGTGGCCAGCTTCCGTGGTGCCGAACATCAGGGTTCGGCGCTGAACGTCGTAATAGACGGTTTCAGCTGAGGAGAGCAGGTCCTGAAGATTATCTGCATCATCAGCGTCGATGGTCAGGACTTCCTCCCACGCACCCTGATCAAGGACCAACTGAAGGGTCCACGAGCCAGGCTGGCCAGGTTCTCCCGCCACCCAACTGAACTGGTAGTGGCTGAGTTGACGCACCTTGATGCTGTCATCGGTAACGGGCTGATTCAGGTTCTGTGCCATGGTGCTGTCTTCCTCCTTGTACAGCCCACCCGATGGGCAGGCTTCGGGATTAGATGGAGCAGGAATCGGGACTCCGGTCGGCTTCACGCAATGAACGGGTCGACCCGATGGCCTCAACCTAGTCCCGCGTCCGGCGCTGGTAAATCAGTACATGCCGTCTTCCGACCACTTGACTCGTGCGACTCCTCGCTGGGCCGATCAACGGTCGGACAGCGGTCAAGAGGCTGAGACCGAGTTGTTTCCTTCTGTCTCGATGCTCGGGTCACCGGATTGGTAGGTGATGGTGTTGTCATCGCCTTGAACGTCGATATCGCGGGTTTCCTCGACCTCGATCGTGTTCCTGTCCCCGTCGACGCTGACTTCCTCGACCGACCCACTCGTGGCAGTGTTACCGTCGCCTTCGATATCGATCTTGTCCGCAGCACCACCGGTGACCTTATTGGTATTCCCATCTATCTCGATGTCCTCGCAGTCGCCGGTCACCGTTAGGTCCACGTCATCGGTCTCGACATCAATGTCTCCACCCCCGGAGCATTCGACCGTTACCGTCTCACCCGAACTCGTGATCTTGTGCTCCGCTCCAGCCACCAACGAGATCGCGCCTGCGGAGCCGACTCCAGCCGAAGCGGAACCCGAGGCAGATGGTTCCGGCGATGCTGTTGCCGACGGCGTTGCTGTCCTGCTCGAGGTGGCCGATGCGGTGGGACTTGCGGACGCCGATTCCGTTTCCTCACCCGCGGTAGGCGCCGACGTCGAAGTGTCACTGTTAGTCGGAGCAGTCCCGGCGTCTGTGCCGGAATCCAAGGAACATCCCGCGAGGAAGAGGACGGCGGAAGCGAGCAGTCCCACACGCGTAAGGGTTTGGTTCTGGGGGTTCATCGGTTCTCCCTGACTGGCAATGAGCTCTTCTGTTTAATGTCTCCTGAGCCGGTCGTCCTGCCGAAACCCGCCAGAAAATAAGCGTACTTGCTCGTTGCGTCCGTGACGATGGAGCAGTTACTGCCGAATGAACGGACAAGTGGGGTAGGCGGGCGTTGACCACGACACCACATATCTGGAACAAGCCTGAACAGAGTCTCGAGGACCTGAGGTGGCCTTGTCCAAAAGGGACGGCGCATCGCGGAGGGTTTCAGGATCGCCGCCGCCTGGACCCATCCCGTCGATGAGCGGTTCCGCGGAAGAGCTACCGAAATCCATGGGATGCGCCTGAATTGATGCGGGAACCTTGTGCGGCAATGCTCACAGCTGACGTGGCGAACACCTGAGGAGAGAACCGGCACCCGGCGTACAGCAGATCGCCCGCCTAGGGGGAAGGTTCCAACCGTGCATTCAACCTCATTGCAGCGCCGAGAAGGTCTGCGGCGCCCCACCACTCCGCCGCCAGCCCGTCCTCGAACCGAACAAGGTGCATGGCATTGATTGCTATCTGCCGGCCGGTACCGGGCAGGCCGAGGAACTCCCCTTCGTGTGTGCCGGTCCACAGCACCCGCCCAGCGATCTTGTCGCCTTCCACCACGGTGTCGGAGACGACGCCCGTCATATCGGGAGAGGCGGCATGCATACTGCGCACCCAGAAGATGAAGCCTGCGCGCCCTTCAGGCTGACCGGGCACAGGCATGTGGTCGATCAGATCAGCAGCAATCAGTTTTTCCAGCGCTACGGAATCACCAGCGCCCACCGCACCGATGATCCTTCCATACGCTTCGCGAAGGTCTGAACCGTCTGACATTGCGGCTCCTCGTACACCGTTTCAATCGCTGCTCACCGGCCACCTCCTGCAAGTGTGAGCCGGTGGCCGCGGGTAGGCAAGAATCAGCTGTCGAATGAGTGCCCCACGCTCTCACCAAGCCCTGGCAATCAGTGAGACGACGATCTGGACCTGGGGTCTAGGCGGTCGGTTGACCGGTCGAGATCACCATCGTCTCGAACACCTTCCTCATTTCTGCTCGAGGGGCCGCGCGGGAAACTGAACTCAGGCCATGTCCTTTGAGGAGTGAATGCCTGGCTACTCGACGGGACCGTAGCCGCCGGCGCGATCAAGCGCAGGGGTTAACGAGTATCCCGGAGTGGGTCATCGGGAGTGGGTTGTGGGTACGCTTCCACTCATGCAGATCGTGACGCGTTACAGGTGATCGACGTATCGGATTCGGTGCTCGATAGCGGGAGCATCACGGACTTCTTCAAACAGCTCACCTTCGGCGGCGGGAGGTTCTTCAGCGATGACGGGTCGGTGGAGTGTGGGCTGATGTTCAAAGGTGAGAGCGGGCAGACGTTGTTCTGCGGCGGTTCACCGACAATTACCAGCATGTATATGGGGATCGATGCTCAGCACGCGATCGGTGAAGGTCCTGCCCTGCAGGCCCTGAGCGCATTGGAGTTGCAGGTAGCCGACGACACCAGCGATGTGGATCATCCGCCGTTCTTCCAGATCCCTGCGTCTTTGGGGTTTGCCTCGATCCTCAGCGTTCCCTTGAAAATCGGTACTGCAGGCTTCGCGGCACTGAACTTCTATGCGCAGCCCGTAGCTTTCTTCACAGTCGAAAGGCAGCGCATCGCATCGGTCTTCGCGGAGCAGGTAGGTACGTCCGTGGAGATGAGGGTACGCCTGACCCGGTACCAGGAGTTGACGGTGAACATGCGCTCGGCAATGGAGTCACGTACCACCATCGACACGGCCATCGGCATCATCATCAGCCAGAATCAGTGCACCCAGGAGGAGGCTTTCGCCATCCTTCGACGAGCCTCGAATTCCCGCCAGATCAAATTGCGCGACGTGGCAAAGAACCTCGTCATGCGGGCAAGCGGTGTTCCACCGATCACTCACTTCACGACCTGACCGACAGGGGACTCTCGTGTCCGCCGGTCATCGATCGTGGTTCTCCGATCGTCGCTGTACCAGCATCAGGAACTCCCCTGGGCCGACGTGATGACCTGGACGACCTCACGGGCAAGATCAACGCCGGACCACGAACGGTTATCGACGGCGGCATGTTCTCCGGTACCTTCATGCCTCAGGGAGCGCCACTCCAGCAGGGCCTACCCGGCCTCCCTCGAGCCGGATGACGTGGTCGGCTGCAGTGAGTGCGACGTCGTCATGGGTTACACAGATCATGGTGGCGCCGCGCGCCCGTTCGGTGAGCAGGATATCTGCGACGACTTCCCGGGTAACGGCATCGAGGCCGGTCGTGGGTTCGTCGAGCAGGACGATGTCGGCGCGTTGCGCCAACCCTTGTGCCAGGAAGGCGCGTTGCCGCTGACCACCCGAGAGGGCGCTGAGGAGGCGGTCCTGATAGCCGTCAAGGCCCACGAGACCGATGCAATCGTCGATGATCTGATGGTCTTGGGCGCGCAGGCGTCGCACCAGGCCCGCGGTAGGCCATCGTCCCATGGTCACAGCGTCCCGCACCGTCAGCGGCATGCTGTCGGGGACCTCGCTGCGCTGTACGACAAGGGCCCTGCGGACCCGCGGGGGTACGGACACCATGCCACTGCGGGGGTTCAGCAGGCCGGCGAGAACCGCCAGAACCGTCGATTTCCCTGACCCGTTGGGGCCGGTGATAGCTGTCACAGCACCCGGCTGGATCGACAGGGAGATGCCGCACAGGGCGTCAATCCCGTCGTGGTCGAACCATACATCGGTCAGCGTGAGCACCCCCTGATTGGCCGCACTTGGCCGGGGAGCAGATCGAGCGGAAGAGGTTCTGATCAGGGACATCACCTAAAAGTACCATATTGAGAATGATAATCATTTAAGCCTATGGTTGCCCGGTGACCTTGCTCCTGGAACCGTTCGCCACAGACTTCATGCTGCGCGCCCTCTTGGGCGGATCGCTCTGTGCTGCGATCTGCGCCGTCGTCGGAACATGGGTCGTGATCCGGGGAATGGCGTTCCTGGGCGAGGCGATGGCGCACGGAATGCTGCCCGGTGTGGCACTGGCGACCCTGGCTGGGGTTCCCGTGATCCTCGGAGCGGCGGCCAGCGCGATCGCCATGAGTCTCGGCGTGAGTTTCCTGGCACGCCGTGGGCGCCTCTCACATGACACGAGCATCGGCCTGTTCTTCGTCGGCATGCTCGCCGCCGGGATCATCATCATCTCCTACTCGAGAAGTTTTGCGACCGACGCGACGGCAATCCTGTTCGGGGACGTGCTGGCGATCGGGTCCGACGATGTGTGGGGCCTTGCCGGTGCACTGCTCGTCACCGTCCTCGTCGCGGGCGCCTTCCATCGCGCCTTCGTGGCCCTCGCCTTCGACCGCCGGATAGCGCAGGTCATGGGTTTGCGCCCACGCCTCGCGCAGGTGCTCCTCGTGGGGCTGGTGACACTCGCCGTCGTCGCCTCCTACCAGGCTGTCGGCGCGCTGCTCGTCATCGGATTGCTCCTCGCCCCAGCCGTTGCTGCTGCTCCTTGGGCCTCGCGCATTCCCACCACGATGGTGCTGGCGGCACTGATCGGCGCAGCATCCGTCTTCCTCGGTCTCCTGGCCTCCTGGTACTACGGCACGGCGGCCGGCGGGTCGATCGCTCTTGCAGCCATCGGCTGCGCCTCTCTGTCAAACATCACCCGCAACCTCACCCGCTGGCGCCCGACCCGCAACAGCTCCAGTGGCTCCAGCGACAGCTCTGGTACCAGGTCCACCGGTCCGGAATCGACAATCCCTTCACAGAAAGCTCTTCGTGCACACGCCTAGCATCCTGCTTCTCTCCCTTCCCTTGCTCGCCCTCACCCTTGCCTCCTGCTCCTCGACGGACTCGTCCGGGGATGCCGTGAATAATCCTCCGGTCGCTTCCGGTTCGGCACCTGCTCCTGTTGGTGATGGACACGGGACTCTTCAAGGCTCCACGGAAGTAGCGGAGCCTCAGCTTCACCTGATGACCGTGGACACGGACGGCCACGTCGACCTGCTCGACCTGGCAGACGAGACCACCACTGGTATCGGTGAAGTCCAGGACGTCAGTGACACCTTCACGGACGGCCGCTATCTCTTCACGTCGTCCGCCACGACCGGGGTCATGACGGTCATCGACAGTGGCATGTGGACCTGGGACCACGAGGACCACTTCCACTACTACCGCGGCGAACCGAAGATCATCGGGACGATCGACGGCACGGGCGAAGCGATGGTGACGCCCGGCTCCTCTGGCACGGGAGTCTACTTCCCTGACAGCGGTGAGGGCGCAGTGCTCGACAACGACGCCCTCGCGCAGGGCGAACTGACCGTTCGTACCGAATTTTCGGGACAACCACACGGAGGGATGCTCATCCCACTGTCGAACCTCACCCTCCTGACCCGACCAGGAATCGATGCGACAGCGGCGTCCGTTCAGGTATACGACGCTGACGGCGAACTGGTGGATGGTTCGTCAGCTGAATGTGTCGACGCCCAGGGCACTATCACCACACCTGTCGGCATCGTCATCGGGTGCGACGACGGCGCCCTTCTGGTAACGCTCGATGGTGACCAGGTCGCGTTCGAACGAATCCCCTACCCGGCAGACGCGCCCACGGACAAAGCAACCGAGTTCCGGGCCCGTGAAGGGCGGCCAACAGTCGCCGCGGTCGCCGGGGACCAGGGCGCCTGGTTACTGGATACCCGTCGACGTTCCTGGCAGTTCATCCCCACGGAAGCTCCGTTGCTGCAGGTTTCCGCCGTCGACGACAGGGAAGGCCACGTCGTCGCCCTCGGGAACGACGGTCGCATCCTCGTGCTCTCCGCCGAGACTTCCGGAACGATCGCCGCAACCGAACCGCTTCTGGCCGGGACCCTGAAGGATCCGGCACTTCTTGCCGGGGTCGAACTGACCACCGATCAACAGCGGGCTTACCTCAATGCTCCCGCCGAGAAACAGCTCCATGAGATCGACTTCGCGGACAACGCGCGCATCGCCCGGACCTTCGCCACCACCAGCGTTCCTGCGCACTTCGCGGAAACCGGCCGATGAGCAGGGTCCTCTTCAAGCCCCTGGCCCTGGTCCTCGCCTCAGCAACGGTCATCGGAGCGTCGGGGTGCGCTACCGCCGGCTCCAACAAACCCGTCATCGTGGTCACCACCAACATTCTTGGAGACGTCGTCCAGAACGTCGTCGGTGACGAGGCCGAGGTACGCGTGCTCATGCAGCCGAACGCCGACCCGCACTCCTTCGAAATCTCCGCGCAGGACGGAGCCATGATGCGGCAGGCAGACCTGATCGTCACGAACGGTCTTGACCTCGAGGAAGGTTTACAGCAGCACATCGACAGCGCACAGTCCGACGACGTGCCCATCCTCGTCGCGGGCGAGGTCATCGAGCCCCTCGCCTATACGGAGGGGGACACCGAGGGTGCGCCGGACCCCCACTTCTGGACCGATCCGGCCCTCATGGTCGACGTCGTCGACACGCTCGAGCAACGGGTTCTGAGTATCGACGGCATCGATCCCCGAGCCATCGAAACCTCGGCGGCCACCTATCAAGCAAAGCTCGCAGACCTCGACGCAGCCATGACAGAAGCCCTCGCAGCGATCCCCGCTCACCGGCGGAACCTCGTGACCAACCACCACGTCTTCGGCTACCTCGCCGCACGATACGACTTCCGCGTCATCGGCGCCGTGATTCCGGGCGGCACAACCCTGGCCTCGCCCAGCGCCTCCGACCTGCGCGACCTCGTCGCGGCCATCGAAGAGGCGCAGGTGAACACCATCTTCGCCGAGTCCTCCCAGCCGGACCGACTCGTGCAGGTCCTCGCGGACGGCGCGAACATCGACGTCGACGTCGTCGAACTCTTCACCGAGTCACTCACCGATCCCGGTGAGGGCGCAGACACCTACCTAACCATGATGCGCACCAACACCGAGCGCATCTCCACCGGACTCTCACCCTCGAATCAAAGAGAAACAGAAGGAAAACAATGACAGCGAATCAGCTCACGAAACACCGGAGGCACCTCGCCCTCGCGGCGACCGTCGCCAGTTCCGCCCTGGTCATGACGGCATGTGGATCCGCCCCGGAACCGGCGTCCGAAGCATCAGCCACACCAGACCCCACCCCCTCGGCGACCTCCGCGTCACCCACCCCCCGCGTCGCACTGTCCTACGACGGCGGCATCACCGTCGTCGACGGCACCACATTGGAACTCGAGGGCGATCTCCCCATCGACGGGTTCACACGGCTCAACCCCGCAGGCGACGGGCGCCACGCCCTTGTCACCGTCCCCGAGGGCTTCCGGGTCCTGGATCTCGGGACCTGGACCGATTCCTCCGGATCCCAGCAGGCAGAACCGAAGCTCACCGACCTGATGTTCGAAGCCGGAACCGCCGGACACGTGGTCCAGCACGGTGACAAGACCGTCCTCTACGCCGACGGCACCAGCGATACCACCATCTTCACCACTGACGACCTGCTCGATGCTGGAGACAGCCTCCCCGCGACCGACGTCATCACAGGCGATGAGGCGCACCACGGCGTCTCCATCGTCCTCGAGGACGGCACCTTCCTCACCACGGTCGGCAACTCCGAGAGCCGATCGGGTATCAAGGTCCTCGACGCCAACGGGAACGAGACCGCCCGCAGCGACGAGTGCCCCTCGATCCACGGTGAAGGCACCGCGATGAACGAGGTGGTCGCCTTCGGCTGCAGCGACGGCGCCCTCGTCTACGACAAGGGCGAGATCACCAAGATCATCTCGCCGGACGAGTACGGACGCATCGGCAACGCCTATGTCAGCGAGAACAGTCCTATCATCGCCGGTGACTACAACTCCGACCCCGACGCCGAGGGCTACCTGCTGAGCGAACTCGCCCTGATCGACACCGGGACGAAGACCATGCAAGTCATCGACCTGCCCGAGGGTGTCGAGTACACGTTCCGCGATGTCGCCCGCGGACCCGATGACGAGATCCTCATCATCGCCACCGACGGCGCCCTGCACACCCTCGATCCCGAGACCGGGGAGGTCACGAATTCCATCCCTGTGATCGAGGCCTGGGAAGGGCCCATCGAGTGGCAGGACCCGCACCCGGCCATCGAGGTGATCGGTGAAACCGCTTACATCACCGACCCCGCCGCGAAGAAGCTCTACGCCGTGGACATCACCACCGGGGACATCACCTCATCCGGAGAACTCCCCGGCGTCCCGAACGAGATCGCAGCAGTCGAAGGCTGATCCTATTCGTTCTCGGTGGAGCTGGAACCTCGACGGCGCCAGCTCCACCGTCGATGACCTCGTGTCCAGCGTGCGGCGCCAGCACGCCCTGACAATCAGTGGGACAACAACGATCTGACTCGGTTCACCCTGCGATGCGTTGATCGGCCAGGACCACCGTCCGGCTCACGAACACCGCCCCGTTGAGAAGTCAGGACCCGAAGTCGGAGGAGCTAATGACTGCGTCAGCACCTGCTTCCTCCAGGTAAGTACTGAGGATCCCAGTCAGGATGCCAGCGAGGATGATCGCGACGGCTCGCGACGGGCGACGACCAGGTGCGAGGCTGGTTCCATCTGCCCTTCGTCCGTGACTCCCCTTCTGCCCATGACGGTCCTTTGTCACTGTGAAGATCTGAGATCTGGGGGAGATTCCCGTTCTGCAACTCATGGGATTCGGGACAACGAAAACGAGACATCACAATCGCTTACGGGCAGCCCTACACAGTTCATGGTGCTAGTACGGGACGGCGATGACGGTATTCGGTGGGAGTTGTGCCGACTTGGCGTTTGAACGCTGTGCTGAATGCGTAGGCGTTGTTGTATCCGACGCTGTGGGCAACTCCTGCAACCGTGTTGGATGGAGTGTGGAGTAAGTCGCCAGCGAGAGTGAGTCGCCATCGGGTGAGGTAGGTCATCGGTGGCTCTCCGACGCTCGTTCGGAAGCGGGCTGCGAGTGTGGCCCGGGAGGCGTTCACCTGGCGGGCGAGAGTGTCCACGGTCCAGGGGGCAGCGGGATCAGTGTGCAGGCATTCAAGGGCGCGGACAACCATCGGATCGTTGCAGGTGTTTGTTGTTCGCGAGGCCCAGACTATTCCCGGGCACTTCTCGTCAGCCGGTTGGACGGAGGGAGGTGATCATTGCCCTGATCTTTTGGTACTCCTCGGTCTCCGCGTAGACCTCCGGGGTGTCTACGTGCATGGGCCCGCCGGGCGAGGTGTCGAAGGGGTCGTAGATCCCTTCGAATGCCGCACCGCTGGGGGGCCAGGTGAAGAAGTGGGCGCTGGGGCAGGCATCCGGCCCGGTGGGAGCCGGAGACGAGGTGATGCCGTACGCGAACGTCACCATCTTCACGGGATCGGTGGCGTATGGGTTGGTGCGGGACTCGAACCGGAACGTCGGCGTCTCGCCTGCTTGTGCCAGTGCAGGCAGCGGTTCGGAATCGATCACGGAGTATGGAACTTTCTCAGTGCACACCGAACCGGTGACGAGGTTGGTCTGGAGCGTGGCGAGTTGCCTTCCGGCAGCATCATTGACGACGACGGACACCCCGCCAGGTGCTGCCGCATCGGGGCTCTCGGCCACCGTCCAGTCGATCGGATGATCAAAGGACAGGGCGCCATCAGACGTCGTGTAGGTGACGACATCTGCCTCCGGAGCGGAACTTGCCGGGGCGGAGGTGGCTGGATCGGCGGTGGCTGGAATGGCAGTGGGGTTGCTCGTGGCTGAACCGTCTGGATTCGCAGGGGTAGTTGTCGAGTCGGATGGGGGCGATGACGTGGATGTTGCTGCGGGTGGGGTTGTTTGCGGGGTGGCCGGGTTGGCTTGCGGAGTAGCGCAGGAGGTGAAAATGAATGCGAGGCATACGGCCCCGGTAAATCCAACGGTTGGGGTTGCTGAACGGCCCATGGTTATTCCTTTGTAGCTAGGTGGACCGTTCTATTGTGGTGCTCAGTTCGCTGGTGGAAAACGGCCTTAATGAAATTGTTGCGGCCGTCATTCGATCGTTGCCGTTCCGTTAGTCCGTTGTGTCCACCGCTTGCCAGCTGTCCGTCGAAGTTGTGTGGTCGAAGCGGTCGAGGGCAGACCGGAACCGATGCTCCAGACGAGGCTCCGAACGTCTGCAACGAGGCGCGCAGGCTTCCGCCCGGGCGAGATGTCCGCGCGGAAGCTCGATGTGCACACATGGCAAGATCATTTGCATGACTCTGCGTTCTCCTGCCAAGGAGCTCCTCTCGATTCTCCTGCTCCTGTCGTTGGCTCCCGGGGCAGGGAAGCAGAGCCCCAGCATGAATGCCAATTGGCTGCTTCTGATCTACCGGCTACCCAGCGAGCCGTCGCGTTTACGTGCCATGGTGTGGCGGCGACTCAAGGCTGCGGGTGCGATCTACTTGGCAAACTCGGTCGCGGCGCTGCCTGAGTCTCCTTGGGCGGAACGGACGATGCGCAAGCTGCGGGCCGAGGTCGAGGGCCTTGGCGGCTCCGGTCAGCTTCTGCGGGCTGAGACGCTCGTCGGTGTCGAACAGATCGTCGCGGAATTCAACGCTGCTCGGGATGCGGAGTATGCCGAACTGCTCGGCAAATGCGCGGACTTCCATGCCGAGCTTGAAAAGGAGACCAAAGCGGAGAAGTTCACATACCCCGAGCTCGAGGAGAACGAGGAGGATCTGGCCAAGCTGCGTGCCTGGCTGGACAAGATCAGTGCGCGTGACACGCTCGAAGCTCTGTGTGGGGGGGAGGCGCGGGAAGCTGTTGAGGCGTGCGCCGAGGCGTTGAATGAGTTCGCAGAGCACGTTTACGCTGCCGAGTTGGACGGCACATCCTAGTCACGACTATCACCCGAAACCTGATCGGACGGGGTGAATCCAGGCCACGAGGACGGAACTGCTGGCGGTCCTGCTGACCTTCGGCACAGTCTTGTCGGATTGCTCAACACCACTCTCCTGGCCACATTGGTGCTGGCCAACCGCTACCGGCCTTGGTTGGTTTGGCTCGGTGTCACGATGGCTCTTACTGTTCAGACCGCGAGTGCAATCGCTTTTCGTCGTCAGAGTCACGGCTTGGGTCAATCTCAGGTGACGTAGATCTGGTTGAGAACCGCATCAACGGTCGCGACGTATTAGATACGATCAGCTAATTTTGGCGATGTGTTGCATAAAGACACAATCAGAAAATGTTCGATGCATCGAGGGAGTCCTCTTCCGTTGACCATTCTGGTCGTTACGGTGGAATTCCTACAATCGAGACGAAGTGATTAGGGCCCTATAAGCCTATTCGGCCATGGTGTCGAGGGTGTCCGGAGAGTTGTTCGCTTCTGAATCAGGCGGCAAGCGTGACGAAGGTCGAGGTGGTCCCGGTTTCAGCAACGATGTCCTCAAGCACGGCGACTACCTCCGCGGCCTTCAACGACGGACGCTGAACGACCGCCAGCGCAATGCGCGTCTATTCGTCCGCGACGTCCTGGAACCGGTTGTGCCGGCCGCAGGAGTTCAGCGCGAATTGGAGGTTCAAAGCGACTACGTGTATCAGGTATTCCGCTGCGAGGCGTTTCTGATTCCCGCCCCAGGATTTCGCATAGCGCTTCTTCCGCCCTGCGTTGATGAATAGGGCTTTCGTCGCGCCAGAGCCGGCGCGCCCCGCTTCCGGTTTAACGCCACCGGCCCAGATCCGTTGGTTCAGCAGGTGCCAGCGGGTCTTCCGCCACCTCCACACCTGGTGCTTTGCGGCGACAGCATGCGGAGCTGCCCGGAGCTGTACTTCGGCGAAGCCGATGTCGGGTTTTTCTTGCGTAACGCGGATCGGTTCTGACCGATGATCTTCCAGGATGATTTCGGTTGTCCCGAACTTCTAAATCGCCATACGCACAGCACGACGGCGGGGCCCAGAGCTCCACAATCCGCCTACGCCACTTCACGATGTCATTGACGAGGACCTGATACGCCAACAGCCGTTTGAGGCGGGCGTTTACCTCCGACTCCTAGGTCCGCTTGCACTCCTCGGCGTTCTATTCGGGCCCGTACTGGCTCGGCCACCGGTACCACGTAGCCTCAGTTCCTCCTGTGTCCATCCTCGGACACGAAACTCACACAGACACCGAATTCCATCTGGGGACCAGATGTAACCACTGTTATTCACGTTTCATAACACTGGTCACTATATTTATGTGGTCCCTGGTTGAATGCCTCAAAGAGGAGAGAAAAAGGTCTTCCTCCCCGTTGTGATGTCAATTACAGTGAAGGCGTCCCCTCGGTACTCACACGTTCAAAGGCCTCGTCAAGACATTATGGTTTATATGATCACGTTCATTCTTGGCGCAGCGCTATTGATCTACGCCGCCGACAAACTCGTCAGCCATCTGGTCGGCGCAGCGCGAGGCCTGACGGTCTCGGTCTTTCTACTCGCCATAATCTTCACCGGGATCGAGTTCGATGATGTAGCCCTCGGGGTTGTTCTCAACTTAGAGGATATGGACGGGGTTGCAGTCGGCATTGTTTTCGGAACCACTGTGTCGTACAGCGGTATCGTCCTCGCTATTGCGGCAATCGTGGCTCCGACGAGAGTCAGCATCCCGCGGGATTACCTCGGTATCTTTGCCCTCTCACCTCTCATACTCATCCCGTTCCTCTTGACCGGGCCAATGACAATCGTCCACGGATTCATTCTGGTGGGCCTCTTCCTGGTGTTCCTCACCTACGTGGTCGTCCGGGAATCCAGGGCTAACAGGCCAGTTTTCCGTGATGCTGAGATGTTCGAGGCCTATGAGATGGCTCGCACGCCCGGCAGTCAAGCCGCTTCCAGCACAGACACGCTGACCTTGACCCGCGGCGAAGGTGGGGCGTCACCAAGCCAATCGAGCAAGTTCTTTACCAAGAAAATGCCGTTCCCGGAAGCGAATCGGCGCGTTGGCTTACCTGCACTGGCGCTGGCCGCCCTCGCGCTCGTCGGGCTCATCCTCGGTGCCTATCTTGTCGCTGAGGGAACCGGAGGCATTCTGGAAGACCTCGGCATGGAAGCGACCGTTTTCGGCGCGACGATCGCCACCCTCGTCCTGACTCTCGAAGACCTTTACCTCACGGTCAGGCCTGCCATGAAAGGCGCTCCAGAAATAGGCATCGCCAACCTGATCGGCAGCGCCGTCTTCTCAGTGACGGCAAAACTCGGCGTGCTTCTGCTGTTCGGCAGCGTAATCGTCGACCCCCAGGTGTTCACGTGGCACCTGCCCGCACTGACGCTGATGACCTGGGTCGCGACATACTTCCTCTGGACAGGACATCTGCGCAGATGGCACGGCTTTGTCCTCCTTGGTCTCTACATCGTCTATTGGACGGTCACCTTCTTCGGCTTCGGGGAAATACCAGTCGAGATGGACTGAACTCTTGGACGACCCTTAATCAGTTGAGATCAACTAAGTCCCTGCCAGTTTCCACAACCAATCAGATGCTGGATGGGTACAACTCGTGGGACTTGAGTCAGTCACAGCCAACCCGACACCTGCATCTACACCTGCGCGGTCCGACGCCGGAGTGTCTCCGCGTCGTCGGGTTGGCACATCAGCAGGTGGAACACTGGCATCACGGGGTTCGTGGCTCGTTGTCGACACGTACTCGCCAGTACACGATGAGGTCTTTACCATCGGAGAATGGGTGTGGCTGGGGTCACATGGGGCAAGCCCTATCCCGTTACAGGGCCAGATCGGGACGCAGCGTTGCGTTCAGGTTTTGATGACGAGCCCGAGCAGTCCTTCTGCCCGGGTGATTCCAGGGGGAATTCATGGCCGCGGTGATCGAACTTTTTCATGATCGAGACGATGCATACAGGTTCAGATTGAAAACACCCGACGGGACGGTGCTCGCCGTGTCCAAACCGTTCCCGGACAAGGCTGCGGCCGTAGCGGGGATCCGTGCCGTCCGTGAGTGCGCCGGAACCGGCCTCATTACGGACCTCTGCATACCGAGACCTCACACTGCAGGAGCCCCGCGACGACCGGTAGGACCCGCAATCAATTAGGCCCTCAGAGGGCGAGTGCAGCGTCAGCGGACATGGTTGACGCCCGCGGCTCGGCGCCCCGAACAGATCGGTGACCGACATTTATATCCCGGGATGGCTCGCACCGCACCTCCGCCTACTTCATGTACGTAGCGCTGTACCAGTGAGCGTCCGGCGAACCAGCAGTCACCCGTACCGGACTCTTCCTCCGTCTCCTGGAGAGGGCCTCTCCGTCTTCGGCGTTTCTTCGGTTTTCTTTCGAGCTTCAACTAGTAGTGATTTGAGGGGTGGGGATCAGGATTGGTTCTAGAAGGAACGGCGCCTTGGGGGTGCCGGACCACGAACATGAAGCACTGCTCCTCCTGATTGCCACGCCTGGCATCTCTTCACGAAACGGGTCTCACCATGGCACGCACCGCACGCACGTCCTCCACCCCGGCTAAGCGCATCAGCATGAAGTCCACCTCCGGCAAGGTCCTCGCCTCCGTCGCACTGCTCGGTGTCGCCGCTTCGGTGGCGGGCCTTGGCACGTATGGTTCGTTCACCTCCACCACCTCCGCCAGCGAGACCGTGACCGCCGGCACCGTGAAAGTAGCCCTCGGCGACGCCGGCACCGCCACCAACCGCCTCACCGTTCCGGCCATCGGGGTCATCCCCGGCGACTCCGTCCAGCGAGTGGCAACCCTCACGAACGCCGGCAACCAGGATTTCGGCGGTGTCACCCTCACCACCACGGCCGTGACCCCGAATGCGCAGACCCTCCCCACGAAGCTCGTCACTGACGCCGCCCTCGGCCTGCAGGTCACCGTCGACGCGTGCACCGAGCCCTGGACCGAAGCCGGCACCGCCCCCGCGTACACCTACACCTGCACAGGCACCACCACCAGCGTCCTGTCCACCCGCCCCATCCTCGGCACCGACTACGCCCTCACGAACCTGCAGTCGATCGTCAGCGCCAAAACAGACAACCTCCGCGTCACCGCGACTCTGCCCACCACCGCCGACAACACGTTCCAGGGCCTGACCGGTTCCGTGAACTTCGCCTTCACCGCCACGCAGCGCGCCGCCACCAGCCGCTGACCCTCCGGGCACGAAGCGCGGCGTCCTGGGATTCCTCCGGGCACGGGCTCACCGCCCGACGTCGACCTGGTCTTCGGGCCCGATATGAAGGAGATGGATCCGTATGACGGTTATCGACCGAGGCCCGCAGTCCACTCCTTCGACGCCGGCACCGGTTCGCACGGGTTCGTCTCCCGAACCCGGTGAGGGTCCGGGTGGATTTGAAGGCTCCCTGATAGGGCGGGTCGTTCGCCGCCTGGTGAACCTGACCGGCACGCTCGTCGTGATCGGCGCTGTGCTTGTGTTCTTGTTCCTCGCTGTCGGACCGCGTTTCATGGGTTACCAGACAGCGACGATGCTCACCGGCAGCATGGCACCGGAGATCGTCCCGGGCGACGTCGTGGTCACCACCGAGCAACCCGTCGCCGACGTACAGGTCGGCGACGTCATCAGCTACCACATCCCCGTGGAAGACCATCGGGTCGAAACCCACCGGGTCGTCGAGGTCATCGCCAACCCGGATGGGACGATAGCGGTCCGCACCAAGGGCGACGCGAACGATGCGGTGGACCCGTGGGTCGCAACCCTTGACGGCGACTTCGTCTACGAACAAGCATTCGTCGTTCCCGTCATCGGCGACGCCATCCGGGCCCTTCGCACACCCATCGTGAACACCATCCTCGTCTACGAGGCGCCCGCGGTCCTGGTCCTCGGCGTTCTCATCAAGATCTGGTCACGCCCCACTACCCCCCACGCAGACACCGACGGAGGCACAGACACCAGTTCTACCTCGCATGTCGATGCTGGTCCTGCCGCCGGGGCTTCTGACGCTGGCGGTTCTGACGCTGCAGTTGCTGGGCGTCAGTGAGTTCACGCCCGCTCCTGCCGTCGGTGGGCACGTGGCACGGGGAGGTGCCTGCGATAGTGCCAATCGTGGACCTGCCCGCCTTCGGTTGCCTCGTGCAGGAACTATCCTGCCGTGCTTGGGCCCTGGCATTCGTGGGCACGTTCACGTCGATGCTCGAATCCCGCATCGAACGGATCGGCACGGCGTTGAACCGGCTAGACGAGGAAGAGGGACGGGTGGCGATGCTCAGCCTGATGGCCAGCGCGGCGATGGTCGGAGCCGCACGGCTCCACGCCGTGGTCGACGCCGCGCTGACAGCCCCTTTCTCCCACGTCGACAGCGACACCGTGGTGAAGGTGCTGCACTTGGAAGCGCACCGCTTCCGCGACGCATTCAAGGCGCTCGCTACCTGAGCCGGGCAGGTCAGGGCCTTCTCGATGAGATTTTCGGGAACTCCCCGTGCTAGCGCCCTTGTCCCCTGCGACCGGGGTAGGCACTTTATCCTCAGTTCTTGCGCAGCATCGGGCGGTTGGTCCCGTCGCGAGGACCACTACGGCATAGGCTCGACGATCGGGACGTGGTGAGGCACCACGGCGGCGTGAGTTCAGCCGTTCAGGAAGCATGGGCCCACCGTGATCTGGGGAGACACATGGGATCGACGCGCGTTGCAGCGAACGGCTCGGCATGACACCTGGGCTGCAAAGGTACCGACAGGCAAAGCCATTGCTGGTCAAGGTCCTTGCTTCCGTAGGCGCTGTCGGGGCGGCAGCAGCTGCCGCTGGCGCTGGCACGTATGGTTCCTTCACCTCAACCACATCGGTTGATGACACGCTGACCGCCGGCACCGTAGAGGTCCGTCTCGGTACCGCGGGTACCGCTGAGAATCGCCTCACCGTCGCCTTCGCCGGGGGTGTGCCCGGCGACGCGATGCAGCGCGTGGCTACCCTCACCAACGTCGGCAACCAGAACTTCGGCCGTGTCACCCTCACCACCACAGCCACCACCGCGGCCACCAAGCTCACCACCGATGCAGCCAACGGCTTGCAGGTCACCGTCGACGCCTGCAGCATTCCCTGGACCGAAGCCGGCACCGCGCCTGCCTACACCTACACCTGCGGTGGGACCATTGCCAGCGTCCTGCCGATGCGCCCCATCATCGGCGCAGACCTCGTCCTGTCCAACCTTGCATCCATCAGTACCACCAGGGCGGACAACCTCCGCGTCACCGCTACCTTGCCCACTACCGCGAACAACGACTTCCAAGGCCTGGCCGGCTCCGTGAACTTCGCCTTCACCGCCACCCAACGCGCCACTACAAACCGCTGACCAGGGTGCTCCCGAGACAATGGAGCGAAGGCGGCAGGAAAACCAGCCGGGCCTCACCTCATCTGGCACCCCTCGACGGTTATTCTTCGTAATTCAGTCGCCGTGGCGTGATCTGGGCCTATACAGGCCCTTCGCCGACGTGGGCAAAACCGTTCAGATGAGGTGAGGCGCGGTCAGCTCGTCTGGATGTCCCTCAGCGCCCTCAGGGAATGTTTCACCTACGGCTTTGAACCCGTCCGGCAGACCGACCGGCTAGGGCACTGGGTTTTCCTGCCGACCAGTGTTGCGACAGGTGGTGGCCGCGATTCGACGAACGAATTGTTCCCAGGTGCTGCAGCACTTTATCCATCCGCTCCGGCAGCCTGCCAGAGCTGGATAGCGTGCCCCTCCGGATCCTGAAGGTCCGCGAACACCCCGTTCGGATAACTCACCGGGTCACGCCTGACAGGTATGCCTGCATCCTCGAGCTGAGTGACCATCGCGGCGAGGTCCCGCACCCGAAACGTCACAGCCCACGCCGTTCCGGCCGGAAAGTGATCTGATCCAACAGGCAGTGCAGCGAACACCGTGGCCCCAGCCTCCTGTCTCCACGACGAAACATCGTAGGACCCGGGCGGAACATCAACGCCCAGATGATCGCTGTACCACCGAGTCAGAGCCTCCGGATCCCTGGCTTGGAAGAACATGCCACCGATACCCGTCACGCGCTCCATCCCCCTGACGATAGCCGTGACTGTAACGACGTCAAGAGCCGTCCCAACCGCTTCCGCTTCCGCTTCCGACAGACCAACGGGTGCACGTTGTTCGAGGCAGGTCCAACCGAGCGATGGCTTAGCTCCCGTTGCGAAGCGAGGATCAATTGTCCCGGCTAGGCTCGGAGGGAAGGCAGGCAAACGGTGGGGGAAGTCATGGCTTTACGCGAATTCAGCATTCTCATCGTTCCGGTGATGTGGCTGATCATCGGTTCTTTCCTGTACCAAATCACCCAGCGATGAACAACTACTCCGTGCCAATGAATGATTATGCAGGGTCAGAGGGAGCGTTCTTCTGGTTCGCTGTGGCCGTCATCAACGCGGGGCTGGCCGAACACAAGAATCGATCCCGATTGGCGTGGTTCTTCCTGTCCCTGTTCTTCGGGCCGTTTGCCACTCTGCTGATCGTCGTGATGAGGCCGGCAAGGCCAGTTCCTCGTTCGACCTCGCGCCGGGGTAGAAAGCCTTGCGAGTAGTTGTTGGAGGGAAGCTTCCGACGCTCACCGTGCGGATGAAAGGAGCGTAGGGCGATCGCTCGACGGAAAGCTTCGTCCTGGGATCGCCCGACCGGCCGCGTGGATGACGTCATACGGAGCACTCGAGCCCCCAGACGACCGGCGATGGGCGCCTTAGCCCGTCCAAAGTTCGTGCGGCGCCGACAGGATGCCTCGAGGATCGGGGTAGTCCCTGCCCGGGCTAGGTTGGGTACTTCTTGTGCTCGATGCAGCGCTTCGACCGCTCAGTAGCCCTCTGGCTTGGTGGCGATACCGTCGAGCCACAGGTGGTCCTTGGGGTCACTGTGGGCACCGCCCGTGCCGACGTGTTTGCTACCGATGCTGTCGCCTCTCGTGATGACGTGAACCATGGCCATGCCGTGGCCCCGCCCGAGTCCGTATTCCTCCGACAGCCATGTGAGGATGGGTCCCGCCTTGGTCTCGGGACCTAAACCGCGCTGCTGCGCAATGCCGATCAACTGGCGCGGTGTAAGCCCCGTCTTTTTCTCGACCGTATCGAGGTAGGCCTGGAACGACATCGATGTCTCCTTTCTTTCGGTCACTGTGCCTCATCCCTTTGGAGTCCGCTACCCGATCCTTTACCGCGAGGGGTCGCCTGTAGCCGTCAGGAGTTTCCATTATTTCGGCGGGGCGCGAAGAGGCCCAGGCTGTAGGTAAGCAGGATGAGCGACATGACCAACCCTGATCCGACAGCGGCTCCAAGAGCGCTGGCCTGGGTGGCGACAATAAGGCCCAAACCACCCAGAAAGGCGAGTATTCCGCCTAGCGTGTAGAACATGCGCTCCTTGAAGGCCCAGGCAAAGGGAAGAAAATGTAGGCCAACGGTCAAAGCGATCAACGCAGGCCGTAGCTCTAATTCCCCCACCGACTCGAGCCATCGGCCACCGGCCGCTATCAGCGTGAACTCCATGACGACGCAAAGGATGTAGACCCCGATGTGCCACCCGCGAGGCGGTACAAAGAGGCCGAGGGAGCGTGGGGCGGCGAAGAGGAACCAGAGGGTTGCACCGACGCACGCGACGACAAGAATGCGCGCCGCGGTGGATGGTACGTCGGAGAATCCTGGTGTGTAGGAGAAAACGAAGACGCAAGCACCCACCAACCCAACGAGAGTTCCTATCCGCCGTGGATCCGCGAATCGTGGAGGTGCGGCGGTCGGAAGTGGATGAGGTGTGCTGTTATCGGTCACTGAAGGAGCCTCCCAGACAACGTCACAGCTCACCAGTTCCTGCAAAGGAATCATGAGGTGAATCGCCCGACTTCACCTCGCGGCCCTCCTACTGGACGGCCAAGTCTTCCAAGCACGGCATATCGTCCGCACAATCCGCCTGAGCGAGTTGATGAAGGAAGGTCGGCCCGTCTCATTCGCCATTCATGAGGCGACATATTGTCCGAGCTCCAGCCTTGCGCACATTGCTTCGCCCTACTCCTGTCCAGCCCACTCCACCTTGACAGTAGGATGAGACGCTCGTAATGCGTTGACCCCATTACCCGATCCGAACAGGACATTCGTCGTGCTGCCACTGCGTGCTACCCGATTCAGCAAGTCTCGCGCCCTGTCCATTGCGGCCGTACTGCTGGTCCTTACCGGTTGCTCGTTCGCCGATCCAGAACCCGATGCCCCGCAATCACCCGCAGGATCACCGGTAAGCTCGGCACCCTCCACAGAGCCTGCGACCGATGCGGCCGTCGACACCGTCGATGACGCATGTGCTCGGATTCTTGACCTGGTGCGCACGGCACCTGAGCAGCTAGCCACCGATCCGCTGGGACTGCTGGTCGAGATCGATGAGATTGCCAGGACGGCCCCGCCGGAGCTGGCCAGCCAAATCACTGAGCTCCGTGATGCCGTCGAGAGCTTTCGGCAGGGCGACGAATCACTGATCAGTGTCGTGCGGAAGGCTCGGCAGCTGCAGGAGCGCTGCTCGGCCTGACGCTCATGCACTCCGTTCCGGGGCGATGAACGGTCTTAGGCTTGGCAGCTCCTACCGGGTGTCAGAAAACGGGCGTGCAGCAATACCTCGAATGCGTCAGTTCAGGGCACTGATCCATTGCCCTGCTGTAGCGTGCGAGCGGGCACGTAGGGAACGCGTTTCCACTCGTGGTGGTGTTGATGGTCAGGACACTGCTCCACAGTCCGGCCAAAGGTTCGTTCCGTTCAGGCTGCTCTATACCCGACGGCGAAGAGTCGACGGAAGCCGAAGACCGTCCCATGCCCGCTCCGCGGGTATGCGGCGCGGAGCAACTCTCCGTAGCCGGCCTCGAACTCTCCGCCCTCCTCTGCGGACAGCGCGTCCAGGATCGGCCGGAGGCCGGCGCCGCGCATCCAGTCGAGGACGGCGTCCTCCCCCTGGAGCACCTGCTGGTAGATCGTCTCCCACACGTCCGCCTCGAGCCCCGCGGACAACAGGATGTGGAGGTACTCCGGCGGCTCGCCCACGGCATCGTCGTGGCGCAGCACCCCGTGCAGCCGGTCCTTCCACCGCTCGTTCGCGGCATGCCGGCGCAGAAGGGTGTGGGATGGAGCCGAGAAGTTACCGGGCACCTGCATCGCGAGCCATCCTCCGGCCGGCAGGCCCCCCGCCCATGCTGCAAGGAGATCCTGATGTCCAGGGACCCATTGAAGGGCTGCATTGGTCACGACGACGTCGTCCCCGCCCGGCTCGTAATGGCGCAGGTCCCCGGCTTCGAACGACAGGTTCGGCATGAGAGGGCGATGCCCGGCTGCGTCGATCATGTCCCTGCTCGCGTCGATCCCCCGCACCGCCGCATCCGGCCATCGAATCGCCAGCATCTCGGTCAGGTCACCGGGTCCAAAGCCGAGGTCGACGACGGAGCGCGGCGCATCATGCCCGATCCGCCCGACCAGGTCCATGAACGGGCGTCCCCGAAGGCCCGCATGGTGGCCGTACAGTGCCGGATCCCAACGCATGATTCACCCTAACTCCGGACGACCCCGCCACCGGTAGGCTGAACGGACCATGAGGATCCAAGAACACCTTCCACGGCACGACGACGGCCGACTCACCGCGGACGCGGTCTACGAGGCCTTCACGACTTGGGCGACCACGCGCGGACTGGCGCTGTACCCCGCCCAGGACGAGGCGGCGATGGAGTTGGTCTCGGGGAACAACGTCATCCTGGCGACGCCCACCGGGTCCGGTAAGTCGCTCGTCGCGATTGCCGCACACCTGAAGTCCTTCGCCGAGGGGCGGACGAGTTACTACACCGCCCCGATCAAGGCGCTCGTTTCGGAGAAGTTCTTCGCACTCTGCGACATCTTCGGTCCGGAGAACGTCGGCATGATCACCGGCGACTCCGGCGTCAATCAGGATGCCCCAATTATCTGCTGCACGGCGGAGATTCTCGCGAACCTGGCCCTCAGGGAGGGTTCCGCGGCCGACGTCGACACGGTGGTCATGGACGAATTCCACTTCTACTCCGACCCGCAGCGGGGGTGGGCCTGGCAGGTGCCGCTGCTCGAACTGCCGCAGGCCCAGTTCCTCATCATGTCGGCAACGCTCGGCGACGTCACGCGGTTCGAAAAGGACCTGACCGAACTGACGGGCCGCGCGACGGCCACCGTAACCTCCGTCGAACGGCCCATCCCGCTGCACTTCTACTACGTCGAGACACCGGTACAGGAGTCCCTCGAGGAACTGCTCTCCACTCGGCAGGCGCCGGTGTACGTGGTGCACTTCAGTCAGGCAGAGGCCATCGAGCGCGCCCAGAACCTGATGAGCGTCAACGTCTGCACGCGCGAGGAGAAGGAC
Organism: Arthrobacter sp. PL16; assembly: GCF_035985055.1. Lineage (NCBI taxonomy): Bacteria > Bacillati > Actinomycetota > Actinomycetes > Micrococcales > Micrococcaceae > Arthrobacter > Arthrobacter sp. PL16. The sequence goes on from NZ_JAXCIC010000004.1 coordinate 45,773, forward strand.
CGCATAGCCGAGCTCATCGCGTCCTTCCGGTTCTCCGCCGGCTTCGGCAAGACCCTCAACCGGCTCGTCCGTCACGGCATCGGCGTCCACCACGCGGGCATGCTCCCCAAGTACCGTCGCCTCGTCGAACAGCTCGCGCAAGCCGGCCTGCTGAAAGTCATCTGCGGAACGGACACGCTCGGCGTCGGAATCAATGTGCCCATCCGGACGGTACTGCTGACCGCCCTGAGCAAGTACGACGGCGTCCGCACCCGCCTGCTCAACGCGCGGGAATTCCACCAGATCTCAGGCAGGGCGGGGCGCGCGGGCTATGACACCGCCGGTACCGTCGTCGTGCAGGCGCCGGAGCACGTCGTCGAGAACGTGAAAGCCATGGCGAAGGCGGTGGGCAAGTTCGGCGACGACCAGAAGAAGCTGCGCCAGGTGGTGCGGAAGAAGCCGCCACAGGGCTTCGTCTCCTGGGGTAAGCCCACGTACGAGCGGCTCGTCGAGAGCGTCCCGGATCCTCTGACGTCGTCGTTCTCCGTCAGCCATTCGATGCTCCTGAACCTGCTGGAACGGCCCGGCGACCCCTTCATTGCGGCCAAGCGGCTGCTCAGCGAGAACCACGAGACGCGCGCCTCCCAGCTACGCCTGATGAAGCGGGCTATCGGCATCTACCGCGAGCTCGTCACAGCGGGCATCGTGGAGAAGCTCCCGGAGCCGGAAGCGGATGGACGACGGGTGCGGCTCAAGGTGCACTTCCAGGCCAACTTCGCGCTCAACCAGCCGCTGTCCCCCTTTGCCCTCGCCAGCCTGGAGATCCTGGACCCCGAGGCCCCGGGCTACGCGCTCGACGTCGTCTCCGTCATCGAGGCGACGCTCGAGAAACCACGTCAGGTGCTCAACGCGCAGGAGAAGAAGGCCCGCGGCGAAGCGGTGGCTGCAATGAAGGCCGAAGGCATCGACTACGACGCGCGCATGGCCCGCCTCGAAGAGGTCAGCTACCCGAAGCCGCTCGAGGAATTGCTCCAGCAGGCCTTCGATGTGTACCGGTCGTCCGCTCCCTGGCTCGGCGATTTCGAACTCGCGCCGAAATCCGTGGTGCGCGACATGTACGAGCGGGCCATGAGCTTCGGGGAGTATGTCGCCTTCTACTCCCTCACCCGTTCCGAGGGCATCCTCCTCCGCTACCTCGCCGACTGCTACAAGGCGTTGCGGCACACCGTGCCCGTCGAGGCCCTGCGGGAGGATCTCAGCGACATCATGGAGTGGCTCGGTGAACTAGTCCGCCAGGTCGACAGCAGCCTCCTGGACGAATGGACGCAGCTCGCGGCCGGCATCACCACGGGCGCTGCGGTGAACGCCGTGGACCTGCCCGAGGAACCGCCGTCGGTGACGTCGAACGAGCGGGCTTTCCGCGTCATGGTGCGCAACGAGATGTTCCAGCGCGTGAAACTGTTCGCGGACGAGCAGGACGAGGCCCTCGGCGCGCTCGATGCCGACTCGGGGTGGACCGCGGACCGGTGGGCCGAGGCCCTCGACGGCTATTTCGGAGATTACGAGGACATCGACGACGGGCCCGAGGCCCGGGGTCCGGATCTCCTGCTCATCACGAAGACGCCGGGTGCCTGGAAGGTCCGGCAGATCCTCAAGGACCCGGAGGGCAACGGCGACTGGGGCATCAACGCCGAAGTGGACCTGGCGGCGTCGGACGAGGCTGGCACCGCCGTCGTACGGATCCTCGGCGTCGGAGCGCCTGCCTCCTGACGGAGCGTCCACCGGCGGGGATAATTCGGGAGCCGGCGTGGCTAGGCTTGGGGTATGACTACCATTCGGGAAGCACGGCCGGCAGACGTCCCGGTCATCCTCCAGCTGATTCATGACCTCGCCCTCTACGAGCGGGAGCCGGATGCTGTGAAGAACACCGCCGAGTCCCTCCGGAACGCGCTGTTCGGCGAGCGGCCCTCCATCTTCGCCCACGTCGCGGAAGATCACCACCAGGTGCAGGGCTTCGCCCTGTGGTTCCTCAACTACTCGACCTGGGAGGGAGTCAACGGCATTTACCTCGAGGACCTGTACGTACGTCCTGAGGCACGAGGGGCCGGGCACGGCAAGGCACTGCTCGCCAATCTCGCGCGAATCGCCGCGGACCGCGGCTATGCCCGGGTCGAGTGGTCGGTATTGGACTGGAACGGGCCGTCCATCCGCTTCTACGAGAGCCTCGGTGCGCGTCCGCAGTCCGGCTGGAGCACGTTCCGGCTGACGGGCGATGCCCTCGCCGAGGTGGCCGCTCTCCGATGAACCGCTCGTCCACCGATCCCGGGGATGCAGCCCTCCCGACAGCTGACCACGTGATCGGCACGACCGCCGTCATGCGAGGCCTTCGCGCCACCCCACACTTCTTCCAGGTTCCCCTGGACCACAGCAGTCCGGCCTCTCCGCTCATCGAGGTGTTCGCCCGCGAGTACTCATCCCTGGACCACAGCGACGACGACGCCACCCGTCTTCCCTGGCTGCTCTTCCTGCAGGGTGGCCCGGGAGGGCGCGGCGTCCGGTCCACCCAACTCACGGGGTGGATGAAGTCTGCGGCGAAACAGTTCCGGATCCTGATGCTCGACCAGCGGGGTACCGGCTTGTCCGCACCGGTCGACGCCGCGACCCTGGCCTCGCTGCGGAGCCCGCAGGAGCAGGCCGACTACCTGACGCACTTCCGGGCGGACTCGATCGTCGCGGATGCCGAGCTGATTCGCAGGCGGTTAGGCAGCAATCCGTGGACCGTGTTCGGGCAGAGCTACGGCGGCTTCTGCACCCTCACCTACCTGTCCACAGCGCCTGAAGGCATCGATCGCGCACTGATCACCGGCGGTCTCGCTCCCCTGTCCGGAGTTGCGGACGACGTGTACCGGGCGACCTTCGCCCGCGTGGAAGAACGCAACCGTCAATACTTCTCCTGGTACCCCGAGGACCGCGGTACCGTCACTCGAATAGCGCGTCACCTCGACGACGTCGCGGAGCACCTTCCCAGCGGCGAACGCCTGACAGCGCAGCGCTTCCAGATGGTGGGTTCGCTCCTCGGCGGTAATACGAGGGTTTACGCGCTCCACTACCTGCTCGAGGACGCCTTCATATTAGTCGGCGGCCGCCCACGTCTTTCTGCGACCTTCCTGGAACAGGTGCACGGCATGGTGAGCCGGGCTGCGCAGCCGCTCTACGCCGTCCTGCACGAGTCGATCTACTGCCAGGGTGCTGCGTCAGCGTGGGCCGCGCAGCGCGTGCTGAAGGAATACCCGCAGTTCCGTGCTGACGCGAAGGAGACGCTTCTCACCGGGGAGATGATCTACCCCTGGTACTTCACCGAGGACCCCGCCCTCAGGCCCCTGCAGCCGGTCGCCGAGATCCTCGCTGCGAAGGAGGACTGGGGTCGGCTGTATGACATGGACGTGCTCGCCACCAATACTGTCCCGGTGGCTGCAGCGGTCTATCGGCACGACATCTACGTCGACCGCGACCTGTCGCTGCGGACAGCGGCAGCCGTCCGCAACCTCGAGGTGTGGGAGACGGACGAGTTCCACCACGACGGCATCGCCGACGACGGCGAGTCGATCTTCGAGCGGCTGCTCGCAATGACCCGCGCCTAGCCGCGCCCGGCACGAATACGTCGGGCCGCACCACCCCGCGGGCCCTGCCACCGGGTAGGCAAGCCGCTGACCCATAAACGCATCGGCATCGGGCGAACATACAGAAGGACCCCGCACGCCGTGCGGGGTCCTTCTGTATGTTCCGGCGTGAGTCACACCCCGTACGCCGAGATACTAACGCCGGCGGTCCTTGACTCCGGCCTCACCTGCAGCCTCGTCGAGTTCCCCATCGACGACGGGAGCGTCGGCGACCTCGCCGGCTGCATCGGACCGGGCGGCACTGTTGTCGGTGACGCGCGAGCGGATCAGGCTGGCGATGACGGCGACGACGATCGTAGCCACGATGACGGCCAACGAGACGAAGGTCGGGATCTCGGGCGCCCACTCGATGTGCTCTCCGCCGTTGATGAACGGCAGTTCATTGACGTGCATCGCGTGCAGGATCAGTTTCACGCCGATGAACGCGAGGATCACGGAGAGGGCGTGCTTGAGGTAGATAAGGCGCGTCATGAGGCCGCCGAGCAGGAAGTAGAGCTGGCGCAAGCCCATGAGGGCGAAGATGTTCGCCGTGAAGACGATGAAGGCGCTCTGCGTCAGACCGAAGATCGCGGGGATGGAATCGACCGCGAAGAGCAGGTCCGTGAGGCCGATCGTCACGAAGACGATCAGCATCGGGGTGAAGACCTTCTTGCCGTCGACGACGGTCCGCACCTTGTTGCCGTCGTAGGACTCGGACATCGGCAGGACCGACTTGAGCTTGGAGATCAGCTTGTTGTCGCCCGCGTGCTCCTCGTCCTCCCCCGAGTCGGTGGCCTGCTTGTAGGCCGTGTACAGGAGGAAGGCACCGAAGATGTAGAAGATCCAGCTGAAGTTCTCGATCACCGCGGCGCCCAGGGCGATGAAGATTCCGCGGAGGATCAGCGCGATGATAATGCCCACCATGAGCACTTCCTGCTGGTACTTCCTCGGTACCGAGAAGCGGGCCATGATGATGATGAACACGAAGAGGTTGTCGATGCTCAGGCTGTATTCGGTGATCCAACCTGCGACGAACTGGCCGCCGTACTCCGGCCCGGTGAACACGAACATCAACGCCGCGAACACGAGCGCGAGTCCCACGTAAAAGGTGACCCAGAGACCGGCCTCCTTCATGGAGGGCTCATGCGGGCGTTTCAGGACGAGCAGCAGATCGAACAGCAGGATGATACCGAGCACGACGAACGTGCCGATCTCGAATATCAGGGGCAATTCGGGCATGGAGTACCTTCCGGAGGATGCAATGAATGTCCGTAAGTCTCTCCGCCGCGGCCTTCAGCCGGCTGACCGCTACGTCCGGCTGGGCGACGGTGCCCTGCGTGTTGACGTTCGTAGCGCTTGGGATACTCCCCTACGTTCCAACAATGGTACCCGGACAGCTGGAAGCTACCCAACGAGGTTCATCGCTGGACAAGGAACGGCTTGTCAGGGTGCCGCCCACGCCACTGCAGCTCCCTCACCTCGCAGACCAGGACGATAGCGGCTCCGGCCGGCGCGCCCGGTTCCGCAGCAGTGGAGCTAGGCGTGCCCGGCGGACTGCATCTGCCGGAGTTCCTTCTTCAGGTCGCCGACCTCGTCCCGGAGGCGGCCGGCGAGCTCGAACTGCAACTCGCCGGCGGCGGCGTGCATCTGGTCCGTGAGCTGCTGGATGAGATCGGTGAGATCTTCGGCCGGCACCGAGGCGAGCCCGGTGTGGCGCGCTACGCCCTTCTTCGGCTTCCTGCCCTTCCCCGCTTCCTCCAGGAGCGCGCGCGTGTCGGCGTCCTCGCGATTGATCGTGTCGGTGATGTCGGCGATCCGCTTGCGCAGGGGGGTGGGATCGATGCCGTGCTCGAGATTGTGGGCGACCTGGATCTCACGGCGCCTGTTCGTCTCGTCGATCGCCCGTGCCATGGAGTCGGTGATGCGGTCCGCGTACATGTGGACCTCGCCGGACACGTTACGGGCTGCGCGGCCGATGGTCTGGATGAGGGAGGTGGCACTCCGGAGGAAACCCTCCTTGTCGGCGTCGAGGATACTGACGAGCGACACTTCGGGCAGGTCGAGTCCTTCGCGGAGCAGGTTGATGCCGACCAGGACGTCGAACGTCCCCATGCGGAGCTCGCGCAGGAGTTCCACGCGCCGCAGGGTGTCCACATCCGAGTGCAGGTACTCGACCTTCACGCCGTGCTCGACCAGGTAGCCGGTGAGGTCCTCCGCCATACGCTTGGTGAGGGTGGTGACGAGCACGCGCTCGTTGATCTCCACGCGCTTCCGGATCTCCCCCAGGAGGTCGTCGATCTGACCCTTGGTCGGCTTCACGACGATCTCGGGATCGATGAGGCCCGTGGGGCGGATGATTTGCTGCACGAAACCATCGGCCTTGCCCAGCTCGTACTTGCCCGGCGTCGCTGAGAGGTAGACCGTCTGGCCGATGCGCTCGAGGAACTCGTCCCACTTCAACGGGCGGTTGTCCATCGCGGAGGGCAGGCGGAAACCGTGATCCACGAGGGTCCGCTTGCGGGAGGAGTCGCCCTCGTACATCGCGCCGATCTGGGGAATGGTCACGTGCGACTCGTCGACGACGAGCAGGAAGTCATCAGGGAAGTAGTCGATCAGGCAGTGCGGCGCCGACGCCGGCCCGCGACCGTCGATGTGCCGGGAGTAGTTCTCGATGCCGTTGCAGAAGCCCATCTGCTGCATCATCTCGAGGTCGTAGGTCACCCGCATGCGCAGCCGCTGCGCCTCGACGAGCTTGTTCTGCGATTCGAACTCGGCGAGCCGCTGCTGCAGTTCATCCTCGATGTCCTTGATGGCACGCGTCATGCGGTCCTCGCCGGCCACGTAGTGCGACGCAGGGAAGACGTACATCTCCTCCTCCTCGCGGATGACGTTGCCCGTCAGGGGGTCGAGGGTGTAGATGTTCTCGACCTCGTCACCGAAGAACTCGATGCGGAGGGCGTGCTCCTCGTACATGGGGATAATCTCGACGGTGTCGCCGCGCACGCGAAAGGTGCCGCGGTGGAAGTCGATGTCATTGCGCGTGTACTGCATGCCGACGAACTGCCGCAGCAGCTCATCCCTGTTCATCTGGTCCCCGCGGCGCAGCGTGACCATCTTGTTGATGTACTCCTCGGGCGTACCGAGGCCGTAGATGCATGACACCGTGGCAACGACGATGACGTCCCTGCGGGTCAGCAGCGCATTGGTCGCGGAGTGACGCAGCCGCTCCACCTCCTCGTTGATCGAGGAGTCCTTCTCGATGAACGTGTCCGTCTGCGGGACGTACGCCTCGGGCTGGTAGTAGTCGTAGTAGGAGACGAAGTACTCGACCGCGTTGTTGGGCAGCAGCTCCCTGAACTCGTTGGCGAGCTGCGCCGCGAGGGTCTTGTTCTGCACCATGACGAGCGTGGGCCGCTGCACCTGTTCGATCAGCCAGGCGGTGGTCGCGCTCTTGCCCGTCCCGGTGGCCCCGAGCAGGACGACATCCTTCTCCCCGGCGTTGATCCGCTCGGCCAGTTCCTTGATGGCGGTGGGCTGGTCACCGGCCGGCTGGAACTCGCTGATGACCTCGAAAGGCGCCACGACACGCTTGATATCCTGCGCAAGACTCATGCCTTAACGGTAGTCCCTGCCGGTGACACTTCCCCCCGGATTTGCTCGCGGCTGAAAGGCCGCGCTGCTCGGCCGAGCCCTTCAGTCCGGTCGCGGTGGGGAGGAAATGGTGACCGTGACATCGATCGCCGGATCGGCCGAGCGATGCAGGACGAGCGCACCAGTCGATGGGGACCCGCCCCGCTCGGCGTCGCGCGGAAAACCGGCTGCCGTCACGACCGTCGAAGCCTCCGCTCGATCGTCCTCCTGACCGAGGCGAACCTGCAGGTGCGCCCGAACGACGTCGTCCGTTCGATCCAACCCCTGGGTGGCCGATCCCGGCGCAGCCGACCCGACGCGCATCCCGGCCGACAGTGCTGCCACCAGTTTGCCCGTCATACGCCTCTCGAGTCCGCTGGTTCCCGGAAGGCCCCACGCCGCAGCATCCCCGCCGGCTACGACGTCGGCGGAAGACACCGCGGTGTCCACAGCACCAGCACCAGCGCCAGCGCCAGCGCCAGCAAGGGTTGGGGACGCCTCCGGACCGTCGGACCGTGGAGCCGGCCTGCCGGCCGCAAGATTGTCGCGGAACGGCACGATCCGGCGTTCCCACAGGACGGTCGTCGCGGTGAGGAGGTCATTGAGCGCACGGTCGTTCACGAGGACGGCGTCCGCGGCGGCGAGGCGTTCCGCGCGGGAGGCCTGCGCGGTGATGCGTTGCCGGGCGTCGCCCGGATCCATACCCCGCCGCTCGACCATCCGCGCGATCCGCTGTTCGTCCGGCGCATCGACGACGATCACCAGGTGGAACCGGGCGGCCTGGCGCGTCTCGACCAGCAGGGGGATGTCCTCGACCACCACTGCGTCGCCGGGGGCCCGCTCGATCAGCCGGGCGGCTTCTGCGCGGACGCGGGGATGAACGATCGCGTTGAGCCGCTCCCGCTCGGAGCGGTCGCGGAAAACGAGGCGACCCAGCGCAGGTCGGTCCAGAGCGCCGTCCGTTCCGAGGACTCCTGGCCCGAAGGCGGCCACGACCTCGTCGAGGCCCTCGGTCCCCGGCTCGACCACCGCCCGCGCCAGGAGGTCGGCATCCACGATGACGGCCCCGAGGCGCCCGAGTTCGGCGGCAACGGCGGATTTTCCGGCCGCGATCCCTCCAGTCAGTCCGATGCGCAGCATGAGCACACCCTAGCCCGTCCTCGCCCGTGCTTTCCGAAGGTCCCTCCGGCTGTCAAGGGACCGTCGGGCGCAGAGGGCAACTCGGGAAATGGCGGGACCCATGAATACGCTCAGTGCACTTACTTCTTATCGAGGAGAACCGTGACGATCACCCTGCAGGACCTTCAGGACACCGCCGCTTCCACCTTCGGCTGGGACGATCTGCGCCCCGGCCAGGAGCGGGCCATGGAGGCGGTGCTCGAAGGTCACAGCGTCCTGTGCGTCATGCCCACGGGGTCCGGGAAGTCGGCGATCTACCAGGTGCCGGCGATGGCGCTTCCCGGCGTCGCCGTCGTCATCTCCCCCTTGATCGCCCTACAGCACGACCAGGCGGAGTCGATCAACGAACACGCAGGCGCCACCCGGGCCCTTGCCATCAATTCGAGCATGAGGAAGAGCGAGGTCGCTGCGGCGTGGGAGGCGGCGGACGACGACGACGAGTCCACGCGCGCGAAGTTCCTGTTCCTGGCCCCCGAGCAGGTCGCGCGGGACGACGTCGCGGCACGCCTGCGCGCCCTCGACGTCTCACTGGTCGTCGTTGACGAGGCGCACTGCGTCTCGTCGTGGGGACACGATTTCCGGCCGGACTACCTGCAGCTGGGCCACCTCGTGCGCGAACTCCAGGTGCCGGTGATCGCCCTCACGGCGACGGCCTCCCGCCCCGTGCAGAAAGAGATCGTCGAGAGGCTCCACCTGAAGGACCCGGTCGTCATGGCCGAGGGCTTCGACCGCCCGAATATCTTTCTCGACGTCATGCAGCATGTCGAGGGGGACGAGAAGCAGCGAGCCGTCCGCGACCACGTTCTCGGACTCGCCGGGCCGGGGCTCGTCTATGCCGCGACGAAGAAGGCGGCCGACAGGCTCGCCTCCGAGCTGCAGGAACATGGGCGGAGTGCGGACGTTTATCACGCCGGGCGGCTGAAGAGCGAACGCGAAGCTGTCCACGAGGGCTTCCTCGACGGCTCGATCGATATCGTCGTCGCGACGACGGCCTTCGGCATGGGCATCGACAAGCCGGACGTGCGCTTTGTCGTGCATGCGGACATTTCGGACTCCCTGGACAGCTACTACCAGGAGATCGGCCGTGGTGGCCGTGACGGGCTCGACACACAGGCCGTTCTGCACTACCGCCCTGAGGATCTGTCCCTGCGACGGTTCTTCGCTGCGAAGTCAGTCAACCGTACGCAGGTCCGCGAACTGTTTCTGCTCATCGCCGCCCAGGACAAGCCGGTGAAGATGAAGAAACTGAAGGAGCTGTCGGGCCTTTCCCCGCGTAAACTGACCGGGCTCCTCAACCTGCTCGCGGCGTCAGAGAGCATCGGTGACGGGGTGAAGGGCTACCGGGCCAGGAAGATCACCGCGGACGAGGCCGTCGAGAGAGTGGTGGAGCAGGCGGAGAACCGGGAGCGGATCGATCAGTCACGTGTCGAGATGGCCCGCCGCTACGCAGAGACGAAGGGATGCCGCCGACAGTTCCTGCTCGCCTACTTCGGGGAGGAACTCCCGGAGCCCTGCGGCAACTGCGGCAACTGCGCACGGGAGGCATCCGCGGTCCGGGCTCCCGAGCCGGCAGGAGCGACGCCCGCCGGAGAGGATGATGTGCCCTTCGAGGTCGACGCGACGGTAGAACATCCGGAGTGGGGACCCGGCACCGTCATGGGCTACGAGGAGGGCATCATCACGGTCCTGTTCGACTCGGTCGGCTACAAGACCCTCTCGCTGGCGCTCGTGGAGGACAAGAACCTCCTCGCAGAAGTGCCGCCCGCCGCATAGGGCGGGCGGCATGCCGATCCACGACTACCGCGGCTGGGCCGGGTTGGTCGGGTCCCCTTGAGACGGCGGGTTGATCGGCGGACCGGACGTCGCAGGGCTCACCGGTGATCCGCCGGCGGTGCTCCCGACTTCCGGCAGCGAGGTTCCCGCGCCCTCGGACAGGTCCGCACCGCCCTGCACTGCGCGGAGCCGCTGCTGCAGCACCAGCTTCACGGGCAGGCGATCCCCATGGGCTTCCTCGTAGTCGAGCAACGCTTGCAGGCCCCCCTCGTCGAGCCCCGTGATGCGTGTCGGTAACGTCCCGAGGGGGATGTGGTCGTAGTCGGGCAGGGGCAGTTCGTCACGGCCTGGTGATGCGGTCACGTCAACTCCTAGTTCAATTCAGAAGCATGCTGAGTGATTCCACCCTAGGGATCGCCGGCGGCGAGGGGCAAGCACCTTCTCTCCCGTCGCCGGATGGACCAGCGCACCGGAAGCCGTGTAGCGGTAGCCCCTCAATGGCACCCGCGCGAGGCCGCGTGTGGGCCGATGGTGAGGGGTGTCCGCTGTGTATCCTGTAACTTCGTACTCGATCAAGACGACCCTGTTGCCGAGGCTGGAACTGTGACTTCACCGATGGAAGAACTGACTTTCGTCTTCGCCAGGCTCAAGGGCCTCCTGCTGACGGATTCGAAGGCCAGCGAGGCGGTCGAGGACCTTGCGGAGGCCGTGAAGAAGTCGGTACCCGGGTCCCTCGGAGCCGGCGTGTCCCTCATCGACGATCAGGGCCGGAAGCGGAGCACGGGCTACACCGACGATGTCGTGGCGGCAGCCGACGAGCTGCAGTACGAGCTCGGCCAGGGCCCGTGCCTCACGGCCTGGGCTGCTGAGTCGACAGTGCAGATCGACGACGTCCGGACCGACGACCGATGGCCGCTGTGGAGAGAAGCCGTCGCCGATCTTCCGCTGCGCTCCACCCTGAGCATCGCGCTCGTCCATGACAGGAGGAGCATCGGCGCCCTCAAGGTTTACTCACCCCTTCCCTCCGCCTTCTCCGCCCAGGATCGCAAGCAGCTGGTCCTTCTCGCCTCCCCGGCCGCGACGCTGCTCGGTACCGCCCAACCGGACACTGCTCCCGCCGCGGCGAGCAAAGCCCTTCAGCACGCCCTGGCCACCAGGGACCTCATCCATACGGCGCGGGGCGTCCTCATGGAACGACACGGCCTCGATGCAGACACCGCCATGCGACGCATGCTGACCGAGGCGGCCTCCACGAAGACAGACCTCAGAGCCGTAGCCCTCTCCGTCATCAACGGCACCGCCGGCAGCTCCCACTGAAGGCGCAGCCCGTGGAGAACCATCCAGATCACGAATTCCAGCGGGTCAACCTCCTCCGGGCGGTTCGTCATGCACAGATCGAAGCGAGCCAACTCTGGCTGCACTACTTCGGCCTCGGCGGAGACGCCGGCGAGTACGAGGTGGAAGCCTACCTGCACGGCTCCTTCACCCTCCCGCCCCTTCAGCGCGACCTCCTCGCGCACGCGGCGAACGAATTGATCGACGGTCTGCCCCCGCCACCGAGAGCCCCCTACAGTACCGACTCCGCCGGCGACGCCGGGCCCGGACCCGACACCGAACCGGCCGAGGCGGATGTCGTCCGATCGGCTGGCACCTCCCTCGACTGGCTCTTCGACGCCGCGCCTGATGACAGTGATCCCGGCAGTCGTGACCCTGATGCCGGTACCATCCCTCCCTGACCGGGTGTGCAGGTCCGCGGAACCGTCGCGGCACCTAGGATGGAGCGGGTGACCCCGTTGAACCTCGACCTGCTGCGCCGTCGTCCCGATATCGAGGCACCGGAACTGGTCGCCGTCGACGCAGCCGACCGGCTCCTCCTCGGTCTCGCCGCCGACAGACTCCGATCGCCGGGCATCGTCGCGACGATCAATGACTCCTACGGCGCCCTCACCCTCGGAGCTGCGGATGTGACGGGCGGCAGCGGTATCCGCGCGTTCCAGGACGGTATCGTGCACGAACGGGCTCTCGCACTCAACGCCGAGGACCAGGGCCTGCGGGATGCGTACCGATCCCTCCCCCTGACTCCGGCCCTGCTCGACGACGTCTCGACCGTGCTGCTGCGACTGCCGCGCTCGCTCGATGAACTCGATGAGCTCGCATGGACCATCGCCGCCCACGCCCGACCGGACGTCCAGGTGCTGGCCGCGGGGCGGATCAAGCACATGTCCGTCTCCATGAATGCGATCCTCGGACGGTACTTCGGCTCGGTCACCGCGAGCCTCGCCCGGCAGAAGTCGCGTGTCCTCATCGCGGCCGGGCCCCGCCCGGTCCCTCCCACCACGTTTCCACGGCGGGCCACCTACGACGTCGGCCTCGACCGGCCACTGGAGCTGCGCGCCTTCGGTGCCACCTTCGGTGGTGCGTCGCTCGACCCCGGGACGCGCCTCCTGCTCCCCCACCTGCGCGGAATCGGCCGAGCACTCCCCCCGGCGGCAGCCGCTTCCACGACGCGCGATCGGCCCGGAGCGATCATCGACCTCGGCAGCGGGAACGGTGCCATCTCGTCCTACCTCGCGCTGTGCACTCCCGGTCTCAGCATCCTTGCGACGGACCAGTCTGCGTCGGCTGCCGCATCGACGACGGCGACCGCCCTAGCGAACGGCGTCGCCGGCCGCATCGAGGTCACCCGGGATGACGCCCTGTCGGCCGTCCCGGACGCATCCGCCCGCGTGATCGTCCTCAATCCACCCTTCCATATCGGCAGTACGGTGCACGCGGGTATCGCCCACCGGCTCTTCGACGCGTGCGCCCGCGTCCTCTCGCCGGGTGGTGAGCTGTGGACCGTCTGGAACAGCCACCTCCGCTACCGGCCCGTGCTCGAACGCGTCATCGGTCCTACGCGCCAGCTGGAACGCTCTCCGCGGTTCACCGTGACGGTCTCGACCAGGCGGTAGGAGACAGGCCTACGCACACAGATGAAGAAGGCCCCCGTCCAGTGGACGGGGGCCTTCTTCGGTTCAGCTATGAGGTAGCTTACGCTCCGGTCAGCTTCTCACGGAGAGCCGCGAGCGCCTCGTCCGAGGCGAGCGTGCCCGATCCGGTGTCGGCGACGACGGGCTCCGAGGAGTAGCTCGTCGAGTTCGACTCCACAGGCTCGTTCGCTGCAGCGGCGTCATCGGACGCGTGCTGCACAACCTGCTTCTTGTGCGATTCCCAGCGTGACTGGGCCTCGGCGTACTGAGCTTCCCAGGCAGCGCGCTGGGTCTCGTAGCCTTCGAGCCATTCGTTGGACTCGGGGTCGAAGCCCTCCGGGTACTTGTAGTTGCCCTCTTCGTCGTACTCGGCAGCCATACCGTACAGCGCCGGGTCGAACTCGGTGCTGTCGGCGTCGACACCCTCGTTGGCCTGCTTGAGGCTGAGGGAGATCCGGCGGCGTTCGAGGTCGATGTCGATGACCTTGACGAAGAGCTCGTCGCCCACGGAGACGACCTGCTCGGCCAGTTCGACGTGGCGGACCGCGAGCTCGGAGATGTGCACGAGGCCTTCGATGCCGTCTTCGACGCGAACGAACGCGCCGAACGGAACGAGCTTCGTGACCTTACCCGGGACAACCTGGCCCAGGGCGTGCGTGCGTGCGAAGGTCTGCCATGGATCTTCCTGGGTGGCCTTCAGCGACAGCGAGACGCGCTCGCGATCGAGATCGACCTCGAGGACCTCCACGGTGACTTCCTGACCGACCTCGACGACCTCGGACGGGTGGTCGATGTGCTTCCAGGACAGCTCGGAGACGTGGACGAGGCCGTCGACGCCGCCGAGGTCCACGAATGCACCGAAGTTGACGATCGAGGAGACGACGCCCGGACGGACCTGGCCCTTCTCGAGCTTGTTGAGGAACGTCGAGCGGACCTCGGACTGGGTCTGCTCGAGCCACGCACGACGCGACAGCACGACGTTGTTGCGGTTCTTGTCGAGCTCGATGATCTTCGCTTCGATCTGCTGGCCGATGTACGGAGCCAGGTCGCGAACACGACGCATCTCGACGAGGGACGCGGGCAGGAAGCCGCGCAGGCCGATGTCCAGGATGAGGCCACCCTTGACGACCTCGATGACGGTACCGGTGACGACGCCGTCTTCTTCCTTGACCTTCTCGATGTCGCCCCAGGCGCGCTCGTACTGAGCACGCTTCTTGGACAGGATCAGTCGGCCTTCTTTGTCTTCCTTGGTGAGAACCAGAGCCTCGACCTGATCGCCCACGGAGACGACGTCTCCGGGATCGACGTCGTGCTTGATGGACAGCTCACGGGAAGGAATGACACCCTCGGTCTTGTAACCGATGTCGAGCAGGACCTCGTCGCGGTCGACCTTGACGACCGTACCCTCGACGAGATCTCCGTCGTTGAAGTACTTGATGGTTGCGTCGATCGCTGCGAGAAAGTCCTCAGCGGTGCCGATGTCGTTGATGGCGACGACGGGGGCACCTTGCTTCTCGGTGGTGGTGATGGTCATGTAGTTGGGACTCCGTTGTGGATGATGACGTGCTCCGGTCATGGGAGACACCGCGGTTCCAGCCGGGCTGGAGCGGGTTCCGATGTCCGGATGTGGACGAAATGGAATGAACCTCGGAAGATTCAGGAGTGGTGGTGCTCCCGGGAGGACGTCGGCTGTTGCCGGAACCCGCCAGGGCGCACCACGCGCCTGTCTAGTCTATCCGCGGCCCCCAACACCGTCAAAGCAGATGTCCCTGCCGGCGGCGCAGCCGGGAGCGTCGTCGTCGGAACTAGAAGTGGGTGATGCAGTAGGGCTCCTGCGCGAGTCCGAACAGTGCATCCAGCAGCGCCACCGCGTCGTCGGTGTGGGCGGTGAGACCGCCGGCAGCCGCGAGGGTGGAGGCCTGCACGCCGCCGAGGTACAGCGAGCCGAGGGCATTGACGGTGAGTGTGACATCGGCAGTCTGCGCGCCCTCGAGCTGCTCGACCACCGCGACCCCGTCCGCGACAACCAGGGAGAAGGACCCGTTCGCCAGCCCGAGATCGTCCAGGACCTCGAGGACGATCTTCCCACTGCCCCGGTACGACCGCTGCCCCAGCGCGGCAGGCACGTCGAGCATGCGGACCCAGAGGACGTCGTCCGTGCCCTTGACACCGTAACAGCGCCGGTCCCGCAGGGCCCATGGAAGGGCATCGTCCCGACGGGCCTCGTCCCAGGTGACCACCTGCACCAGGTCGAGGGAACCGAGATAGCGCCACAGCTCGAGGTAGGCCGAGGGGGTACTCGCTACTAGGTCCACGACCTTCACGGTATAGGGCGTGGTCTCCCAGCCCGCGAATCGGTAGGTCACGTATCCCGCAGGCGTGCCGGCTGCGTCGTAGTGCACGGCCAGGCGGACGGCCCTGTCCTCGACCGGGCGCTCCCGGCCCCACTCGCCCGAGGCCCGGCGCGCATAGGCGTACTGCCGCCCCACGGATCCGAAGGTCGAGGCGTCGAAAGCGCTGAAGACCTGCTCCGCAAGGCGCACCGCATGCTCCCGCGCCACGAGCGTCGTCGTGCCGGTCGCGCGGGCGGTCACCTCGAAGCGTTCCCGGACATCCACCTCGATCGAGTGCGTGAGCGTGGCGCAGCCGAACCCGAATCGGCCGTAGATCGTGGCCTCCGATGCCGTCAGGATGGCGACGGAAAGCCCCCGTTCCCGGGCCTCGCGCAGGTCCCTCGTCATCATCGACCGCAGGATTCCCTGGCGCCGGTGGCTGGCTCGGACGGTCACCGCGGTGATCTGGTGCGCGTCGATGAGCGCCGCGCCGACGTTCAGGGTGTGCACCATCGTGCCGTAGGTGGCAACCGGGAAATCTGCATCGAGGGCTTCGGCCGGCTGGGCGGTGTCGTGGACGCCCCACAGCACGCGCTCGTCCGCCCGGTAGGCCTGCAGGTAGAGCGGGATGTCCTCCGGGTCGAAGGTACCTTCGTGGAAACCGATCCCCTCGGCGTTCAGCCACTTGGCAAAGCGCCCGTCGGCCGATGGGTCCTCGTCCGGGCCGAGCGTGAAGATGCGGGTTTGCAGGTCTGGTGTCGTCGTCTCACTCACCCGCACCACCCTAGCCGGGCTTCCCTCCGGAAGCCCTAGTGCGCGGCCTCGTGCCAGCTGGCCCCCGTGCCCACGGAGACGTCGAGTGGAACGGAGAGGTCCGCCGCGCTGCCCATCTGCTCGCGGACGAGCGCCTCGACCTCCTCGGACTCACCCTCGGCTATCTCGAGGACGAGTTCGTCATGGACCTGCAGCAGCATCCGCGAGGAGAGCCCCCGGCGGGTCAACGCCTCGTCGACTCCGAGCATGGCCTTCTTGATGATGTCCGCCGCCGAGCCCTGGATGGGAGCATTCAACGCCGCACGCTCCGCCATCTCGCGGAGCTGCCGATTGTCGCTCGAGAGATCCGGCAGGTAACGTCGTCGCCCCTCGATGGTGGAGGTGAAGCCGTCCTTGCGGGCCTGCTCCACGATGCCGCGCAGGTAGTCCCGCACCGCTCCGAAGCGCTCGAAGTAATCACGCATCAGGGTGCGTGCCTCATCCACGGAGATGTTGAGCTGCTTCGAGAGCCCGAACGAGCTGAGCCCGTAGACGAGTCCGTAGGACATGGCCTTCACCTTGGACCGCATCGCGTTGGTGACCTCCTCGGGAGCCACCCCGAAGATGTGCGATCCCACGAACCGGTGGAGGTCCTCACCCTCCTGGAAGGCGGAGATGAGCCCTTCGTCACCGGACAGGTGCGCCATGATGCGCATCTCGATCTGGGAGTAGTCGGCCGTCATCAGGCTCTCGTACTTCTCGCCGTTCCGGCCCTGCCCGACGACGAACACCTCCCGGATACGGCGTCCCTCGTCCGAGCGCACCGGGATGTTCTGCAGGTTCGGATTCGTCGAGGAGAGGCGGCCCGTCGCGGCGACCGTCTGCAGGTAGGTCGTGTGGACACGGCCGTCGTCGCCCACCGCCTTCCGCAGGCCCTCCACCGTCTGACGGAGCTTGGTGGCGTCGCGGTAGGCGAGGAGCTGCTCGAGGAAGGGGTGACCGGTCTTCGTGATCAGATCGGTCAGGGCGTCGGCATCCGTGGAGTAGCCGGTCTTGATCTTCTTGGTCTTCGGTAGTTCGAGTTCGTCGAAGAGGACGATCTGCAGTTGCTTGGGCGAACCGAGGTTGATCTCCTTGCCGATGATCCGGTAGGCCTCGGACCCGGCCGCGCTGATGGTCTTCGAGAAATCATCGAGGAGTCGATCCAGCCCGTCGACCGAGACAGCCACCCCGGTGAGTTCCATGCGGGCGAGCACTTCGGCCAACGGCAGTTCGAGCCCGCCGAGCAGCTGGTTCGCGCCCCGCTCCACGAGCTGACCGGCAAAGTGCTCACTCAGGCGCAGAGCCGCATAGGCCGCCACGACGGCGGGAGAGGCGACGTCGTTGCCGCCGAGGTCGAGAGCCTGCTGCCCGGACGAATCGTTCGCGGACGCGGTGATGGACAGGCGAAGGTGGTACTGGGCGAGGTCCGCCAGGTCGTAGCTGCGGCGGTCGGGCTGGATGAGGTACCCGGATATCGCGGTGTCGTCCACCTCTCCCGCGAGCACGAACCCCCGGGCGGCCAACAGCTTGAACACGGTCTTGAAGTCGTGGACGATCTTCGGCGCATCCGTCGCGGACAGCCAGTCACCGAGGACCTTCTCCGCAGCTGCATCGAGCGGTTCGAGCGGGATGAATGCCGCATGCAGGCCGGTCACGACGGCGATCCCGACGACGTCGATGGCTCCCGCGGTCGTCTCGGTCGCCAGTGCCACCGAGGCCTGCGCCTGGTTCGTGGTCCTGAACCATCGGGTGAGCCCGTCGGCGTCCTCGAGGAGCACGTGGGCAGGTGCGCTCTGCTCGTCCCCCTCCTCCTCGGACTCCTCCTCGCCGAAGAGGTCGAACAGGCGCTTGCGCAGGGTATTGAATTGCAGGGAATCGAAGAGGTCTTCGACGGCCGAGCGATCCGGGTGCTGCGACACCATCGCGTCGAGGTCGACGGGGAGCTCGAGGTCGGTGAGGAGCCGGTTCAGGCGGCGGTTCCGCTTCACGTCCTCGATGTTCGCGCGAAGGGAGTCGCCGACCTTGCCGCCGATCTTGTCGAGGTTCTCGAGGATGCCCTCGAGTCCGCCGTACAGCCTGATCCACTTTGCCGCCGTCTTCGGACCGACGCCCGGCACGCCGGGCAGGTTGTCGGCGCTCTCCCCCACCAACGCGGCCAGGTCGGAGTACTGGTGCGGGGGAACGAAGTACTTCTCCTCGATGGCCTGAGCGTCCATCTGCGGGATGTTGGTCACGCCCTGCTTGGGATACAGCACGGTGACGCGATCATTGACGAGCTGAAAGGCGTCGCGATCACCACTGACGACTTGCACGTCCCAGTCCGCGGCGGCGGCCTGGGTCGCCAGCGTGGCCAGGATGTCATCGGCCTCGTACCCGTCCATCGAGATGGTCGGGATGCGCATGGCCTCCATGACCTTGATGATGAGGTCCACCTGCCCGTGGAACTCCTCGGGCGTCTTCGAGCGCCCGCCCTTGTACTCGGTGTACTCCTCCGAGCGGAAGGTGGGGGTGTCGAGGTCGAAGGCCACCACCACGTGGCTCGGCGTCTGGTCCTTGATGAGGTTGATGAGCATGGCCGTGAAGCCGTACACCGCGTTGGTGTGCTGTCCGGTGTCCGTCGAGAAGTTCTCGGGCGGAAGCGCGTAGAAGGCACGGAAGGCCATGGAGTGGCCGTCGATGACGAGGAGCCTGTTGCGCGAGCCGTCAGCGCGCCTCACCGGCGCGGCCGGTGACGTCCCCGCCGCCGCGGCCGCCTCGGCCGACACGGCCGGTGACCCGTCCGGCTCACCGTCGACAGGAGGGGCCATGGTCAGGGTGGCAGCAGGTTTGGTTGTTTCACTCACAGGTGCCAGCCTAGTTGCCATGACAGACAAGCGCACCCGATCCGACGCCGCCCAGGGACCCTCGGAGGAGCGGTTGGCCGAGCTGGTCGCCGCGGGCGTACCGGTGGAGATGCATGGCTGGCTGGGCCGGTACGGCGTGGGCGCCCTGACCGCGAAGATGGGGATCGTCTTCCAGGAGATGAGTGCGGAGCGCATGGTGGCGACGATGCCGGTCGAGGGCAATCAGCAGGTCGCAGGGATCCTGCATGGCGGCGCGCACGTGGTCCTGGCGGAGACCCTCGGCTCGTTCGCAGCCGGTCTTCATGCTGGTCCGGGCAGGCAGGCCGTCGGTATCGAGGTGGGAGCCACACACCACCGCAGCGTCGATACCGGGATCGTGACGGGCACGGCGACGGCGATCCACCTCGGGCGGACCCTCACCACACACGAGGTCGTGATGACGGATGAGCAGGGGCGACGGCTCTCGACGGCGCGCATCACGAACATGATCCGCGACGCCCGCAGCTGATGCGGCGCCACGGTGTCCTGTCCGGCTAAGGACCTACGGCCGGATATTGCAAGCTGGACCCGGCACAGTCTTGCCGTTGCCGCCGCTTCGTCCACCTCCCTACCGTTGAGTTGGGAGGGCGCAGTGCCGTCCCATCACCCCGCATGCAGGACGGAGCCCACCATGGCCGACAAGAAACTCAAGTCCATCGCAGCCCTCCTTGCAGCCAGCACGATCTTCCTCGGCGGCTGCGACCTCGGCAACAAGGACAGCGACAATACCGGCACCGACACCGGGAACTACGACGACAACAACGGCATCGACACCGACCTCGGGGACGATGCGCGCGGGAAGGACAACTAGTGGCGGCACGCCTCAGGGCTATCGGGCGCGCTGCGCTGTACGGCGTTGCAGCAGGCCTCGTCGGAACGGCGGCCATGACGGCGGGTGAACTCGTCGAGCAGCGCATGACGGGCCGCCAGGACTCGCACATCCCCGCGCGTACGCTGCGGATCCTGGCCGGCAGGCCTACCAGCGATTCCGACGACTACCCGGTGTGGAACCACGCGATGCACTGGCTCACCGGCGCCGCCCTCGGCGCCCTCCGGGGTGTCTGGTCCGTGACGGGCATCCGCGGACCCTCGGCAACAACCGCCCACGCAGTCGTGCGCCTGGCGTTCGACCAGACGCTGGAGAACGCGACGGGAGCGGGCGCAGCACCATCCCTGTGGCCGGCGGGCGAGAAAGCCATCGACTATCTTCACAAGGGTGTCTTCGCCGTCGTCACCGGGCTGGCGTCGGATGCGATGAACAGGCCGGTCCTCGTGAGCCAGGCGGGCGCCCGCTCCCACTAGGGCCCGTCCGCCGTCGCCATACCTTCCTGTATGTGGCGGCGTAACTCGGCGGGCCGGAAAGGCTTGCGGAGGTAACGATCCGCGCCCGCTTCGAAGCCCCGCCTCTCGTCCGACGGATCGGTTCGTGCCGTGAGCATGACGATGAAGGTCTTCGAGAACCGTCGGATGCGCTGGGCCACCTCGAAACCGTCGATATCCGGGAGGCCGACGTCGAGCGTGACGACGTCCGGCATGAGGCGACGGACCATTTCCACCCCGGCCAGTCCGGCCGGCGCGGTGTGAACGCGGAAACCCGAGCCGGTCAGCACGGTGTGCAGCAGATCTCTGACGTCGTCGTCGTCCTCGATGACTACCGCGGTGCGGGCGCGCTCGGAACTCGGCATGCGGCAAGTTTACTCGGCGGGTCGCCGTGACGGGGGCGTCGGTCACGACTCCGGCCGTACCGTCGCCTCCACCGGTTCGCCGCCACCTGCAGGTTGCACCAGGACCGTCGTGACGGTGTCGGGAAGCTCGGGGAACGTACCGATCATGAGGAGCTCGCTCGTATCTCCGGGCACGGCTCCCCCGCTGTACTTCTCCACCAGCCCGACGACGTCCGGATTGGACTCCCCGCCGTTCGCCGCCGCCCCCCACTCCTCGATCACGGCCGTGGCAGGACGGAATTCCAGGTCCTGGCCCCCCGGGGTGGAAACGGTCACGGCCTCCAGGTCGAGGGGCAGGCCGCCCTCCGGGTTCTGCACCGTCACCAGTGCATAGGTCACGGCGTCCTCCCCCAGTTCCGAGCGAAGGCCCTCGACGTCCTCCGGCGCCTCGGCCGGCAGCACGACCTCGCCTTTTGCCTGGTCGATCAGGAAGGCGAATGTGCCGCTGCCGGCGTCCACGAGCCCCTCGACGGAAGGGGCGTCCGACGGCGCCGCAGCCTGCTCCGTCGCAGTCTGTGCCGGGTTCGGGGTCGGCCCTGCCGGCTCCGGTCCAGTGGCGGGATTACCACCGCACCCGGTGACGAGCAGCAGCAGGAGGGTCGATGACAACACGGTCTTCTTCATGGTTCTCCCAGGGGCCGGGTGCGGACCGGCACGACGTCAGGCCCGGCTCAGCCGGGGCACGGAAGAGTACCTTCCTGTTGTACCAGCGCCGCGAGCCGGTGCGGGCGGCGACGCCGGACGGGCCGAACCGTTGACAGCGCGGATCAGTCGCGGGTACGTGCGCGGCTCGGCTGCACCCGCATGGGCTCGCCGGGCATCTTCGGGAAATCCGGAGGGAACGGCAGCTCGCCGAGCCCACGCTCGACGTCGCGGTCCCACCAGGCGAGCAGGACATCGATCCGTCCTGGCTCCGCGTGCATGTGTTCCCAGGGATCGCCGACCGTCTGCAGGCGCTCGGGCACGGTCGCGACGGTGAACGACGCCGGATCCACATCGGTCAGTTCCGTCCAGGTGACCGGGCAGGACACGGGAGCGTGCGGCAGGGCCCTCGGACTGTAGGCGCCCGCCATCGTGCGGTCGCGGTTCGCCTGGTTGTAGTCCACGAAGATGCGCTCGCCGCGCTCCTCCTTCCACCACGCCGTCGTCACGCGATCCGGCATACGGCGCTCGAGTTCCCTCGAGGCAGCGATGACGGCACGACGCACGTCGAGGAACTCGTGCATCGGTTCGATGGGTGCGAAGACGTGGAGCCCCCGGTTGCCGGAGGTCTTCACGAAGCAGGTGAGGCCCGCTTCGCCGAGGACGGTCCGCAGTTCGAGAGCAGCAGCGACGACGTCGTCGAAGCTCGTGCCGGGTTGCGGATCGAGGTCGATCCGGAATTCGTCCGGGAGGTCCGATGCCTCGGCGCGGGATGCCCAGGGATGGAAGACGACGGTGTTCATCTGCGCCGCCCAGATGACGGACGCGGGTTCGTCGAGCACCAGTTGTGGGTGCGCCCGTCCGCTCGGGTAGGTGACCGTCACACTGCGCACGTAGTCGGGGGCACCCTTCGGCGGGTTCTTGCTGAAGAAGAAATCGCCGTCCACGTCGCCGCCGAATCGCTGCAGGGAAACGGGGCGGCTGCCGTTCGCTCGAAGGAATGCCGGTGCGACGTCGATGAGGTACCGGGCGAGATCGAGCTTGGTCAGACCTGCCTGAGGCCAGAGCACCCGGGACGGACTCGACAGGCGGACGTGCCGAACGCCTTCCGGTCCGTCGACATCGAGGATCATCGCTTCGCTGGCCATGGCCCCAATGTACCTGCGGGAACACCTGCCCGGGAGTGCTCGTCCGGCCCGACGAGGCTCAACTGCCAGTCTGGTGCCCGAAGTATCTGATGTGTCGTGTCCTCAGGTCGAGACCGCCTTGCGCACTTGCCTATCCGGGTTTGATTCTCCGGTACGAGTGCTGCGATAGAACCTGCCTGAGTTCTGGTTCACCAATCACGACGCCTACATCGCCGACGGCCTCAACGGCCAAGTCATTTGGGTGTTCTTGCTACTCTGTTGTTTTTGCATGCGGGTTAAGACATCAGCCCGGATCGAGCACGTCGAACGGCCTTACCATGACTTCCACCACAGAACCCGCTGTATCCCTGTCCGGCGTTGTCTCGAGCATCGAATACTTTGTCGACTGCCCCACCGGCACCGTCGAACACTACTTCGCCGACGGCGTCGTCCACTGGTCCGATGAGCTGTACCGGATTCACGGCTACGAACGCGGCGACGTCGTCCCCACCCTCGAGCTCGGCATGTCCCACATCGAACCCGCCGACCGGGACGCCGTCCAGGCCTTCTGGACCAGCGTGACAACAAGGGGTGGGCCCTCATCGATCTACGCATCCATCCGCGACCTCAACGGACGTGTGCACAAAGTCCTCCTGAGCGCCGATCTCATCGTTCAGGACACCGAGCCCACCGGGGTATGGGGGTTGGTCGTTGACCTCACCCAGTCCATCCACGCGGACCGCCACCAGCTAGCCAACGAAGCCGTCGCCGCATCCGCACTCAGCCGGGCCGTCATCGAACAAGCCAAGGGCATCCTCATGGGGCGCGCAGGCCTCAGCGCCACCGAAGCCTTCGACCGGATCAGCTCCTACAGCCAGCGAACCAACCGCAAAGTCGTCGTCATCTCGCAGGAAATCATCGACCGCGCCCTGACGCTCACCCATCAGGACCAACACCAACCCCGCACCGAAGCACTCCTGGACCTCTTCAGAGCGCTCTGACCCCACCTTCCCTGAAAGCAACCAGCGCCAGGGCATAGCCGACGTCCAAGACACCGGTGTGCGGTGCTGGGACGTCCACCACCGCACGACCACCGTGTGCAGAAGGTAAAGTTGGTCACACTAAGTGTCTTCCTGGGGCTATTCCGGTTCTCCAGTGGTGTTTCCAAGAGCACGGACATGAATCGTTTCCCGGTCACAGGCCTAAGCAGGCATCACCATGACCCAGCACACGCAACAACACAGCACCTGGCTAGCAGCGCGCGCAGCAGACCTTTCTGTCAACGACCTCTGGGCCCACTACTACAGTGTCGGAGGCACCCTCGAGACCTTCGAGCTCGACGCCTACCTCCACGGTATGTACCCACTTCCGCTCGGTGACCGGAACATGATCGCCCTAGCCCTCAACGAACTCATCGACGACCTACCCCGGCGCCCCAAAGCCGAATTCGTCGACACCCCACTCGTCTAATAGCGGCGCCCCGAGCAGCCCAAACCACCGCACGACCAGCCTCGCGGGCGGGGCCGGTCGGTCATCAGGACCGGGTGGACTCCGGGGCAGCGGTGCGCGTTCTCATCACCCGATGGCGGGTGAGTCCCGAGTCCTCTCAACAGCCTGAAGGACTTCAGCCGACCGTCCCCGTTCTAGCGTTATGACAACGGAGGCGCTGTCTCACTTAGTCATCTCATGGATGGCATTCTGTTCCCCATCTGGGGTGCCCAATGAGCTCACAGGCACTCACAGGTGTGACCTAAACCAGAATCAGTGGCAGGCTCTTGAACCTTCTAATGACTACTCCGCCTTGTTCCTACCAGAAGGGATTCCTGGCTGCCCGCCATCCTGCCCTGCGTCGGTAAAGCAGGGCAGACGGTAGCGGGTGATTGTGCCCGTGCAGGAATAGGGATAGAACGGAGGGCATGACTATTTCGACATTGACCCTCGCGGATGCCCGCACCATCATCGATGCAGCCGAGGCCAAGGCCTCGGAGGTCGGGCAGCCCATGAACATCGCCGTCGTCGACGTCGGCGGCAACGTGATCTCCCACGCCCGGATGGACGGCGCCTGGCTCGGCGGTATCGACATCTCCATCAACAAAGCCTTCACCGCCCGAGCCTTCGACATCGAAACCAAGGAGTTGGGCGAGAACTCCCAGCCCGGCCAGCAGTACTACGGCATCGTCGCCAGCAACCGCAACCGGATCATGATCTTCGCCGGCGGTATCCCCATCACCCGTGGCGGCGAAGTGGTCGGCGCCCTCGGTGTCAGCGGCGGCACCGGAGAACAGGACCAGTCCGTCGCCGAGGCAGGCGTCAACGCTCTCTGACATCACCTACCCTCCCGCTTGGTTGACACAGCCAGCGGTGAGTTGAGTAGTGTTTGCGCGATTGTGGCGGTATTGGTTCCGCTTACGACCGCGCTGACTCAATGAACTAGCAAATTGAAGTATGACCAATGGAGGTCGAAATGCCTGTAACACCACGTGTTGCTCCGCCCTTTGATGTGGAACTCGGAACAGCCCTCACAGTTCTGAAGGATGTGATGCCATCGACCATCACAGCGAACCGGATTCCCACTATGCGTATAGGTCTTCCAGTGCCGACGATCACGTCGCTTCTGAACGGACGCGCGATCAAGCACGAGCAGAAATCGATTCCCGTCCAGGATGGGGAGATGGTCGTGTCGATCTTCACCAGGTACGGGCACGTGGCGGAAGGACCGGGTATCTTTCATGTGCACGGCGGCGGCATGATTTTTGGTGATCGATTCACCGGCGCGGACGAATACCTGGACTGGGTAGAGCGTTTCGACGCGGTCGTTGTCTCGATCGAGTATCGCCTTGCCCCCGAATTTCCTGATCCCACTCCCGTCAACGACTGTTATGCGGGTTTGGTCTGGATGTCCGAACATGCTGAGGAGCTTGGGTTCGACCGCGATCGGTTGGTGGTTGCTGGTGCAAACGCTGGTGGTGGACTCGCCGCAGGCATCAGTTTGAAAGCGCGGGACGAAAGCGGCCCGGTCATAGCAGGTTCATTGCTCATCAATCCGATGATCGATGATCGCAATGAAACGTCATCAAGCCACCAGATATCCGGGATGGGAGTTTGGGACAGGGGAAGCAACGACACAGGATGGGATGCTCTGCTCGGTGATCGGCGCACGACTGATGGCGTTTCGATCTATGCGGCTCCCTCGCGAGCGACCGACCTTTCCGGCCTGCCGCCAACCTTCATCGACTGTGGGTCAGCGGAAGTTTTTCGGGACGAGGACGTCGCCTACGCAACGAGGATCTGGGAGCACGGCGGGATCGCGGAACTGCATGTATGGCCAGGCGGGTTTCATGGATTCGCCACGTTGGCGCCCAAAGCGCAACTGTCCGCACAAGCGCGAGAGGCTCGCGTGAAGTGGCTGCGTCGAATCCTCGGTGGCTGAAAGCCATGACGTTCCGTCACCTCAAGGGTAAGGATGCATAAGGCGTTTTAAGGCACTGATGCGGCTGAGATGCAGCAACTGCTGGGTCGGCCCGCCACACTCGATCATGTGGCGGGCCGACCTTGGACGTCATCACCTATTTCGACGTGCTCATTGATGAGCACGCGTCGAGGGACCGAGGGTTTCCAGGTCGGTCATAGGCTCACTCCCTCACGTTCGCGCCGACAGGTGGTCAACCGGAGGACCCGGGAGCAGTGCCGCCGCGGGCGTCGGCACTGCTCCCGGCCGGTCATCCATGTGTGCGCGGACGGGAGCCTGCCAGAGCTGGATGGCGTGCCCCTCCGGATCCTGAAGGTCCGCGAACACCCCGTTCGGATAACTCACCGGGTCACGCCTGACAGGTATGCCTGCATCCTCGAGCTGAGTGACCATCGCGGCGAGGTCCCGCACCCGAAACGTCACAGCCCACGCCGTTCCGGCCGGAAAATGCTCTGATCCAACAGGCAGTGCAGCGAACACCGTAGCCCCAGCCTCCTGTCTCCACGACGAAACGCCGTAGGACCCGGGCGGAGCATCAACGCCCAGATGATCGCTGTACCACCGAGTCAGAGCATCCGGATCCCTGGCTTGGAAGAACATGCCACCGGCACCCGTCACGCGCTCCATCCCCTGACGATAGCCGTGACCGTAACGACGTCAAGAGCGTCCCACCCCTTCCGCTTCCGAACCAGCAGGATGAGACATCTCAATTCGAAGTTTTTTCAATGTCGCCCGGGCGCGATGACTCCTTGGCAGCGCGTCGGGCGCGTTGGCGACTGAGCAACATGCGGGAGAGATAGAGCGGGGTCGGCGGTGTCCAGCCGAGTTGCTCAGCCATGGCGAGGTCGTCGCGGTTGGCCCAGTGCTCGGCTATCTTGCCCTCACGCATGCGGAACCAGTGCGTCTGGGTGACCGCGAATCGTTTGCCTCGTGCTGGGAACACGACTTTGATGTTTGCGTCATTGTCGTAAGTCACGAACGGCCCTGTCTGGTGGCCAGACATCGTGGTGCGCAGAACAACCGGGTCGCTATCTCGGACAACATTGTGTATGTCCCAGGCGAGCTCGGAGAACGCGCTACGCATCCAGCATGCGGTGGCGTAGAAGGCTTTGGGACCGGTACCTCTTGCCTCGGGCGGCTCGTCAACCGCGGCGCGGTTGGTGGCGTCGACTGTACAGCGCGCCTTCGGTCAGGGTGCCCGAACCCATTGCGTGCATCGACGCGATGGCAGTGTCGGTATCACTCATGGGGCCTTGAAAGCTCGGGCTGGCGCCCTCGGTAGCATGGGCTACCTCTCCTCATAGAGGCCGCTGGGGCCCTCATTGTCGCGCGCCGTCAAGCAGAGAGACGCCTGCTATAGCAAGGGTCGCTCAGCGCGATTCTCTAGCGGCCATTCCTTTACGCCGTGACGTGACGTGAGGTCCACCATTCGGTCTTCAGCCGTACCCGGCCCCTGGCTTGGTTGGAAGTTTACAAGGGCCCCGATCCGACCTCAGTGACCGTACGGTTCCATAGTGATCGACAGTGCGACCGCGGCGAGCATGACGTAGAAACGGCCAAGCACCGCCACCGGGGATAACGCGTCTCGCAGGTACCTGATCCCACCGACAAGGCCGACAACCGCCACCGCAATCAGGGCCGACCAGCGACAGGACGGTACCTCGGCGCAAGAGCACGCCCAACGGGTCCTACGACGGCGGAGCAAAGAACTCGAGGGCATTCCCGTCGGGGTCCTTGAAAGACAGTCCGGATCCATACCCCGCGTCGACGATGCCGCCATGAGCAATGCCCAGTTCGTCGAGTCGGGACTGCCAAGCCTGCAGTTCTTCACGATTGGCACACCCGAAACCGACGTGGTCCAACCCCACTCGTGTCGCGTCGAAACGGTCATCGGAGTCAGTCTCCGGATGCGCGTGTAGACCGAGGAGTGCCCCTCCTGCCAGAGGATAAACCGTATGCCAGAAGCCTCCCGCATCTTCGTCGAGCACCGGGGAAACGCCCAGCAGGAGCTCATACCACGCCGCACTGGAAGCAAGATCACTCACCGTCAGAGCAACGTGCGCAATTGAAGGAAAAGCCACAGTAATAGTCCTCAAGATAGACGCGGGACTCTCGTCGGCCCCTCAACGCAGCCAGCCTGCCCTCACAAGTCCGCTCTGTCAACAACGAAGGGTTGCGGCGGGCCGCAACGTATTAGTCGAAGGGGAACCTACCGGGAAAAAGCTCCACCCGCTGGTGAGCTCGCCTCCGACGGAGTGCTGCAGCGGTGTTACGAGCGGTACCGAGCGCATCGACACTCACCGGATCACATGACACGTTGCCACAGTGGAGTCAGGTCGTCGGTGCGCCAGCCGGTGAATTAGTGACCCCTCACGGATCGTGGAGAACTTCGCGCGCTCCATCGAGGACGTCATGTCTTCGGCAGGACCGAGCAGACGCGTGCGGCTTCGGACTCAAAGGTCCGTTACGACCTCATGGGCGTTAGGGCTGGGAGCAGGCGTCCGAGCTTGAGCCGGGGATTCAGTTCTTCCGGCGGCGCTATTGCCGTGGCTGGGCGATGAGAATCCGATATTCGGGATTGTCGGCGAGGAACGAGAAGGCCATCGGACACTGCGGGACCAGGTTCAGGCGCCGCTTGTGAATGTTGAGCACCGCGTGGCGCATGAGGATTGCGTCGACGCCCTGGTCCCGGAATCCTGGTTGCTCCGCACCGTCGAGGAGGACGACCTGACCGCCGTCCATCGTGTACTTCAGAAACGCGGCGAGGCTGCCGTCGATGAATAATTCGAACCGGCAGTACAGGGCGTTGTTGCGGAATGCCTCCCGGGGCCGGTTTCGGGTCTGCGTCGCTGTGCCGCGTTCGGTGGCCTGGCGTGCCCGGTACTCAAGTTCTTCTACGAGCATCTCGTAGCGGTCCGCGGCACCGTAGGGCGGGTAGCTGGTATCCATGAGCCTGTAAGCCTGGTTCGCCATGACCCGCAACTGCCTGGTCGACAGTGCTTCGAGGTCATCTGCGGAAAGTGCCTCATCGAGCGCCGCGCTGTCCGGCTCCTGCGTTTGGGCTGCGTCGCCAGCGGCCAGGGAAAGAGCGTCCTGAGGCAGGGTGTCCTGAGGCAGGGCGTCAGAAACGTCGGGCACCAAGGCGGGAAGTGGGGCAGTCTGGGTTGGGTGCAAAGGGTTCATCATTGTCACTCCTGTGCTTGTCCGAACCATGGCCTTTGGCTGGACCCCGGTGTCTGCTGAATAGTACCGAGGGAGCGTTGGAATACAAACTCAGCGTGCTTACGGTTCAGACCCAGATCTCCATCTGTACCTGCGCGGCGAGCCGCCGGAGGACCTGCAGGTCGTCTTCGGTGAAGGCACGGGGCTGGTCGTCCATGAGGCAGATCGTACCGATACGCCACCCGCCGGCCGTGCACACAGGATGCCCGGCATAGAAGCGGATCTGAGGACCTCCGGTCACGAGCGGATGGTGACGCCATTTCGGATGCGTGCTGGCGTCATTGATGACGAGGGTGCGGTCGAACTCGATTGTGACCGCGCAGAGGGAAAGATCCCGGGGCATGTCCTCGCCCAGGGGTCCGGTGACGGACTTGATGACCTGAGCGTCATCGGTGATCAGGGCGATGGAGGACGAGCTGACCCCGAAGTGGTCCCGTGCAAGCCGGGTGAGCCTGTCGAAGCGCTCCTCCGCCCCGGTCTCGAGCAACCCCGACTCGTGCAACGCCTGGAGGCGTCGGAACTCGGCCTCTTCCAGATCAGGGCTTTCGGCTACTGCAGCAGCTTCGAGCAAGGCAGGGGCACCAGTGCCGATTGAGGCGCTTGCGGTGTCGTCACCGACGGACGGGGCCGTGAAATCGAATTCGTCGGGAGAAATAACCAGAGTGCGCAGATAGTCGCCGTACCCGGAGGAGGATGTCGCGTCGCGGTCGCTGTAGTGAGCCCCATCAACCATCGAACCGGTGCCGTCCAGCAATTCGTTGATGGCGTGCGCGAGCAGGTCGCGGTCCGGCACGGAAAGTATCACGACACCAGCGAGGTATCCCTTCACCTCGAGCTCGTCGGCGTCGCCTCCCAGTGCGAAGTACGACTGGAGGACGTCGTCAGGCCGCAGGTCCGCTGCCCGCACGGTCTGGATCGCGCTCCATTGCTGCACATACTCGCTCAGCACTCCTGTACCTCCGAAGATTCTTCCGGACACTTCGCTCACGACCGCGCCTCAGGCCATCGTTCTCGTACCATATTCAGTTTTCAGACCCTCTGCGTCGTCCGCGATAATGCGTGAGCATGGGCTAGACACCCGGCCTCGAATAGCTGTACTACTCGTCGCCGGCAGACTCCTCGACTCGTTGGAGGGCATAGCAGGAGAACCAACCAGCAGTACGCGAAGTCGTCAGGATCAGTGAGACCATGGCGGTCGCGGCGTCCGTAACGCTGGTTCGGGTCTTCTCAATGCAGGCCAGGCTGTCCCCTCGCTCGAAGAAGGCCAGGACGAGATCTCGCGCTGGGTCCCTCGAAGCCGGCTCAAATGATGCGTGGCACCCGTTAGGCCCCGCGACAGAGCTGGCGGGGGTCGATCCGACCATGGCCAGAGCCATTCGCTCCAACGGGTTCGACAGCATCCAGGGCCCATTCAACAACGCGGACCTGATTCATTCCGTGCCAATCTGTCTAGCCGGGCCTGGTGATCCCAGGGACTCAGCGCGTAGTGCTGACGATGAAGAGAATAAGCAGTGCGGTCATGCCGAGGGTGACGCCGGAGCTGCGGTGGGCACCACTCTCCAATCCGGAGCGGTGGGCACCATCCGGCTGTGCTTGGTCTAGTCACGTAGTGCCGGACGCGATTAGTATGTGTGTCCTCCGGCCGCCTGAACCGGATGAGGGACGAGGAGGTGGAGTCATGAAGGTCAGTGTCGTTGCGCTGTGCGCTGCCACCCCTAGGAACCCCGTCTCCCCTTCTTCCGCACCTTAATGCGCCGGGGGAGGCCTCCCCCGGAGGAACCACGTTGAACACTCTTGAGCAGTACGGTTTCACCGACCGCATCGGCGGTCTCTTCTCCTTCCACTTCCCCGCTCCGACCGTCGCGGAACCAGCCCGAATCATCCGCGCGGACCGAGGCCGCGTACTCGCCGCGTCCCGGCGGGGCATCGTCCACATCGACGGCGGTATCTCTCTCGTCACCGGTGACTGGGCTGCGATCAAACCCGCCGGCTCAGTGCTCGGATGCCTGCCTCGATCGTCCCTGCTTCAGCGCAAGCGGGCGTACGACCCGCTGTCCGAGGCACAGATCCTCGGTGCCAACATCGACCTGCTGGGCGTCGTCGTTCCCCTCGACCGGCCGCTGTCGGCCAACCGGCTCGAACGGACCCTCGTCGCGGCATGGGACTCGGGAGCCATTCCACTCGTCATCCTGACGAAGGCCGATCTCAGTACCCGGTTCGACGACGTGGTCGCCGAGACCGTGCACCGTGCCCGTGGCGTCGAGGTGTACACGACGTCGGCCGAGGACCTCGATGGCCTCGAGAACCTACGCGGGAGGATCGGCGCCGCGCAGACCCTGGCCCTGCTCGGCCCCTCCGGTGCCGGCAAGTCGAGCCTCATCAACGCCCTCGTGGGCGATAGCCGACAGCACACCGGCAAGGTTCGGGCCGGGGACGGAAAGGGAAGACATACGACGACGGCCCGCGAGCTCGTGCCGCTCGGCGACGGTTCCGTGGTGATGGATACCCCGGGGCTGCGCGGCTTCGCCCTCTGGGACGCCGAGACTGGCCTGTCCGAGGTCTTCGGAGACATCGAGGAGCTGTTCGACGAGTGCCGCTTCCGCGACTGCGCGCATGACCCTGAGCCGGGGTGCGCGGTACAGGCCGCTGTCGAGTCCGGCAGGTTGGAGGAGCGGCGCTGGCTGAGCTACCGGAAGATGGAGCGGGAGCTTGTGAGCCTGCACCGGCGGCGGGAGGTTGCCGATCAACGGCACCACACACGATCGTTCCAGCGGGTGGCGCGGGATGCGGTGATGGCGAAGGATCACAGGAACCGCTTCGGAAAAGGACGTTGAGACCATCGAGCCCGCATGGAGCTACCGGCCTCTGGCATCTCGGCAGGATCGGATGCCGCCGAGACCCCATGAGGCCGATCGTCCAACGGTGTCGTGCCAGGACGTCGCGCAGTAAAAGAGCCCGGTCCCGCATCACGGTGTTCCAGTTCACGCCCGCGAGGGGAAGGGTGATTTCGCTGAAGACGACGTCGATCGTCGCATCGATGCGTAGATACATACTCGGATCTACTGACAAACCACTGGTAATCGTGAGGTCCATCGTCCTGAAATGTTGAAGTCCGTGTGTGCATACTTGAAGGACCCTAACGATGTCCCGGCTTCGTGTCGCGGACTCGGCCGGATACACCGACGAGCCTCGTGCACGGGAGTGGGAGTTTCTCCGGGAGTCAAGCAGCCGGCCACCGGAGAAAGACCACCCGCCACGTCAACCTGACTCAACTAGTGGGACTGTCTCCGTAACGGTGTGTATTTGATCCTGCGACGACGGTACTGACCGAGGTCGGTCCGGTCGAGATCAAGGTTCCAACAGACTGGATGGTTCCTTCGAGCCGGTGATCATTCCGAAGCGGATGTGGCGCCTGGACGGAATCGATCAGATCGTGCTCCCGCTCTCTGCCCGCAATTGCCTACGGGTGACATCGCTACGCATTCCACCGAGGTGAGGTCCGGGACGGGCACGTGCGGAACTCCCGCTACCACTTGTTGGTCATGGACTGCCGTATTTCGATGGAGGAGTAACCGCGTGAAGTATCCGGTGCAGACTCATGGCGATCGACGAGGCGGCGCCGAACGGTCGCTCTCGGGTAGCTGCCTCGAAGGCACTCAACTCCAATACCCGTAACGCTTGTCGTGCTCCCACGAGCGTCTGGTCGTCATTCTCCTCGACGGTCCATAACTCCAGGACGTCCCCTACCGCGGAGAAAGCGTCCTGCAGCGGTCTTTTGAGTCCGGGTGGAATAGGTTCCTCATCCGTCGTCCCTTCCACCGCATCCTCAAGCATGTTGGTGATGTTCAGCGTGTGAAATGCAACAGTCTCCAGCGCCCCAACGTGCTCGTAGTCCTTCGCGAGATCCCTGGGGTGGAACCGACGACGGACGTTCCCTTTCCGACTCTCCTCGGCATACTGGACGGCTTCCCGAGCCCCCTGCATGGTGTGGAAAAGTTCCTCTCTACGCTCGACCCACCGTGGATCGCCTGCAACCCAGTTCTCCTCCAATGCCTGACCGATGTCCTGCAATTGCTGTGCTGCGGTCCGACGCAGTGCACTCATTTGCCCCAGCGCATTGTCAGTGTTCAAGGGCGGAGCGATAAGGGTACTGACTCCAAGACCGACGAGAACTCCGACGATCATCTGAACGAAGTATCCGAAGGAAAAACTCAGATCATTGTTCCCAAGGATCAAGACGAACAACCCCGCCGAGGCAATCCCCGAACCGCCGCCAGCCGTTCGGGGTAGCAAACCTGCTAACAGCACGCCCATCCCGACGACGAAAGATATGGTGAATGAACCCGGGTTCCCCACCCACATAGCCGCGTAGGCCAGCACAATACCGATTGCCAGACCGGTCATTGTCTGCAGGCCCAGCTTCACGGTCCCCACGACGGTCGGGTACATCGCTAAAAGGGCACCCAACGGTGCGTAGTACGGATACTCCGCAGCAACACCGGGTATCAGGAGCGCTAACGCCCACGCAATACCGGCGGCCAGCGCGGCCTTCGCGGCAAGTATCACTTGCGCATCGAGCAGCGCCCGCACGACCACCGTCCGACTAGCCGTGTACCAAGGTCGCCTGGCCGATTCGGGGCGGGGGGAACCGGAGATCTGGACCATACAAGATTGTCCCACTCCCCAGTGCTCGAACGCGGGCCCGGGATCACGTCGCCCCTGTCGGCACGCCCTGTCGCTCCTACCCCTGGTGGCATGCAGCCCGGCAGCATCGGGCTCAAGCGCCCTCTGCGCTCGAACCTGAGCCGGTCTTTCCTTGCCCACGTTCTCTGTCCGGTAGTCGACAGAACAACCAGTCGCTCGTCCGGACGGAGTACAGGGTTCCCTCGACGTTCGGACGGCTATCGCGATACGGCGTCAGGCCGTCGCGTTGCCTCGGCCGGTTCTGCTTTCGGCTCCACCAGAGTCGGCTCCGAGTGCCCGTATGTTCGAACTGTAGGGCCATTCCATGGAATGACTTGAAGATGCACCAGCGGATGGACTGGCAACCCTAGGAAAAGCCGTCATCGTCCGTAACAAACGGCAACCCATCGGGTACACCTAGTTCGTCGAAGATCGCCAGGACGCTGGACATCCGGAGGACTTCACCGTCGGGCAGTGCAACGTCACTCGACTTCACAGGCCGCGTACGCAGCCCAGCTCGAATCGGAAGACTCCCGCCCGATCCAATGGGTGCCCGAAGTGGGACTCGAACCCACACACCTCTCGATACTGCATTTTGAGTGCAGCGCGTCTGCCAATTCCGCCATTCGGGCCCTACCCGCTCCGGCCGGGTGAGGGGATGACTCACTTCACCGCCGGTGCGCGAATCCACTCTACATGCCGCTAGGCTGTTTCCGGGAACGGGAGCATACCCTTCGCGAACCCATCGGAACGCCGTCATCATCAAGGAGCAACAGTGTCTGAATCCACCGAATCAACGCCCGCCGGACCCGCTCGCCGGGTCATCGTGGCCGAGGACGAGACGCTCATCCGGCTCGACATCATCGAGATCCTGCGTGGTGAGGGCTACGACGTCGTGGCGGAGGCGGACAACGGTGAGAAGGCTGTCGCACTTGCCATGGAGCACAAGCCGGACCTGGTCCTCATGGACGTCAAGATGCCCGTCATGGACGGCATCACCGCCGCGGAGCAGATCGTGAAGGCGCGTATCGCCCCGGTCGTCCTGCTCACCGCGTTCAGCCAGAAGGAGCTCATCGAGCGCGCACGTGACGCCGGTGCCATGGCGTATGTCGTCAAGCCCTTCACCCCCGCAGACCTCATACCGGCCATCGAGATCGCCATGTCCCGCCATGAGGAGATCAAGGCACTCGAGGCCGAGGTGTCCGACCTCCAGGAGCAATTCGCTACCCGCAAGCTCGTGGAGCGCGCGAAGAGCCTGCTGACCACCAAGATGGGCCTTACCGAACCGGAGGCCTTCCGGTGGATCCAGAAGACGTCCATGGACCGCCGCCTCAGCATGCGCGAGGTTGCCGAGACGATCATCAACCAAGTCAACTGACCTCAGCCGTCCTCAGCGGCGCGCGTTCACCAAACACACGAAGACCCCCACCCGATCAGGGTGGGGGTCTTCGTGTCTGTCCAAGCGGTCAGGCTACTTCTTCTTGAGCGGCCAGGGACCGACGTCCTCCTTGACGTAGGACGTGTGGTCGTCCGGCAACTGCCCCGCGTCCGTGATGTCGCCGACGCGGTGCACTTTGATGGAGTTGGTGGAACCTGCCTGTCCTGGAGGGGAACCGGCGGCGATGACCACGAGGTCGCCGACCTCGACGAGGCCCTGCTCGAAGAGCACGCGGTCCACCTGGGCGGTCATCTGGTCCGTGTGCTCCACGAACTCGACGAGCTTCGGCTGGATGCCCCAGATGAGCGACATGGCGTTGAGCGTCGACTGCACGGGGGTGAAGGCGAAGACCGGCTTCTTCGGGCGGAGGCGTGACAGGCGGCGGGCGGAGTCGCCGGACTGGGTGAAGGTACAGATGTACTTGGCGTCGAGCTGGTCGGAGATCTCGACGGCGGCACGCGTGATGGCACCGCCGCGGGTCCTCGGCTTGCTGCCCAGCGGCGGGACGCGCTCGAGGCCGTGGCGCTCGGTGGACTCGATGATGTCGGCCATCGTGCGCACCGTCTCGATCGGATACTTGCCCACGCTCGTCTCGCCGGAGAGCATGACGGCATCCGCGCCGTCGAGCACGGCGTTGGCGCAGTCCGAAGCTTCGGCGCGCGTAGGCCGGGGGTTGTCGATCATGGACTCGAGGACCTGCGTGGCGACGATGACGGGCTTGGCCCACCGACGTGCCAGTTCGACGGCGCGCTTCTGCACGATGGGGACGTCCTGCAGAGGCATCTCGACGCCGAGGTCCCCGCGAGCCACCATGATGGCGTCGAACGCGTCGATGATCTCCTCGAGGGCGTCGACGGCCTGCGGCTTCTCAATCTTGGCGATGACGGGGACCCTACGGCCCTCCTCGTCCATGATCTCGTGGACGCGCTTGACGTCGCCGGCGTCGCGGACGAAGGACAGCGCGACCATGTCGACCCCGATCTGGATGGCCCAGCGGAGGTCGTCCTCGTCCTTCTCGCTGAGGGCGGGGACGTTGACGGCGACGCCGGGCAGGTTGATGCCCTTGTTGTTGGAGACCATGCCGCCGACGACGACCTCCGTGGTGACCTTCACATCGTCGACCGCGGTGGCACGCAGTCCGACCTTGCCGTCGTCGATGAGGAGCATGTCGCCGACACGGACGTCCTGCGGCAGGCCCTTGAACGTGGTCGATGCGATGTCCTGCGTACCCTCGATGTCCTCGATCGTGATGGTGAAGACATCACCCGGTGCCAGGGCGTGCGGACCGTCGGCGAATCTGCCGAGCCGGATCTTGGGGCCCTGCAGGTCGGCGAAGATGCCGACGGGCTTGCCGAGCTCCTTGGACGCACGGCGGACGTTCTCGTATGTGGTGCTGTGCACGGTGTAGTCGCCGTGGCTCATGTTCATCCGGGCTACGTCGACGCCTGCCTCGAGCACTGCGAGGGTGTTCTCATAGCTGGCGATTGCGGGGCCGAATGTTGCAACAATTTTTGCGCGTCTCATAGATTTAGCCTAGTCGTGTTGGGGCGTGGAGATGGTGTGAGGGCCGGTCAGAGGACGGCGATGGAACGGTCTGTCGGAGCCACCGGCGCGGGGAGCTTGGTCGAACCCATGAGCCATTTGTCGACCGCCGCCGCGCATGCGCGACCCTCTGCAATCGCCCAGACGATGAGCGACTGACCGCGACCCGCATCACCCGCCGAGAAGACTCCCGGAGTCTTGGTCATGTAGTAGCCGTCGCGGGCGACGTTGCCCCTGTCGTCGAAAGCGGCCTCGACCTGCTCGGTGATGCCGGCCGGCTCCGCTCCGGTGAAACCGAGCGAGAGGAAGACGAGATCCGCGGGGATCTCGCGCTCGGTGCCGGGCTTCGGGACACGGCGGCCGTTGACGAACTCCGTCTCCGCGACCTTGATGCCCCGGAGCACGCCGTTATCACCGACGAACTCGACGGTGGACGCCAGGTAGCGGCGCTCCCCGCCCTCCTCGTGCGCGCTGGCGATGTCGAACAGGGTGGGGAAGGTCGGCCACGGCTGGTCCGGCCGGCGCTCCATGGAGGGCTGCTGGCCGATGGCGAGCGTGGTGACGGACGCGGCCTTCTGGCGGTGTGCGGTGCCGAGGCAGTCTGCACCGGTGTCCCCACCACCGAGAATGACGACATGCTTGCCCTCGGCGTGGATCTGGTTCTCGATGGCTTCACCGGCCACCACGCGGTTTGCCTGCACGAGGTAGTCCATGGCGAAGTGCACGCCGGCAAGCTCGCGGCCGGGGATGGGGAGATCCCGGGGAACGGTGGCCCCGGTAGCGACGACGACGGCGTCGTAGCGACGCTTCAGCTGTCCCCAGCTGATGTCCTTGCCGACGTCGACGCCTGTGCGGAAGCGCGTGCCCTCCGCCGTCATCTGCTCGATGCGGCGCTCGACGTGGATCTTCTCCATCTTGAAGTCGGGGATGCCGTACCGCAGCAGGCCGCCGATGCGGTCGTCGCGCTCGTAGACGGCGACCGTGTGGCCGGCGCGGGTGAGTTGCTGGGCCACCGCGAGACCTGCCGGTCCGGAACCGACGACGGCTATGGTGCGATCGGTCAGGCGCTCGGGCGGGTGCGGCTCCACCCAGCCCTCGCCGAAGGCCTGGTCCGCGATGGACACCTCGACCTGCTTGATGGTCACGGGTGGCTGGTTGATCCCGAGCACGCAGGACGATTCGCACGGCGCCGGGCACAGCCGCCCCGTGAACTCCGGGAAGTTGTTCGTCGCGTGGAGCCGGTCGATCGCCTCGCGGCCCTTGTCCCGGAACATGAGGTCGTTCCACTCCGGAATGAGGTTGCCGAGGGGACACCCCTGGTGGCAGAACGGGATGCCGCAGTCCATGCAGCGGCCCGCCTGCGCCTTCAGAACGCCCTTTTCCTGCGCCTCGTACACTTCCTTCCAGTCCATGATGCGCACGGGAACCGGGCGTCTGGGCTGCGTCTGGCGCTCGCGCACCTTCATGAATCCGCGTGGGTCAGCCACCGGTTACCTCCAGGATCTTGGTCCACGCCTCTTCACCGTCGGGATCGAGTCCCTGTTCGACGGCGGTGGCGCGGGCGTCCAGGACCGCGGCGTAATCCCGCGGCAGGACCTTCGTGAAACGCTCGACGGTGTCCTCGAAGGACTCGAGCAGGCTTTCTGCGAGGTTGGACTCGGTCTCCTCGACGTGCTGGATCAGCAGCCGCCGCACGATCTCGATGTCCTCGGCATCGAGCCCGACGAGCAGGAGCTCGCCGTTCTCGAGGCTCTGCTTGTTGACGCGGGCGCGGTCGAGATCCAGCACGAAGGCCGTGCCACCAGACATGCCGGCGCCGAAGTTCCGGCCCGTGCGGCCGAGGATCAGGGCCTGGCCGCCCGTCATGTACTCACAGCCGTGATCGCCGATCCCCTCCGCTACCGCCGTAGCGCCGGAATTCCGGACGAGGAACCGCTCCCCCACCTGGCCGCGCAGGAACATCTCGCCACTGGTGGCCCCGTAGCCGATGACGTTGCCCGCGATGACATTGTGATCGGCGCGGAAGAGGTTGGCACGGTCCGGCCGCACCGTGATGCGTCCACCGGAGAGTCCCTTGCCCACGTAGTCGTTCGAGTCGCCGAGCAGGCGCAGGGTGATCCCCGCCGGAAGGAAGGCGCCGAGCGACTGTCCGGCCTGGCCGGTGAGGGTCACGTCGATGGTGTTCGTGGCCAGCGTGTCGAGCCCGAAGGTCCGTGTGACCTCATGTCCGAGCATGGTGCCGACCGAGCGGTCGGTGTTCACGATGTCGACCGAGATCCGGACCGGCGAGCGGTACTGCAGCGCGTCGGCGCTCATCTCGATGAGCTTGTTGTCGAAGTGCTGGTCCAGCTCGTGGTTCTGCTTCAGCATGTTGCGCATCGGCTCACCCGAGTCGAACTCGTTGCCGCGCAGGATCGGATCCAGGTCGAGGCCGTCGGCCTTCCAGTGCTCGATCGCTTTGCGGGCGTCGAGCAGTTCGCTGTGGCCGATGGCCTCCTCGAGCGTCCGGAACCCTAGCTCCGCCAGGATCTCGCGAACCTCCTCGGCGATGAACTCGAAGAAGTTGATGACGAACTCCGGCTTGCCCGTGAAGCGGCTGCGCAACTCGGGGTTCTGCGTCGCAACGCCCACGGGGCAGGTGTCGAGGTGGCAGACCCGCATCATGATGCAACCTGACACCACCAGCGGCGCCGTAGCGAAGCCGAATTCCTCGCCGCCGAGCAGCGCGGCGATGACGACGTCGCGCCCGGTCTTGAGCTGGCCGTCCACCTGGACAACCACGCGGTCGCGCAGGCCGTTGAGCATGAGCGTCTGCTGTGTCTCGGCGAGGCCGAGCTCCCACGGGATCCCGGCGTGCTTGAGCGAGTTCAGTGGGCTGGCACCGGTTCCGCCGTCGTGACCGGACACCAGCACGACATCGGCCTTCGCCTTCGTGACGCCGGCGGCCACTGTGCCGATGCCTACCTCGGACACCAGCTTCACGTGGACACGTGCACTCGGGTTCGA
Organism: Arthrobacter sp. PL16; assembly: GCF_035985055.1. Classification (NCBI taxonomy): domain Bacteria; kingdom Bacillati; phylum Actinomycetota; class Actinomycetes; order Micrococcales; family Micrococcaceae; genus Arthrobacter; species Arthrobacter sp. PL16. The sequence goes on from NZ_JAXCIC010000004.1 coordinate 85,825, forward strand.
CCGTTTGAGGTCGTAGATGAGCTGCGCGAGGTCCTCGATGGAGTAGATGTCGTGATGCGGAGGCGGCGAGATCAGGGCGACGCCGGGTGTGGAGTGGCGGGTGCGGGCGATCCACGGATAGACCTTCTGGCTCATGAGCTGGCCGCCCTCGCCGGGCTTGGCCCCCTGGGCCATCTTGATCTGGATGTCGTCCGCGTTGGTGAGGTACAGGCTCGTGACGCCGAAACGCCCGGAGGCCACCTGCTTGATGGCGGAGCGGCGCTCGGGATCCAGCAGGCGCTCGACGTCCTCACCGCCCTCGCCCGTGTTCGACTTCGCGCCGAGCCGGTTCATCGCGATGGCGAGCGTCTCGTGCGCTTCCTTCGAGATGGACCCGTAGCTCATGGCGCCGGTGGAGAAGCGCTTGACGATGGACGAGACGGGTTCCACCTCGTCGATGCTGATGGGCTCGCGGGCGTCGTCGCGGAGCCGGAGCAGCCCGCGAAGGGTCATGAGCTCACGCGACTGGTCGTCCACGCCCTTCGTGTACGCCTTGAAGATGTCGTAGCGGCGCTCGCGGGTGGCGTGCTGCAGCCGGAACACGGTCTCCGGGTTGAAGAGGTGCGGAGGGCCTTCGCGGCGCCACTGGTACTCGCCGCCGTTATCGAGCCCACGGTGCGGATCCTCGATGCCGTCCTGCGGGTACGCGGTGTCGTGGCGGGCTGCCGTCTCTGCCGCGACGACGTCGAGACCGACGCCGCCGAGCTGGGTCTGGGTACCGTGGAAGTATTCGTCCACGAGCTCCTGGGACAGTCCGAGTGCTTCGAAGGTCTGCGCTCCGCAGTAGGAGCTGACCGTCGAGATGCCCATCTTGGACATGATCTTCAGGACGCCCTTGCCGAGGCCCTTGATGAGGTTGGTGACGGCGGCTTCGGAGGTCACACCGGTAATATCGCCGTTTCGCACCAGTTCCTCGCAGCTCTCCATGGCGAGGTACGGGTTGACGGCGGACGCGCCGTAGCCGATGAGCACGGCCACGTGGTGCACCTCGCGCACGTCGCCGGCCTCGACGACGAGGGACGTCTTGGTGCGGTTGGCGCTCTTGAGGAGGTGGTGGTGCACGGCGCTCGTCAGCAGGAGCGACGGGATGGGAGCCCACTGCGCGTTCGAGTCGCGATCGGACAGGACCACGTACTCGACACCCCGGTTGAGGGCGCTGGAGACCTGCTCGCAGATTTCCGCGAGGCGCGCCCTGAGGGCCGCCTCGCCGCCGTCGTGCCGATACAGTCCGCGGACGCGCACCGTCAGGCGGTCGCCGTCCTCGGTCTCGAGGTTGGCGATCTTCGCCAGCTCGTCGTTGGTGATGACCGGGAACTTCAGGGCGATCTGCTTGGAGCGCACCTGTCCCATGGACAGCAGGTTGCCGTCGGGACCGATGGTGACGCCCATCGACGTGACGAGCTCCTCGCGGATGGAATCCAGCGGGGGGTTGGTCACCTGCGCGAAGGACTGCACGAAGTAGTCGAAGAGCAGCCGCGGGCGCTTGGACAGAACGGCGATCGGGGTATCCGAGCCCATGGCGCCGAGCGGCTCGGCACCGTTCTTGGCCATCGGGCCGAGCAGGATGCGCAGCTCCTCCTGCGTGTAGCCGAAGGTGCGCTGGCGGCGGTTGATGGAGGCCTTGGTGTGGATCACGTGCTCGCGCTCCGGCAGGTCCTCGAGCTGGATCAGGTTCTCCTTGACCCACTCCCCCCACGGATTGGCGGCGGCGATCTCCGCCTTGATCTCCTGGTCCTCGATGAGCCGGCCTTCCTCGGTGTCGACGAGGAACATCTTGCCGGGCGAGACGCGACCCTTGCGGACCACGCGGGAGGGCTCGACGTCGACCACGCCCACCTCGGAGGCGAGGATGACGAGGCCGTCCTCCGTGACCCAGTAGCGCGCGGGACGCAGGCCGTTGCGGTCGAGGACGGCGCCGACGAGTCGGCCGTCCGTGAAGGACACTGCGGCGGGACCGTCCCAGGGCTCCATGAGCATGGAGTGGTACTGGTAGAAGGCCCGGCGGGCGGGATCCATGGTGGCGTGGTTCTCCCACGCCTCCGGGATCATCATCATGATCGAATGCGTGATGGGGCGACCGGACAGCGTCAGCAGTTCTGCCACCTCGTCGAAGGACGCCGAGTCCGAGGCGCCCGGGGTGCAGATCGGGTACAGCTCCTCGGGTGCGTCCCCCAGCAACGGGTTGGACAGCTGCGACTGGCGTGCACGCATCCAATTGCGGTTGCCCTTGACCGTGTTGATCTCCCCGTTGTGGGCGATGGTGCGGAACGGCTGGGCCAGGGGCCAGGACGGGAAGGTGTTCGTGGAGAAGCGCGAGTGGACGATGCCGAGGCGTGTCTTGAAGCGCGCGTCCGAGAGGTCCGGGTAGAACGGCTCGAGCTGCGCCGTGGTCAGCATGCCCTTGTAGACGATGGTCTTCGAGGACAGCGACGGGAAATACACCCCGTACTTGTTCTGAGCCCGCTTCCGGACCCGGAAGGCCTTCGCGTCGAGGTCGGACGATTTGCCGTCCGTCGGCGCCAGGAAGAGCTGGACGAAGTGGGGCATGCAGGCCCGCGCCATGGCGCCGACGAGGTCGGCGACGACCGGAACCACGCGCCAGCCGAGCACGTCCAGGCCCTCGGATTCGGCGATGGACTCGAGGCCGGCACGCGCCGTCTCCTCCTCCTTCGCCTCGGCAGGGAGGAATGCCGTACCGACGACGTATGAACCGGCTGCGGGCAACGGGAAGTCGACGACGGCCCGGAAGAATTCGTCAGGGACCTGCGTCAGCAGGCCGGCGCCGTCGCCGGTGCCCTCGTCCGCTCCGACGGCACCGCGGTGCTCGAGGTTTCGGAGGGCGGTCAGTGCCGCGTCGACGATGTCGTGACCCGGCTCACCGCGAAGGGTCGCGATGACGGCGAGGCCGCAGGCATCCTTCTCGTTCTCCGGGTTGTACAGTCCGGTCGCTTCCGGGACGGAGGCGAAGCGTTTGAAGGGCGACACGACGGCGTTCTCCGCGGTCGTCGTCCCCGGTTCTGTCTGTAGCGGCTTTCCTGGCGTCAAAGCAGTCATAGAAAGATTCCTTCCCCCATGATGGAGCGTCGGGAGGGGACAGCCTTGGCCCCGGGGGCACCGCTCTCTGGGAACGGGCACCGTTTGTCGGTCTCATGCACACTGCCTGCGCCGGCGCTGCCCGGCGCTCTTGGCGGGCAATCACTCTGGTCGTCCTGCGCGCCGGTCGGAGCGGTGTCGGTGCGGGCAGGAAGGTGATCCGGCCGTTGCACCTGGAGTCCACAACTGTGTGGTGTTGCGTCCTTTAGGGGCGGTGGCCCGGGGACTGCTGTCGGGGACCGAATCCCGCGGCTCCGCTCTCGCGGGGTCCATCGAACAAAGATCGTTCCTCAGGAGCCGTTTGTTTCGGAAAGATTACCACGATCGTTCCGCCCGCCCGGCTCCGTGTCCGCCACATGGCTACCCGTGGCCGAAGCGTTATGGGAACGCTGTCGCGACCCGGCCTCGGTGAGCTCGTCGGCCGCGGTTGCACCCCGCGTCGTGGTTCCTGTCCCGTCCGAGCCCGTGTCCGAGGCGGCGCTACCCGGCGCATTCTCCGAAGCCTTCGTCGTGCTGGGTGCGCTCGTATCAGCTGCACCGGAGCCGGCCCTGCCGTCCCCATCGATCCCCGTATCGCCGTCGTGCCCGGCGACAGCCGCCGGGTCCGAGCCCTCGACGGCATCCTTCGGCTCCCGACCCGGGAGGTACACGGACGGTGCGTCCACGGGACGGCGCTTCACGGCGAGGAAGACGAGAACAGCCAGCGACACCAGGAAGACCGCGATACTGGTCCAGACATTCAGTCTCTGCGTGATCCCGAAGAGCGTCACCATTTCGGCGTCGTCGATGCGGAGCGTCTCGATCCAGACGCGTCCGAGCGTGTAATACGCCGCGTAGAGCCAGAACATCCGCCCGCCGCGCAGGCGGAACTTCCGAGCGAGCAGCAGCAGGATCACGACCCCGGCGAGGTTCCACAGGAGTTCGTAGAGGAAGGTCGGGTGGAACAGGGTGCCGGGTGCCTCGTTCGCCGGGAAGTTCACGTTGTCGGCGTCGATCTCGAGGCCCCACGGCAGCATGGTCGGCGCACCGAAGAGCTCCTGGTTGAACCAGTTGCCGAGACGGCCGACGGCCTGCGCGAGCAGCACGCCGGGAGCAGCGGCGTCGGCGAAAGCGGAGAGCTTCACGCCCGCCCGCCGCGCACCGATCCAGGCCCCGACGGCACCGAGGGCGATGGCCCCCCAGATGCCGAGGCCACCCTGCCAGATCTGGGGGATGCGGGCGAGGTCGCCCTGCGGGCCGAAGTAGGCGTCCGGGGAGGAGATGACGTGGTAGAGCCGCCCGCCGATGATGCCGAAGGGAACGGCCCAGATCGCGATGTCCCACACCGCGTCCGCGTGGCCCCCGAAGGAGACGAACCGCTTCTGTGTGAGGAGCAGCGCCAGGATGATGCCGGCCAGGATGCAGAGGGCATAGGCGTGGATGGTGACCGGGCCGAGGCTGAAGCTCGCCCACTCGGCGGGTGGGCTCGGGATCGAGGCCGCGAGGCTGCCGCCGATCACGCCGCCCCTCCTGCGGATACCTTGGCCGTGCCGGTGCTGAGTTCACGGGTGAGTTCGGCGACCGCTTCGACTCCGCCGTCGCGCAGGGCGGCGACCAGGGCGGTCCCGACGATCACGCCGTCGGCGTACGCTCCGATCTCGCGCACCTGGGCGGACGAGGATACGCCGAGGCCGACACAGACGCGCTCGGCGCCGGCGCGGTGGGCGGCGTCGACGACGGCCTGCGCAGCTGCACCGACGGATGTCCTGGCACCGGTGACGCCCATGACGGACACTGCGTACACGAAGCCCCTGCTCGCATCGACGGTGGCCTGCATGCGCTGCGGTGAGGTGGACGGGGCGACGAGGAAGACGCGGTCGAGACCGAGCTCCTCGGACACCTCGAGCCATTCTGCAGCCTCGTCGGGAATGAGGTCGGGGGTGATCAGACCGGCTCCGCCGGCCGCGGCGAGGCGCTCGGAGAACGTTCGCACGCCCATTCGCATGACGGGGTTCCAGTAGGTCATCACGAGGACCGCAGCATCCGTTGCACGGGTGATGCCCTCGACGACGTCGAAGATGCGGGGCACGGTGAAGCCGTTGGCGAGGGCCTCGACCGTAGCCTCCTGGATGACGTGGCCGTCCATCACCGGATCCGAGTAGGGGATGCCGATCTCGATGAGGTCCACGCCGTTCTCCGCCATGGCGATGCCGGCGTCGATGGTGGTCTGGACGTCAGGGAAGCCTGCCGGCAGGTAGCCGATGAGCGCTGCGCGACCCTCGGCCCGGGCCTTCTCGATGGCGGCAGCGGCCTTGGACCCTGCGGCACCTGCTCCTGGAGACTGTCGATCGGTCGAATGCGTCGTCATAGCTGCTCACCCTCCTGGGCGATTTCCTGCTCGGCGCTGTCGTCCGGAAGCAGGTCGAAGTAGCCCGCGGCGGTCGCCACGTCCTTGTCGCCGCGCCCGGACAGGTTGACGACGATGATCTTGTCCGACGCCTGCTCCCCCGGGGCGAGGTCGGCTGCGAGGCGCCGGCCGACCTTCATGGCTCCCGCGAGGGCGTGTGCGGTCTCGATGGCGGGGATGATCCCCTCGGTCCGGCTGAGGATCTTGAAGGCCTCCATGGCCTCTGCATCCGTGATGGGCTCGTACTTCGCCCGTCCGATGTCCGCGAGGTAGGCGTGCTCCGGTCCGACGCCGGGGTAGTCCAGGCCGGCGGAGATGGAGTGCGACTCCATAGTCTGTCCGTCCTCGTCCTGCATGAGGTAGGACCGGGCACCGTGCAGAACGCCGGGTCGACCGAGCGTGATGGTGGCCGCGTGACGACCGGTCTCGACTCCCTCGCCGCCGGCTTCGAAGCCGTACAGGGCGACATCGCGGTCGTCCAGGAAGCCATGGAACATACCGATCGCGTTCGACCCGCCGCCGACGCAGGCACAGACCGCGTCGGGGAGCTTGCCCGTCTGCTCGAGGATCTGCTCGCGGGCCTCTTCACCGATGACCTCGTGGAAGTAGCGCACCATCGACGGGAACGGGTGCGCTCCGGCCGCAGTGCCGAGGAGGTAGTGCGTGGTCTCGACGTTGGCGACCCAGTCCCGCAGGGCGTCGTTGATGGCGTCCTTCAGCGTCTGCGAACCGTTGGTGACCGGGATGACCGTGGCGCCGAGCAGCTGCATGCGCGCGACGTTGAGGGCCTGGCGGCGCGTGTCCTCCGCACCCATGTAGACGACGCACTCGAGTCCGAGGAGGGCCGCCGCCGTCGCGCTGGCGACGCCATGCTGCCCGGCACCCGTCTCGGCGATGACGCGGGTCTTGCCCATGCGCTTGGCGATCAGCGCCTGACCCAGCACGTTGTTGATCTTGTGGGACCCCGTGTGGTTCAGGTCCTCGCGCTTGAGGAAGACGCGGACGCCGCCGCAGTGCTCGGCGAAGCGCTGGGCCTCGGTGAGGAGGGACGGCCGGCCGGCATAGTTCCTGTTCAGCTCGGCGACCTGCGCCGTGAACTCGGGATCCGCCTTGGCCTTCTCGAACGTGTCCTGCAATTCGTCCAGCGCTGCGATCAGGGATTCCGGCATCCATCGCCCACCGTATGCGCCGAAGTAGGGACCCGGGGCGTGGCGCAGGGTCTGGTCGTGGCTGAGGAAGGCCTCTGCCGTTCCGGCGTCGATGGCGTCGGCTGCTCCTGCGTCCGCGCCCTGGAGGCCCGAGTCCTGGTGCATATCAGTCATGACTTCAGCGTTCCTGTCCTGTTGGTCCTGGCCCGGGCGGGCGTGCCGTCCGGGTTCCTGGCGGTCCGGGGTCGACCGGTCCGTGTCCTGCTTCTGGTGCTTCTGGTGCCGACCAGGTGGGTCGGTGCCGGTCTCGAGGCTTCGGCCGTGGGGCCGACGTCGCGGCGCGTCAGCTGCGCGCCGACATGCCCGACTCCTGCCAGGCCGTGCGGCCCGCGCGCCTGAACTCGTCGATCGTCGCTGCGGGGTCGCTGTGGCGGACGAGGGCCTCGCCGACGAGGACGGCGTGCGCGCCGCTTCCCGCGTAGTCCGCGACGTCGGCCGCGTCACGCACGCCCGATTCGGCGATGATGACCGTACCTGCGGGGATCAGGTGGGCAAGGCCGGCGAAGACATCGCGATCGATGTCGAGGGTCTTCAGGTTCCGCACGTTGACGCCGATGATGGAGGCCTCGGCTGCTACCGCGCGCCGCACTTCCTCCTCCGTGTGGGTCTCGACGATCGCCTTCATCCCGAGCTCGTGGGTCAGGGCGAGGAAGGAGGCCAGGTCCGCGTCGGAGAGTGCTGCGACGATCAGCAGGACGACGTCGGCGCCGTGCGCACGGGCTTCCCAGATCTGGTACTCGTCCACCGTGAAGTCCTTGCGGAGCACGGGCAGGGCCACCGCCGCACGGACGGCGTCGAGATCGGAGAGCGATCCGCCGAAGCGCCGCTCCTCGGTCAGGACGGAGATGACCGCAGCGCCCCCGCGTTCATAGGCGGCGGCGAGGGCCGCGGGATCGGCGATATCGGCCAGCGCCCCCTTCGAGGGACTGCTCCTCTTCACCTCGGCGATGACGGCGAGGTCACCACCCCGACCTCCGCCGAGGGCCGCGAAGGCATCCTTCGGGGTAGGTGCGCTGGAGGCGGCCGTCCGGACCTTCTCGAGGGGCAGTGCACGTCGACGCTCCGCGAGGTCCTCGCGGACGCCCTCGATGATGTCGTCGAGGACGGTCACCTAGTGGCCGTTGTTCTTGAGCTTGGAGCCGCCGACGCCGTAGCCGATCTTCCGGAGGACGAACCCGACAGCCAGCCCGACGAACATCACGGCGATCCCGATCCAGAAGAGCAGGGTACCGAAGTCGTGATTACCCTCGGTGCTGGCGAAGACGTAGGCGAAGGAGGCGACGGCGGCACCGGCCAGCATGATCAGGACGCAGGTCCACGCCGCGGGGCTGTTGCCGTGCCCGATTGTCTCGTCACCCATCTGGGCGTGGGTCGCGGGCGTGTTGCGGGTCGCGGAGGCGCGGGTCTCGGATGCCATGGGAAATCTCCTTCGAATGGGTCTTGTTCCATTCTGCCATTGATGGGGCGGCCCGACTGAATGGTTCAGCGCGTCGGGTCGTTGCCGCGTGAGAGCTCGTCCCAGCTGTCGATCTCGTCGGCGTGCGCGCTCGTCCGGTTCCTGCCGGAGCCCGACGGCGGCGTCGACGTGGCGCCGGTGTCCGTGTCGGCCGTTCCGGTCGGCTCTGCGGCGGCGTCGGTATCCTCGTCGGCTCCTGTCGGCACGACACCGGGAGCGACATCACCGGTAGAGGGCGACGGAGCACCGGGCTGCGGATCACCGGCGACGGCGGGCACCGCTCGGGACGCTCCGGCGTCGTACCGCCGGTTCACGCCCCAGGTTCGGCCGGCGAGGACGACCCAGGCGGCAGCAAGGACGAGCAGCACTCCGGCGACCACGGCGAGCCACGGGAGGGCGCTGGCAGTCGCGTCCGCGCCGGCGAGGCCGCTCACGCCGATCGCCTCACCAATGGCGGGTTCGGCGGCACCGGCGGGATCGAGCGCGACCGAGGCGCTGGACAGGGCGATGCCCACCCCCGACAGAACGAGGATGAACGCGATGATCCACCGGGCCACGCGTCCGGCGATCGAGACTGCGAGGGCGGCAGCGAGTGCGACCAGCGCGAAGGCCGTCACCGGAGTGGACGCATCGCTCCCCGCGATCGTGAGGTCGGGTGTCTGGACGGCCTCCTGCGGCAGGCGCACGGTGAGCCAGGTCTGCGTCGTCGTTCCGAACGCGATGAGCGCCAGGATGACGATGCCCATCACGACGACGCCGCGACGCGTTGACCGGCCCCGCACGGGGTGCTCTGCGGGGCTCATGGGGCGTCCACCGTGACGGGCCGGAGTGCAGCGGCCGTCAGCGCCGCCCGAAGGGGGGCCGCCGCCTTGTTGACGGTCTCGAGGGCCTCGGTCTCGAGGACCGAGTCCGCGACGATACCTCCGCCGGACTGCACGTAGGCCTTGCCGTCACGGAGCAGCGCGGACCGGATGGCGATCGCCATGTCCATGTCTCCCGCGAAGTCGAGGTAGCCCACCACACCGCCGTAGATGCCGCGGCGGTGCGGTTCCACCTCGTCGATGATACGCAGCGCCCGGGGTTTCGGTGCACCGGACAGCGTGCCGGCAGGGAACGTAGCGGCAAGGACGTCATAGGCGCTCTTCGAGGCGGCGAGACGTCCGACGACGGTGGAGACGAGGTGCATGATGTGGCTGAACTTCTCCACCTCCATGAACTGGGTGACGTCGACGCTTCCCGGGACACAGACCTTGGAGAGGTCGTTCCGGGCGAGGTCGACGAGCATGAGGTGCTCCGCCTTCTCCTTGGTATCCGCCCGGAGCTCGACGGCGAGGTCCCGGTCCTCCTCGGTCGTCCTGCCGCGGGGTCGGGACCCCGCGATCGGGTGCGTGATGACCTCGTCACCCGTGACGGTCACGAGGGCTTCGGGTGAGCTGCCGACGATCGAGTAGCCGCGTCCGTCGGCGTCCTCGAGGCTGAACAGGTACATGTAGGGGCTCGGGTTCGTGGTCCGCAGGATGCGGTAGACGTCGAGGGCGGAGGCGTCACACTCGATCTCGAAGCGGCGGCTGATGACCACCTGGAAGACGTCGCCGTCGACGATCGCCCGCTTGCCGCGCTCGATCGCCCTCAGGTAGTCCGGTTCGAACCAGGACTCACGGACCCGGTCCATCGACTCGTCCGCCGTCGGTGCGCCGTCCGCCATGACCGACACGGCCAGTTCAGCCGGTGCCACGAGCTTCGCGAGCATCGCCCTGACGCGGGCGACGGCGTCGTGCCATGCCTCGTCGACCCGCTCGTCGGTGCCGTCGAAATTGATGGCGTTGGCCACGAGCGTGAGCGAGCCCTCCGAGTTGTCGTGGATCGCCAGATCCGAGACGAGGCACATCGCGAGTTCGGGAAGCTGGAGATCGTCCTCGGGTGGACTCGTGAGCCGCTCCCAGTGCCTCACCGCTTCCCAGCCCACGAATCCGACCATGCCGGAGGTGAAGGGCGGCAGTTCCGCGAATCTCTCGGTGCGCAGCGCCTCGACGGTGAGGCGCAGCGCCTCCACGGGGTTACCGGTGAGGGGGACGCCGGCGGGAGGCTCACCGAGCCAGTGCGCCTCGCCGTTGCGCGTGGTCAGGGTGGCCCGCGAGCGGGAGCCGATGAAGGAGTAGCGGGACCAGACGCCGCCGACGGCCGCGGACTCCATCAGGAACGTCCCGGGCTGGCCGGCCGCGAGCTTGCGGTAGATCCCGATCGGAGTATGGGCGTCGGCGAGGACTTTCAGGTGCACGGGCACCACGCGGCGGGCCTTGGCCAGCTCACGGAAGTCCTCGAGGGTGGGGCTGATGGTGCCGAGCTGCTGCATGGGGTCAGAGTCCTTCTGCGTCGGAACGGCCGGCTGTCACGGCGGGCAGGGCGCGTCCGTCGAAGCACGTCCGTGTGCCCGTATGGCAGGCCGGGCCTTCCTGGTCAACGGTGACGAGCAGGGCATCGCCGTCGCAGTCGAGGGCCACGGCCCTGACCCACTGCCGGTGGCCGGAGGTATCGCCCTTGCGCCAGTACTCCGAGCGCGACCGGGAGTAGAACGTGACGCGTCCGGTGCTGAGGGTGCGTCGCAGGGCTTCCTCGTCCATCCAGCCGAGCATGAGCACCTCGAGGGTGTCGTACTGCTGCACGACGGCGGCCACGAGACCGGCGTCGTCCTTCTTGAGGGCCGCGGCGATGTCCGGGTCGAGGGCGGCGTGCGGAGCTGCCCGACCCTCGCCTGCCGCCGCAAGAGGGCTGTCCGCGGCGGCGCTCGCAGGGCTGTCCGCAGCTGGGGCCGCGGCTGTGTGGGGGGAGGACGTGGTGGAAGGCATCACCCTGATTCTAGTGGCGTCCCCCGGTAGCGCGGCGCGCCTGCCTCCGCCCGGGCGCGACATGCTACTTTCAGCTGTGATGCACTACGTAACCCCGTCCCGCGAGGTCCTGGCCGAGACGCTCCTGGCAGCCGGCCCTGACGCCCCCACCCTGTGTGAGGGGTGGCAGAGCCGCGACCTCGCCGCGCATCTCTACCTACGGGAGCACAAGCCGGCCCTCGGCCTCGGCATGGTGTTCAAGAAGTTCGCGCCGGTGACCGAACGGGCGACGAAGGAGACCGGGGAACGCGCAGCCTCGCCCGCTGGATACGAAGCCCTGGTCAACCGGTTCCTGGCGGGACCTCCCGCACTCTCCCCGATGCGTGTCAACTCCATCGACAAGAGCGCCAACCTCATCGAGTACTTCGTCCACACGGAGGACGTACGACGGGCGACGACGCGCTGGGCCCCCCGTGCGCTCGACGAGGACTACGCGAACGCCCTATGGAAGGAACTGGTCAAGCGCGCGGCGATCCTCTACCGCGGGGTGGATCTCGGCATCGTGCTCGTCCGGCCGGACGGGCCGAGGCATGTCGCCAAGCGGGCGCTGGTCTCCGTCGCCATCGTCGGTGATCCCGGCGAACTGCTCATGCACGCCCATGGCCGACGCCGGCAGGCCCTGGTGACCTTCGAGGGCCAGCCGGACGCCGTCGCCCTGCTCGAGAGCGCCGACGTCGGACTCTGAGGCCCGGTCCTCGTATCAGCGGACGGGGAAACCGGCCTCGCGGATCGCGGCCTTCACCTGGGCGATCGCGTCCACCGGTCCGAAGTGGAACACGGACGCCGCCAGTACGGCATCCGCTCCGGCCTCGACCGCGGGAGGGAAGTGCTCCGGCTTGCCGGCACCTCCCGAGGCGATCAGCGGCACTCCCACAGCAGCTCGCACGGCGCGGATGAGCTCGAGGTCGAACCCCTCCTTCGTGCCGTCCGCGTCGATGGAATTCAGCAGGATCTCCCCGACGCCGCGGTCGGCGGCCTCCCTCGCCCACGCGACGGCGTCGATCCCCGTCCCCTTGCGGCCGCCATAGGTGGTCACCTCGAAACCCGACGGCGTGCTGGCGTCCCGCGTGCGGCGCGCATCGAGGGACAGCACGAGCACCTGGGCGCCGAAGTGCCGCGTGATCTCGTCGATGACCGATGGGCGCGCTACGGCCGCCGTGTTGATCGAGGCCTTGTCCGCACCGAAGCGCAGGAGGCGGTCGACGTCGGAGATCTCGCGGACTCCACCGCCCACGGTCAGCGGGATGAAGACCTCCTCCGCCGTGCGCGAGACGACGTCGAAGGTGGTCTCGCGGTTGCCGGACGACGCCGTGACGTCGAGGAACGTGAGCTCGTCGGCACCTGCGCGGTCGTAGCGGTGCGCGAGCTCCACCGGGTCACCGGCGTCGCGCAGATCCTCGAAGTTGACTCCCTTGACCACGCGGCCGGCGTCGACGTCGAGGCAGGGGATGACGCGGACTGCGACGGTCATGCCTACCCTCCCCTAGATCCGGCAGGCGTGGATGGTGCTGACGAGGATGGCGCGTGCGCCGAGCTCGTACAGCTCGTCCATGATGCGGTTGGTCTGGTTGCGCTTGACCATCGACCGGACGGCGACCCAGTCGGAATCGCGCAGCGGTGACACGGTCGGGGATTCGAGCCCGGGCGTCAGGGCTGCAGCGGCGTCGATGAGGTCCTTGCGGACGTCGTAGTCCATCATCACGTACTGGCGTGCTACCAGGACTCCCTGCAGGCGGCGCAGCAGGACGTCGAGGCCGGCGGGCGCCTCCACGCCGGCGCGTCCGATCAGGACGGCCTCGCTCTGCAGGATGGGCTCGCCGAAGATCTCCATGCCGGCTGCACGCAGCGTGTTGCCGGTCTCGACGACGTCGGCGATCGCATCCGCGACCCCGAGGCGCACCGAGGACTCGACGGCGCCGTCGAGCCTGACCACGGCGGCCGTGATGCCGCGCTCGGACAGGTAGTCGTTCAGCAGACCCTCGTAGCTCGTGGCGAGGCGCTTGCCCTCGAGCTGCTCCAGGGTCGAGAAGTCACCGACGGGCCCGGCGAAGCGGAAGGTGGAGGCGCCGAAGCCGAGCTGCATGAGTTCCGCGGCTTTCACCTGCGCGTCGAGGAAGAGGTCACGGCCGGTAATGCCGACGTCGAGCGTTCCCGACCCGACGTACACGGCGATGTCGCGGGGACGCAGGAAGAAGAACTCGATCTCGTTCTCCGGATCGACGAGGACGAGTTCGCGGGGGTCACGGCGCTGGCGGTAGCCGGCCTCGCCGAGCATGGACGAGGCGGCCTCGGAGAGGGCGCCCTTGTTCGGGACTGCGACACGGAGCATGGAAGGGAGACTTTCGCTGGAGGAGGGTTGGAACGGGCAGGGGCCGCGGGCGGGAACGCCGGCGCGGCTACAGATGCCTGTAGACGTCCTCCAGCGTGAGTCCCTTGGCAATCATGAGCACCTGCAGGTGATAGAGCAGCTGCGAGATCTCCTCGGCGGCCTCCTCCGTGGACTCGTACTCAGCCGCCATCCAGACCTCCGCGGCCTCCTCGACGACTTTCTTGCCGATGCCGTGCACTCCTGAGTCGAGCTCCGCGACGGTCCGCGAACCCGCTGGGCGCTCGGCAGCCTTGGCGCTGAGTTCCTCGAAGAGGGAATCAAAGGTTTTCACACTCCCTAGGCTATCGGCTCGTGGAGTCGTCCCGGCACGCACGGAGACCCCTGTGGCGTCCGGCTCGGTGCTCACTGCTGCCACGACCGGAGGACGGACGCCGTGGCCAGCGCCGCCGACACGGCCTCGTGCCCCTTGTCCTCCGAGGACCCGGGCAGGCCGGCACGGTCGAGTCCCTGCTGCTCGGTGTCGCAGGTCAGCACGCCGAAACCGACGGGGACACCCGTGCGGACACTCACGTCGGTGAGGCCCGATGTCGCCGCCTGGCAGACGTACTCGAAGTGCGGCGTACCCCCGCGGATGACGACGCCGAGGGCCGCGACGGCGTCGAACCGCGGTGCCACGCGCGCGGCGGCGACGGGGAGTTCGAAGCTGCCGGGGACCCGGATCTCGGTCACCTCGGCGCCGGCTTCCGCTGCCGCGCGCCGGGCGCCGTCCAGCAGGCCGTCCATGATCTGCGTGTGCCAGCTCGCGGCGATGATCGCAAGGCGGAGGGGCGCGCCTGCCTCGGTGGTGAGTCCGCTGATGTCGATGGTGGGTGCTCCGTGGCCGCTCATGGTTCTCCTTCTGAAGATGCTGCTGGGTGGTGGGAAGTGCTCATCGCCGGTCTCAGGCCTCCAGCCGGTCCTGCTGGTCGGTGGCAGCGGATTCCGCGTCACGGGCCCGCAGGAAGACGACAAGGTCCTCGATGGAGACGAGGGGAATCCGGTGGTCGTCGGCGAAGCGCCGGAGTGCGGGCAGGCGCATCATGTCGCCGTCGTCGTGCACAAGTTCCGCGATCACGGCCGCGGGCCGCTTGCCCGCCAGGACGCTGAGTTCGACACCGGCCTCGGTGTGGCCGGGGCGCTGGCGGACCCCGCCGGGGGCAGCACGCAGCGGGAAGACATGACCGGGCCGTGTGAGGTCCGCGGGCACGCTCGAGGCATCAGCCAGGACGCGGGCCGTCCGCGCACGGTCCGCGGCGCTGATACCCGTGCTGACGCCTACGGCTGCGTCGCAGGACACCGTGTAGGCCGTGCCTTTCGAGTCCTCGTTCACCGCGGTCATGGGCGGGAGGAGGAGCCGGTCGGCGTCGACGGACTGCAGCGGCACGCACAGCACGCCGGAGGACCAGCGCACGGTCCAGCCGACGAGTTCCCTCGTCGCGTCCTCGGCGGCGAAGACGATGTCCCCCTCGTTCTCGCGGTCCTCGTCATCCACGACGACGACCGCGCGCCCCGCGGCGATGGCCGACACCGCGTCGGCGATGGGGTCGAGGCGGATTGGCCCGGCGGGAACGCGCGGGGTGGCACCCGGGATCTCGGTCACTGCGCTCCTCCGGTGACTCCGACGACTCCGGTGTCTCCGGTGGCGTCCTGGCGTCGTGCATCCGCGGCGGCGAAGCCGAGGAGGCGCTCGGCGTATTTCGCGAGGACGTCCATCTCGAGGTTGACCGGATCGCCGAGGGCTTTCGCGCCGAGTCCGGTCTCCTTCAGCGTCGTCGGGATGAGGCCTACCTCGAACCACTGATCCTTCTCCTCAGGGGCGCTAACCGCGGTAACCGTCAGCGAGACGCCGTCGATCGCGACGGAACCCTTCTCCGCGGCATAGCGGCCGAGCTTCGCCGGCAGGCCGAAGCGGAGGCGGTGCCACGCGCCGAGGTCCTCGCGCTCGAGCAGCACGCCGATCCCGTCCACGTGCCCCTGGACGACGTGTCCGTCGAGGCGCCCGCCGGCTGGGACGCACCGCTCGAGGTTGACGGGCGCGCCGGCCTGCAGGGCGCCCGTGGTGGTGCGGCGGAGCGTCTCGCCCATGACGTCGACGCCGACGCGCCCGCCGTCGAGCGTGACCGCCGTCAGGCAGACGCCATTGACGGCGATCGATGCTCCGGGGGCGAGGTCCCTGCCCGTCTCCGGCGCCTCGAAGACGAGGAGGGCACTTTCGCCGTCGGGCGTGACGTCGAGTGAGACCACGCTGCCCTGCTCGGACACGATTCCTGTGAACACGGGTACTTCCTTCGGGTGGGGCTTGCTCCCGGTGGGGGCGGGAGCGCGATGGGTGGGTGGACGGTCAGGTCCGGGCTGCGCTCGGAGGACGCAGGTGCAGGCGCACGTCCGCGCCGAACTGCCGGACGCCGGGACCGCCGGCGTCGTCGAGCATCCAGCGGGCGGCGTCGGCAAGGGATCCGACACCGAGGTCGGGGTAGGCGGGGGCACCGTCGCCGAGCATGAGGGGGGCCACGTAGCTGAAGAGCTCATCGACGACGCCGGCTCGGAGGAAAGCCGAGGCGATACGCGGTCCGCCCTCGACCAGGAGGTGGCGCACTCCCCTGCCGTACAGCTCGTCGAGCGCCTCGCCCACCTCGTGTGTGGGCAGGTGGAGAAAGCCCTCACCCCGGACCGCGGCGTCGTCGGGCACCGGCGTTCTGCCCATGACCGCCCGCAGGCCCGGTGCCGCTGTAACCCCGGCGCCGTCGGCATCCCGCGCGGTGAGGCGCGGATCGTCGGCCCGGACAGTACCGCTGCCGACCAGGACCGCGTCGGCGAGGCCGCGGAGCCGGTGCCCGTCGGCTCGGGCCTCCGGTCCGGTGATCCACTGGCTGGTGCCGTCCACCGCCGCGACTCGCCCGTCGAGGGATTGGGCGGACTTCAGTGTGATGAAGGGACGGCCGGCGGCGAGGGCCGTGCTCCAGCGCTCGTTGAGTTCGAGTGACGCGGCCGCCTCCAGCCCGCCGACGCAGTCGATACCAGCGGCGCGTAACCGCTGCGCACCGCCGGCTGCGGCACCGTTGACGTCGTCGGCCGCGTGGACCACGCGGGCCATTCCAGCCTCGATCAGGGCTTCGCTGCACGGGCCGGTGCGTCCGGTGTGGTTGCAGGGCTCCAGCGTCACGACCATGGTGGCACCGCGGGGGTCGTTCCCGCGCTCACGGGCATCGGCGAGGGCGGCGGGTTCGGCGTGCGGCGTTCCCGCGCCCCGATGGTAGCCCTCACCGAGGACTCTCCCATCGACCCCGAGGACGACGGCGCCGACGAGTGGATTCGCGCCCCGGACGCCCCGAGCTGCGAGAAGGAGGGCGCGCTGCATGGCCGCGGACTCCGCGGGGGTGGCTTCGGTCGTGGTGCTCATCGGAGGGTGGGATCCGGCAGGAGTGTCTCGATGCTCGGCTTGGCCGATCGCTGCGCCCGTGCCCAGACGAAGAAACCCACCAGCGTGAATGCGCCGTAGAACACGTACATGAAGGCGCTGGCGTAGTAGCCGGCGCTGAAGAGCAGGGGAACGCCGACGATGTCGACGGCGACCCAGACGAGCCAGAACTCGACCCAGCCCTTGGCCATACCGTAGGTGGCCAGCAGGGATCCGACGAAGGTCCAGGCATCCGCCCAGACGGGCTCGTAGGACCCCAGGACGCGGAAGAGCGGAGTGAGGGCGAAGGTACCCACGACCAGGAAGGCCACCATGCCGAAGCGGGCCCTGGTACCGGCCCACTGCGGTGTCACGGCCTGGCCGCCGCGGTGGCGGCTCGCCTGCCACTGGCGCCAGCCGTACACCGAGACGGCGATGAACATCACCTGGCGGGCGGCCTGCCCGAGCAGGTTGGCCGCACTCGCGGCACCGAAGACGGAACCGAGGAAGACCGTCAGGAGCAGGAGGTTGCCGACGATGCCGACCGGCCAGGCCCAGACGCGACGACGCATGCCGCCGAGGGCGCTGAGGAGGCCGAAGACGTTGCCCACTACTTCACGGAGCAGGAGGGAACCGTTGCCTACGGGAATGCGGGCCTCGAAGAGCCACTGCAGAAAGTCCATGCCTATCCTTCGCCGATACGACGGCTCCGGGCAAGGGCAGCAGGGTGGTACTGCCGTGGACGTACCACGGCGGGGCCGATGCCCGTCAGGCGGGCAGCGGTCATCCTGCTGTTCGTGCTTCTCCCATCCAGACTTTAACTGTCGGTCCCGGAATTCCACCGGCTCAACCGCCGTCGTCCCGCGGGTGCGGAACAAATGCGGGTCGCGGACTATCACCGCCGGTTCGGACTTACACCGACCCCGGAGCACGTACTCCGACGAGTATTTCACAGCGGCCCCCTGCTCGACGTCGGAGCGTCACAATTCGTCCGACAGCGATCAGGCCTGCACCACCGACGCGGAAAGGACGGGACACCCGTGGGTGTCCCGTCCTTTCGTCGATCGTCAGAGCCCTCGTCGGGAGACGGGTCAGGCTTCGGCCTTCGGCTTGAAGTCGACGCCTGCTTCCTTGCGCTGCTGGGCCGTGATCGGTGCCGGCGCCGCCGTGAGCGGGTCGTAGCCGCCGCCGGACTTCGGGAACGCGATGACGTCGCGAATGGAGTCCGTGCCCGCTAGGAGCGACACCACACGGTCCCATCCGAGCGCGATGCCGCCGTGCGGTGGTGCGCCGTACTTGAAGCCCTCGAGCAGGAACCCGAACTTCTCCTGGGCTTCCTCGGCGCCGAGGCCCATGACTGCGAACACGCGCTCCTGCACGTCCCTCTGATGGATGCGGATGGAACCGCCACCGAGTTCGTTGCCGTTGCAGACGATGTCGTACGCGTAGGCGAGCGCGTTCTCGGGGTCCGTGTCGAAGGTGTCGAGGAACTCGGGCTTCGGGGAGGTGAAGGCGTGGTGGACGGCAGTCCAGGCGCCACCGCCGACAGCGACGTCACCCGCCGCGACCGCAGCGGACGCGGGCTCGAACATGGGAGCATCGACGACCCACACGAAGGCCCAGTCACCATCCTTGATGAGTCCCGTGCGCCGGCCGATCTCGACACGGGCGGCGCCGAGGATGGCACGCGACGACGTCCTGTCACCTGCCGCGAAGAAGATGCAGTCGCCCGGGGCTGCACCGACAGCCGACGCCAGGCCGTTCCGCTCGGTATCCGTCAGGTTCTTCGCGACGGGGCCGCGGAGGCTGCCGTCGTCGTCGATCAGGACGTAGGCGAGACCCTTCGCGCCACGCTGCTTGGCCCACTCCTGCCAGGCATCGAGCTGGCGGCGGGGCTGCGACGCGCCGCCGGGCATGACGACGGCGCCGACGTAGGGCGCCTTGAACACGCCGAAGCCGGTGTCCTTGAAGAACCCGGTGAGTTCGGTCAGCTCGAGCCCGAAACGAAGGTCGGGCTTGTCGGACCCGTACTTCGCCATGGCGTCCGCGTAGGTCATCCGACGGATCGGCAGGGGGATCTCGACGTCGATCAGCTTCCACAGCGCGCTGACAAGCTGCTCGCCGAGCGCGATGATGTCGTCCTCCTCGACGAAGCTCGCCTCGATGTCGAGCTGCGTGAACTCGGGCTGGCGGTCGGCACGGAAGTCCTCGTCGCGGTAACAGCGGGCCAGCTGGTAGTACTTCTCGAACCCGCCGACCTGCAGGAGCTGCTTGAACAGCTGCGGTGACTGCGGCAGCGCATACCAGGAGCCGGGAGCCAGGCGTGCCGGGACCAGGAAGTCACGGGCGCCCTCGGGCGTGGAGCGGGTCAGCGTGGGGGTCTCGATCTCGACGAAGCCGTCCTGGTGCAGCAGCTCCCGGGCAATACGGCTGGCCTCCGAACGCAGCCGCAGGTTCGCCTGGGGACCCGGCCGGCGGAGGTCGAGGTAGCGATGGCGTAGCCGCGCTTCCTCACCGACCTCCACGTGCTCGTCGATCTGGAAGGGCAGGGGATCCGACGTGTTGAGGATGGTCACGGTGTCCGCGATGACCTCGACCGAACCCGTGGGCAGGGCCGGGTTCTCGTTGCCCTCGGGTCGCTGCTGGACCGTGCCGATGATCTGCAGGACGTATTCGTTACGAAGGCCGGCAAACACGTCCTCCTCGCGCACGACGACCTGGGCGAAGCCCGAGGCGTCCCGAAGGTCGAGGAAAGCCACCCCGCCGTGATCGCGGCGGCGGGCTACCCAGCCCGCCAGGGTGACCGATTGTCCTACGTGCTCGGGCCGAAGGGAGCCGAGTTCATGCGTGCGGAGCACAGCATTCCTTCCCACAGATGTGTCAGATGAGTCGCAGGCGAGCGGCGCCTGCCTAGAGTTGGTCCAAACCCGGCCAACTTTACCGGTCCCCGTCCGGCCACCCCGACAGCCGGGACACCCGGGACAGCCGGCAGAGGTAGCCGTCGGCCCTGCTCCTCCTGCTCGTCCGTCCCCGTGCTTCCCGATCCCGAGGAGAACCATGTCCCATCAGCCCCGACTCCGCCGAGCGATGGGACGGGTGGACGCCACCATGGTCGGCGTCGGCGCGATGATCGGAGCGGGCGCCTTCGTGGTCTTCGCACCGGCCGCAGCAGCCGCCGGACACCTCCTGCCGCTGGCGGTCGTGATCGCAGGGTTCGTCGCCTATTGCAATGCCTCCGCGACTGCCTCGCTGGCTATCCGTTACCCCTCGAGCGGCGGTACCTACGTCTACGGCCGCGAGCAGTTGGGCCATTGGCCGGGATTCCTCGCCGGCTGGGGCTTCATCACGGGAAAGCTGGCGTCCTGCGCCGCGATGGCGCTGACGTTCGGCCTCTACGCCGCCCCCGGTGCCGAGAAAGCAGCCGCGGTGGCCGCCGTTGCGGGCCTCACCATCGTCAACCTGTTCGGCGTCACCCGGACTGCTCTGGCGACCCGGGTGATCGTCTCGCTGGTGGTGCCCGTCCTCGCCTTCGTGATCGTCGTCGCGTTCTCCGCACCCGCGGACCAGGGCGAGGCCGTCGCGGCTCAGGTCGGCGCCGGCGGCGTCTTCCAGGCCGCGGGCCTGATGTTCTTCGCCTTCGCCGGCTACGCCCGCATCGCGACCATGGGCGAGGAGGTCCGCGATCCACGCCGCACCATCCCGGTCGCCGTCTTCGGCGCCCTCGGCTTCACGCTGCTGCTGTACGTGCTGCTGGCCCTCTCGCTCCTCCACGCTCTCGGGCCCGCCGGACTCGCCGGGAGTACGGCACCCCTGCGGGATGCCATCGACGCGGCGGTCCCCGGAGAGGGCTCCACCGGTCGCGGCGGAGCAGTCGTCACCATCGCCGCCGCGCTCGCCTGTCTCGGCGCACTGCTCGCGCTCATCGCGGGGGTGGGCCGGACGAGCCTCGCCATGGCCCGCGGGCGCGACCTCCCGCGAGTGCTGACCCGCATCTCCACCCGCTACTCCGTGCCCTGGGTCGCGGATCTCGCAACAGCCGTCGTCGTCGCCGTCCTCCTGCTCACCACGGATGTCCTGACCGTCGTGGGCTTCTCGAGCTTCGGCGTGCTGCTCTACTACGCCATCGCCAACATCGCGGCCTTCACGCTCGCCGAGCGGCAGTGGTACGCACCGCGCTGGCTCAACGCTGTCGGCGCCGTCGCCTGCCTCGTCCTCGCCTTCACCCTGCCGGCGACGTCGGTGCTCACCATGACGGCCGTGCTCGCCGTCGGACTGATCGCGCGCGCGATCGTGCTCGCGGGGCGCAGGAGACGGGCCTGAACAGGATGACGGGCCCCGCAGTCCTACCCGGTCGTCCCCCTCCGGCAACGGGGCGACGACGCGGCGGCTCCAGCCGTCCGCGCGCCGCGTCAGGCGGTGGTCACGACCGGGTGCAGATCCTCGGCCGGAGGGCTCCACGACGCAGGATCGGCCGCCTCCTGGTCACCGGACCGGATGTCCTTCACCTCGTGCGAGCCGTCCTGCGCGGTGAACCACACGAAGGGGATGCCGCGGCGGTCCGCGAACTTGATCTGCTTGCCGAACTTCTCGGCGCTCGCCGCGACCTCCGCCGGGATACCACGGCCCCGCAGCGCAGAGGCGACGTCCTGCGCCTGCGACCACGACTCGTCGTCGGCGAGCGTCACGAGGACCGCGGTGGGGACGGAGCGGGACACAGTGGCGAATCCCTGGCTGAGGATGCGCGAGACGATACGCGTGACGCCGATGGACAGACCGACGCCCGGAAACGTGCGGTTGCCCTTGCGTGCCAGGGCGTCGTACCGGCCGCCGGAACAGATGGAGCCGAGGCCCTCGTGCCCGTTGAGCACGGTCTCGTAGACGGTGCCCGTGTAGTAGTCGAGTCCCCGGGCGATGCTGAGGTCCGCGACCACGCGGCCCGGAGCCCGGCGGGCGGCCTCGCCCACCACCTGGCGGAGTTCCTCAAGGCCCTCCTCGAGCAGGTCGTTGGTGACGCCGAGAGCCCGGACACGCTCGACGAAGGAGGTGTCGGGCGTGCGGATCCCCGCGAGGTCGAGCGCGAGACGGACCTGGTGATCGTCGGCGCCGACCTCGTCACGCAGGAGCAGTCCCACCTTCTCCGCGCCGATCTTCTCCAGCTTGTCGATGCTGCGGAGGACCGCCGCGGTGTCCTCGAGGCCGATCCCCCGGTAGAAACCCTCGGCCAGCTTGCGGTTGTTGACGCGAAGGGTGAAGTCCGGAATCGGGAGGGCGCCCAGTGCCTCGACGACGGCGAGTGCGAGTTCGACGTCGTACCTGAAGGGCAGGACGCCGTCGCCCACGACGTCGATGTCGGCCTGCGTGAACTCGCGCGCACGGCCCTCCTGCGGGCGCTCACCGCGCCAGCATTTCTGGATCTGGAACCGGCGGAAGGGGAAAGCCAGGTATCCCGCGTTCTCGACGACGTACCGCGCGAAGGGCACGGTGAGGTCGTAGTGGAGCGCGAGGCCACTCTCGGAGGCCGATGCCTCGTCGGCCTGCAGCCGCGAGACGGCGTACACCTCCTTGTCGATCTCGCCCTTGCGGAGGAGGTGATCCACGGTCTCGACTGCACGCGTCTCGATGCTGGAGAAGCCGTGCAACTCGAACGTGCGCTGCAGCACCCCGAGGACGTGCAACTCGATCAGGCGCTCTTCCGGGAGCCACTCCGGAAAGCCGGACAGTGATGCCTTACGGGCCATGGTGTAGTTCTCCTCCTGCACGGGTTTCCGGTCGTCGCTCCCCCGTGGGTCAGCGGTCCGGTTCTGCGGCCTCAATCCTAGGTGCCCTGTATCGCTCGGGGGAAAAGGGGCAGGCTCGGGACGCAGGTCGCACTGCGTCCCGCTGCAATCCCGCGCCGCAAAGGGGATGAAAGGCAATGGGTAAAGTAGCCTCAGGGGCAGGTTTCGCGTTGTTCCGGCAATCGGCGGGGTGCTGAAGAGGGTTGTCCATCAGGCTTCTCCACCGCGACCCGACCAGCCGGACCGATAGACTCCTAAGCCCTGCATGAAATGGCCCCGGCGTTGCTCATGGCCATCCGACGAGCGAAAGACTTCTAGCGGTGACAGAGAGTCAGCAATCCGACGAAACGACCATCGGCCACGACACGCAGCTTGATGCTGGTGCAGGCGATGGCACCCCCACCGAGACGTCCGCAGCCACCGGCTCCGACGACGTGAACGGCACCTCCGCGGATACGGTCGCCGATCCGGCGTCTGCTCCGGCAGCCGACTCCGCAGGTGAAGCCGATGTGACGGCAGCGGACGCCGCAGGAACCCCGGAAGCGGAAGCCTCGGCGTCCGACGTCGTCGAGCCAGCCACGGCCGACGCCGGCCCTGGGTCGGCGGACGATGCGTCCGGTGACGTCACTGATGACGTCGCCGATGCGGCGCCCGATGCAGCAGGCGACACAGCGGCCGACACCGCTTCTGCGGATGCGGCCGACCCGGCAACCGACACCGCGACCGACACCGCCCTCGGTGACGCGGCAGGTGCTCCCGAGGAGCCGTCCGTGCCCCTCGCCGCACAGCCCGCTCCGCTGAGTCCCGCGTCTCCGCGCCTGGATGCGCCCAAGCCGCCACTTCCCACGGCCATGGCTCCGCGACCGTTGAAGAAGCCGACGCAGCCCGTCGCAGCACCGCCCGCGTACAGCACTTCGCTCGAGGAAGCCGGCAGGTTCGCGCGAGTCGAGGACGACGGCCACGTCTTCCTAATCGTCGACGGCGCCGAGCACCCCGTCGGCCAGTACCCCGACGCGACGCGTGACGAGGCCCTCGGCTACTTCGTGCGCAAGTACGACGACGTCGTCAGCCAGGTGGCGCTGCTCGAGCAGCGCGTCGTGGCCAAGGCGCCGTCGTCGGACATGACCAAGACGGCCAAACACCTACGGGCCCAGGTCGGCGAACGCAAGATGGTCGGCGATGTCCTCGCCCTGGAAGCTCGGATAGATGCGCTCCTCGAGGCGATCAGCGGCATCGAGAAGGCCGAACGCGCCGTGCAGGACGAGCTGAAGGCGAAGGAGCTCGCTGCCCGCGAAGCCATCGTCGCCGAGGCCGAGGAGCTCGCGGGGCGCGACCCCTCCACCGTGCAGTGGAAGGCCAGCAGCACCCGGATGAATGAGCTGTTCGAGCTGTGGAAGGCAGCCCAGAAGAACGGGCCCCGCCTCGGTCGTGGGACGGAGGATGCCCTGTGGAAGCGCTTCCGGTCCGCCCGAACCATCTTCGACCGCCACCGCCGCGCCTACTTCTCGCAGCTCGACAATGACAACGCCGAGGCCAAGCAGTCCAAGGAATCGCTGATCAAGCGCGCCGAGCAGCTCTCCGAGTCGACCGACTGGGGCCAGACTGCAGCTGAGTACCGGCGCCTGATGGACGAGTGGAAGGCGTCCAAGCGTGCAAGCCGCAAGGACGACGATGCACTGTGGGCCCGGTTCAGGGCTGCGCAGGACCGCTTCTTCGAGGCACGTAAAGCCGCGAACGAGGCGGTCGACGACGAATACGCAGAAAACCTCGTGGCCAAGGAAGCCCTGCTCAAGGAAGCCAAGGCGATCCTGCCGATCAGGGACCTGGCCGCCGCGAAGAAGGCGCTCCAGTCCGTCCGTGACCGCTGGGACGAGGCAGGCAAGGTCCCCCGCGCCGACATGGGCCGGATCGACGCCGGACTCCGTCAGGTCGAAGACGCCATCAAGGCCGCCGACGACGAGAACTGGACGAAGACCAACCCCGAGACGAAGGCGCGGACCAACAGCGCCCTGAGCCAGCTCGAGGCGACGATCGCCCAGCTCAAGGAGGACCTCGCCGACGCGGAGCGTGCGGGCAATGCCAAGAAGATCGCCACCGCGAAGGAGGCCCTGGCCGCCCGCGAGCAGTGGCTCCAGATGCTGCAGAAATCGGCGCAGGACTTCTCCTAGCACCCCGCATTCGGCATCCGGCATCCGGCATCCGGCTGATGCAATAGCACCGCCGGCCCTCCGGCACCGTTGTCCACAACGGTGCCGGAGGGCTTTTGCATACCGCGCATACTCGCGATGCTGGAGGAATGTGTCCCCTCGATAGCGCCGCCGTCGCAGCACCACCCGAACGGCACCTCGGTGCGGGCGCGCACCCGGTCACGTCCACGGGTGGTGCGCTCTTCCACGCCGGGGACATCTTCACCTCGGCGGAGTTGCAGGCCATGCGCCTCGACGGTCTGGTGCGCCTCGTCATCGGTGACTCCTACCTTCGCAGCGACTTCCGGGAGGATGCGGCAACGAGGTCGCAGGCGGCGGCACGCAGCGTCCCGCACTCCCTGCGTCCCCGAGTAGCCCTGGGACGCTCGTGCGCTGCCTGGATCTACGGGTGCGCGCCTCCCCCGGCCCTGATCAGCCTCGTGACCGATCATCGGCGCCGGACGACTGCACTGCCGCCCTTCACCCGCGCGGTCATGCACCAGGTCGCACTGGGGCCGTTCGACGTCAATCTGGTGGGCGGGGTGTCGGTGACGACGCCGCTTCGGACTGCCCTCGACATCGCCGTGCATGGCGAGGACCGTGACGCCGCACTCATCCTGCGAGCCATCGGCAGGTCGGCGGAGCTCGACTGCCCGCTACGCCTCGTGGAGGCCGCCCTCGTCAACACGTCCCGGGTGCCGGGGAAGACCCGCGCCCTGACCCGGCTTCGCGAGGCCCAGAAGGACACTGCCGGTGAGTAAGGACCCCGGGAGGGCGGAGGGTCCGCGTCCAGTGCCGTGCGGCAGAGAGGTCAGGGGCGCCGCTGGGAACCCGTGGTCCGGTATACGTCGAAGACGCCGTCGATGCGCCGCACAGCGCTCAGGATGTGGTTCAGGTACTTGGGGTCGCCCATCTCGAAGGCGAAGCGGGACACCGCCACGCGATCGGAGGACGTATTCACGTTCGCCGCGAGGATGTTCACGTGGTTCTCAGCGAGCAGGCTCGTGACGTCCGAGAGCAGGCTCTTCCGGTCGAGTGCCTCGACCTGAATCTCCACCAGGAACACACTCGACTGCGTCGGCGCCCATTCCACAGGGACTATCCGGTCCGGCTGGTCTCGCAGCTCCTCGACGTTCCGGCAGTCGCTCCTGTGCACCGAGACGCCGGAGCCACGGGTGACGAATCCGATGATGGGATCCGGCGGGACCGGCGTGCAGCACCGGGCCAGCTTGACCCATACGTCCCCGACGCCGCGTACCGTGACACCGGAGTCGGAGAATTTGGGACGCCGGGGCTGCGTGGCGACCGCCGTCTCCGCGATCTTGTCCTCGGCGCCCTCGTGGCCGCCCATCAGCGCCACGAGATGCTCGATCACGTTCTGGGCCGAGGTGTGCCCGTCGCCGACGGCGGCATACAGGGCCGTGATGTCCTGATGGCGCAGTTCCTCTGCCACCGACATCATCGCGCTGTGCGTCATCATGCGCTGCAGCGGCAGGTTCTGCTTGCGCATTGCCCGCGTCAGCAGTTCCTTGCCCTTGTCCACCGCCTCCTCACGGCGTTCCTTCGTGAACCACTGACGGATCTTGTTGCGGGCGCGGGGACTCTTGACGAACCCTTGCCAGTCCTGGCTCGGGCCGGCGCCCTCGGCCTTGGAAGTGAAGATCTCCACCCAGTCGCCATGGCTGAGTTCGCTGTTGAGGGGGACGAGCTTCCCGTTGACGCGGGCACCGATGGTGCGGTGCCCCACCTCGGTATGGACTGCGTAGGCGTAGTCCACCGGCGTGGATCCGGCGGGCAGCGCCATGACCTCACCCTTCGGCGTGAAGACGAACACCTCGCGGGCATTGATCTCGAACCGGAGGGAGTCCAGGAACTCGTTCGGATCCGACGTCTCCTGCTGCCAGTCGACGAGGCTCCGGAGCCAGCCCATGTCGCCGTTCTCGGATGTGTCGAGTTGCCTGCCGCCGTTCTTGTACTTCCAGTGCGCGGCGACGCCGTACTCGGCGCGGCGATGCATGTCATGCGTCCGGATCTGGATCTCGACGGGCTTGCCGCCGGGACCGATCACGGTGGTGTGCAGCGACTGGTACATGTTGAACTTCGGCATCGCGATGTAGTCCTTGAACCGCCCCGGGAGGGGGTTCCACCGCGAGTGCAGCGAACCGAGGGTCGCGTAGCAGTCACGCACGCTATCCACGAGGACGCGCACGCCCATCAGGTCATGGATGTCGTCGAAGTCCTTACCCCGCACGATCATCTTCTGGTAGATGGAGTAGTAGTGCTTGGGGCGTCCCGTGATGGTCGCCTTGATCTTCACTGCGCGGAGGTCTTCCTCGATCTGGTTGCGCACGAGGCCGAGATGCTTCTCCCGCTCCGGGGTCCGGTCCCCCACCATGCGCACGATCTCCTCGTACACCTTGGGGTGCAGTGCTGCGAAGGACAGGTCCTCCAGCTCCCATTTGATGGTGTTCATGCCGAGGCGATGGGCGAGCGGCGCGAAGATCTCGAGGGTCTCGCGCGCTTTCTTCGCAGAGGACGCCGGGGAGACGAAGCGCCAGGTGCGGGCGTTGTGCAGGCGGTCGGCGAGCTTGATGACGAGGACGCGGATGTCCTTGGCCATGGCGACGACCATCTTGCGAACCGTCTCGGCCTGGGCGGCGTCACCGAACGACACCTTGTCGAGCTTCGTCACGCCGTCGACCAGCATGGCGACCTCGGGGCCGAAGTCACGCTTGAGCTCATCGAGAGTGTAGGAGGTGTCTTCCACCGTGTCGTGCAGCAGCGCTGCGGCGAGCGTGGTGCCGGTCATCCCCAGCTCGGCGAGGATCGTGGCGACGGCCACGGGATGCGTGATGTACGGATCGCCGCTCTTGCGCGTCTGGCCCTCGTGGCTCCGCTCCGCCACGAGGTAGGCACGCTGGATGAGGTCGAGGTCTTCCTTCGGGTTGTTCGCCCGGACCGTGCGCAGGAGAGGCTCCAGGACCGGGGAGTAGCCGGACGAACCCCGACCCGTGAGCCGTGCTATTCGCGCCCGTGTTCGGCCTCGCCTGCCCGGGGCCACCTGATCCGCACTCGTCGCGGAAGGGGCTGACGTCGGAGAGGTCGGCTGGACGAGTCCGCGTGAGGGGACAGGACGCGGAGCCTCGGTGGCGGCCGGGCGTGATGCCTCATGAGCTGCGAGTCCCGGGGCATCTCCGGGCCGCACAACGGGATTCACCGCTTCAGCCATTCACAGCCCCTCAATCTCGATCTCGGATCCTTAAAGGACTCAAGATGCCACAGGTAACGCGACAACTCCAAGTCTAGCTGGGCTCGTTACCTCATCAGCCGCAGGTTCCCCGCGGGGAACCTGCGGCTGAAGCGAGGTGAAGCGAAGCCGGCGTGCACTCATCGGCCCGTGGTTCAGGCCGCTGCCGCTTCCACGGAACGCCTGTTCCTGACCTTCTTCTCCTGCTTCTTAATCTCGGGTTCATTGAGCCGCAACGCCGCGTAGAGCGGAGCCGCGATGAAGATGGTGCCGAGCGTGCCCAGGATGATGCCGATGAACAAAGCGAGGGACAGATCCTGAAGCGTCCCCGCACCGAGGAGGAAGGACCCGATGAAGAGGATCGAGGCGACCGGCAGGATCGCCACGACCGAGGTGTTGATGGACCGGACGAGGGTCTGGTTCACGGCCAGGTTGACCTGCTCGGCGAAGGTGCGCTTGGTCGACTTCGTCACGTCCGCCGTGTTCTCCCGGATCTTGTCGAACACCACCACGGTGTCGTACAGGGCGTAGCTCAGGATGGTCAGGAAACCGATGATCGCCGACGGGGTGACCTCGAAGTCGCTCAGCGAATACAGCCCTGCGGTGACGACCATGACCACGACCAGTGCGGCCATCGCGGCGAGTGCCATCTTCCAGGTGCGGAAGTAGATGGCCATCAGGACCGCCGCGAGGATCACGAAGACCCCGAAGCCGATCAGCGCCTGACGGCTGACGTCCTCGCCCCAGGTCGGCCCGACGAAGCTCGACGTCACCTGGTCCTGTCCGACGCCGTACCCGGTGACGAGGTTGTCGCGCACGCTGAGGGTCTGATCGTCCGAGAGCCGCTCCGTCTGGATGCGCATGGTGTCTGCGGCGATGTTGGTGACGCGGGGGACGGCCTCGGGTACGACGTCGGTCACCGCCTTCTCGCCGACGGCGACGTCCGTGTTCTCGGTCGCCGAGACGGTGAATTCGGATCCACCGCGGAAGTCGATCCCGAGGTTGAAGCCACCCTTCACCACCGGGATCAGGATCGAGATCAGCATGGCGACGCCGGCGATCAGGAACCAGAGGTTGCGCTTGGCGACGAAGGGGTAGGAGCGCTTGCCCGAGTACAGCTCGTTGCCGAAAGTGGCGAAGCTTGTGCGGCTCATTCGTTGATCTCTTTCTTGGAAGAACCGGTGCGTTCGACGACGGAGGATCCTGTACGCCCGGCGAGTGCCTTCTGCTGCTCGGCGCGGCGGCGCTCGGCGATGGTGAGGCGTCGATCAGCCTCGGCCGTTGCACCCTTGTTCTTGGTGCGGGCGGCGACGACAGGCTTGTCGCCCGGCTCGCGAACCCGACCGGCCCCGCGATAGAGCGGGATGCCACCGAGCCGTCGGGGGTCCAGACCGGACCACGGGTGCCCTTCGCCGAAGAACTTCGTCTTCGCCAGCAGCCGAAGGACCGGGTGCGTGAAGAGGAAGACCACGATGAGGTCGGCGATGGCGGTCAGGCCCAGTGTGAACGCGAACCCGCGCACGTTGCCCACTGCGACGAAGTACAGGACGAGCGCGGCCAGGAGGTTCACGGCTTTCGACGCGAGCACCGTGCGTTTTGCGCGGCGCCAGCCGTTCTCGACGGCGGAGATGAGCCCGCGCCCGTCGCGCAGCTCGTCACGGATACGTTCGAAGTAGACGATGAACGAGTCGGCCGTCTGGCCGATGGCGACGATCAGCCCTGCTACACCCGCGAGTGAAAGGCGGTAGTTCTCGGTCCAGCCGAGGATGCAGATGGCGAGGTAGGTCAGGATGCCGGCCACGACGAGCGACGCGATCGTCACGAGGCCCAGCAGTCGGTACTGGAACATCGAGTACGCGGCGACCAGCAGGAGCCCGATCAGGCCGGCGATGAGCCCGAGGCGCAACTGGTCCGCACCGAGGGTCGCGGAGATCTGCTGCTCGCTCTGGATCTCGAAGCTGATGGGTAGTGCGCCGTACTTGAGCTGCTCGGCCAGGGCGGCGGCGGATTCCTCGGTGAAGTTTCCGCTGATCTGCGGGTTGCCGTCGGCGATCACAGCGTTGGTGGTCGGCGCGGACACGATCCGCCCGTCCAGCACGATGGCGAACTGATTCCTCGGATCGCCTTCGCCGAGTGCGAAGAGTCGCTCGGTGACCTCGCGGAAGGTCTCTGTGCCTTCATCGTTGAAGTCGATGTTCACGGCCCACGTGTTGAGGGCCTGACCCTGCGGGCTCCGCTGCAGCCCGTAGCTTGCCGTCGAGATGTCGGTACCGGGCACCTCGACGGGGCCGAGGATGTACTTCCCTTGCGTGTCGGGCTCACAGGCGACCATGGGCTGGTCGGCGGGGGCGGTTTCCTCCGAAGGCTCCAGAGCGGCGGGATCGAGGCAGTTCAACGCCTCGAACTCCTTGTACAGCTCGGGGGTGATCCAGTTGGGGTCGCTCGCGTCCTGCGGCTCGGCCGCGGGCTGGGGCAGCTGGTCGTCCGGGGTCGGGGTCTCGGCCGCCGGAGCCTGACCGGGCCCGCCCGCCAGAACCGGACGGAATTCCATCTGCGCCGAGGCCTGGATCAGGTCGCGTGTCTGCGGATCCGGGGTTCCGGGCAGCGACACGATGACGTTCTGGCCGGACTGCGTGTTGATCTCCGCTTCAGCCACACCCGAACCGTCGACGCGCTGGCGGATGATTTCCACGGCCTGATCGAGCTGCTCCGGTGTGATCTCGCTGCCACCTTGTACCCGGGGGGCGAGGATCATCTGCGTGCCGCCCTCCAGGTCGAGGGCGAGGCGGGGGCTCCAGCTCGCGGTACTCCAGTAGGAGCCCACTCCCAGCAGGATCGCGAGCAGTGCTGTCAATGCGCCCAGCCAGACTAATGTCCGCTTGGCTGCCGTCCCGGGACCGGTACGAGGCATGGTGGGTTGTCCTTATGCAATGGCGCGGCTCGTGCGCCGAATTGATCGTGACGGGCCCGGTTGAGTACCGGCCCTACGGAATGCTAGTTGTCCGGGTTCACTTTGGGATCGCGGGCATCACGCGCGTCGCGGTTTTCCCGCACGGCCTGCTCCCGGTTCAACCGTTCGGTGGTCTCCTCATGGCTCTCGCCCAGCGTCGAACCTGTGGTTCCCGCCGCTGTGGCACCGCCTGATGGGGCGCGGTCGGCGCCGTCGATCGAGGAGGCGTCGTCGGGTACCGGAGCGCCGTCGTACGCATCGAGATCGCGCTGAGCTGCCGCGTCATCCCCGGTAGCTTCCGCTCCGTCACCAGCGACGGCGCTCTCCTGCTGGACGACCTTGGACAGGGCCTGCGTGTGCACGGTCGCGAGGTTGCCCGGAGAGAGTTCGAGGACTGCCTTGTTGTTCTCCTGGTCGATCGAGACGATCGTGCCGTAGAGACCGAACTGGGTCATGACCTCGGTACCGGGCTCCATCTGCGTACGCATCTCCTTCACCTGCTTCTGCGACTTACGCTGCCTGCGGAACATGGTGAAGATCAGGAATGCCAATGCCAGCGGCAGCAGCAGCGAGAAGATGTCGAAGGGGGGTGCATCTCCGGAGGCGGTCTGGGCAACTACATGTGCAAGCACTGGAAAATCCGTTCCTGGGACTGGGTGTGGGCGGCAGAACTGTGCCCCGGCACACATCGTGAGACTCCAGTCTAAAGGGGAATGCTGACCACTCCCGCGTCAGGAGTCCTGTTGGCCCCAACTGTCAAGGGCGGATTCGGTACCCATCAGGTCATCCGGAGCTACGGAGAACAGATCCTCGGGCATGGCGGCGGCAACGTTCGCCGGCATCACCAGGCCCAGGTGTTTCCAGGCCGCCGCCGTCGCGATACGCCCACGCGGGGTACGCCCGAGCATGCCTTCGCGGACCAGGTACGGTTCAGCCACTGTCTCGACCGTCTCGGGTTCCTCTCCGACGGCGATCGCCAGCGTGGACAGGCCGACGGGGCCGCCGTTGAATTTCGTGATGAGTGCCGTGAGGACGGAGCGGTCGAGGCGATCAAGGCCCCGTGCATCGACCTCGTACATGTCCAGCGCAGCACTCGCCGCGCGGACATCGATGGTATCCATACCGTGGACGAGCGCCCAGTCACGGACGCGCCGCAGCAGGCGATTGGCGATACGGGGCGTGCCGCGCGAACGGCCTGCGATCTCGGCGAAGGATGCCGAACTGACCTTCATGTCCATGAGCATCGCGGAGCGGCGGAGCACGAGTTCGAGTTCAGCGGTGGAGTAGAACTCGAGGTGCCCCGTGAATCCGAACCGGTCCCTCAGCGGACCCGGCAGCAGTCCCGCGCGTGTCGTGGCCCCGACGAGGGTGAACGGGGGCAGTTCGAGGGGGATGGCGGTGGCGCCGGGACCCTTGCCGACGATGATGTCGACGCGGAAATCCTCCATGGCCATGTAGAGCATCTCCTCGGCCGGCCGCGACATGCGGTGGATCTCGTCGAGGAAGAGAACCTCCCCCTCGGTGAGGGACGAGAGGATCGCGGCGAGGTCACCGGCGTGCTGGATCGCGGGACCGGACGTGATGCGGAGCGGTGCATTCATCTCGGCGGCGATGATCAGGGCGAGGGTCGTCTTGCCGAGGCCGGGCGGACCTGACAGCAGGACGTGGTCGGCGCTGCGTCCGCGGAGCCGCGAGGCTTCCAGGACGAGGGAGAGCTGCCGCCGGACCCGCTTCTGACCGACGAAATCGTCGAGGTTCTTCGGGCGCAGCGCCGCCTCGACGGCGCGGTCCTCGGGATCGGAGGACGGAGCGACGAGCGGCACCTCCTCGGAGTTCTGGTTCGTCACGAGCCGACCCTCCTCCGGGCCGAGCTGCGTGCGCCGTCCTGGCCGAGCCTGCGCAGCGTGAGCTTGAGGATCTGTCCGACATCACCTGTCGCTGCCACCTCGGGGGACTCTTCGACCGCGGCGTCGATGGCCGCTCCGGCGTCCTTCTCGGACCAGCCGAGGCCCATCATGGCGGTGAGCACCTGGCCCTGCCACGTCTGCTTGGAGATGCCGGGCTTGGATTCCAGCGGCACGAGCTTGCCCGCGAGTTCGAGCACGATGCGCCGCGCACCCTTGGGCCCGATGCCCGGCACCTTGCTGAACGCCTTGTCGTCGCCCGACGACGCCGCCACGCGGACGGCATCGGGGGTGTGGACGGCGAGGACGGCCAGCGCCAGGCGCGGCCCGACCCCGCTGACCGCGAGGAGCGTCTCGAAGACTTCGCGCTGGTCCGCGTCCTCGAACCCGAAAAGAGTCATCGAATCCTCGCGCACGATCATGGCGGTGGACACGGAGGCCTGCTCCCCCGTCCTCAGCCCGGCGAGGGTCTGCGGCGTGGCCTGGACGAGCATGCCGAAGCCGTTGACGTCGATGACGGCGGATTGCAGGCCCACGTGGGTCACTGTCCCGCGTAGGGAACTGATCATGAGGAACTCCAGGGGCACGTGCGGATGGATGTCCGGGCTTCCGCCCGTCGAACATACGTTCTAATGCTCAACCGTACCGGCGTCGCGCCGTGCGATCGAGCCGCCACACCGAAAACCGGTTCTACCGACGTCGCGCCTTGGCTTCTGCCTCGGCCCAGATCCTCTGGGCGGGCGTGATGGAACCGGCCGCCGCGGCCGCACCCTGCTGTCCCACTCCCCGTCGCCACGCATGGGTGATGGCGAGGGCCAGCGCATCGGCGGCATCTGCGGGCCTGGGGGCGGTGTCGAGCCGCAGGATCTTCGTCACCATCTTCGTGACCGCCACCTTGTCGGCCTGGCCGTTGCCCGTGACCGCCGCCTTCACCTCGGTCGGCGTGTGCAGGGCGACCGGGATCCCGCGCCGGGCGGCTGCGACGATCACGACTCCGGAGGCCTGCGCGGTGCCCATGACGGTGCTGACGTTCAGCTGGCTGAAGACGCGCTCGACGGCGAGGACCTGCGGCTTGTGCAAGTCCAACCAGGAGTCGACGGCGTCCGAGATGACCAGGAGCCGCTCATCCAGGCTGCGACCCGCCTCCGTGCCGACGACACCGACGGCGACGAGGGTGGAACGCCGGTTCGGTTCGATGTCGACGACGGCGAGTCCGCAGCGAGTCAGGCCAGGGTCCACTCCCATCACGCGGTAGGTCATCGGGCACCCCGCAGGGCGGCGTCGAGCGGTGCGATGTCAGTCGTCGTTCTCGAGCTCGGCCAGCACATCGTCCGCGAGATGCGCGTTCGAGTAGACATTCTGGACGTCGTCGAGCTCCTCGAGCGCGTCCACGAGCTTGAGGAACTTCCGGCCGCCGTCGGCATCTAGGTCCACGTGCATGGACGGGACGAACTCCACCTCGTCGGACTCGTACTCGATACCACTCTCATCGAGCGCTGCGACCACTCCACGAAGGTCCTGCGGCTCGGAGACGATCTCGAAGGCATCAGCCGATTCCCTGACCTCGTCAGCTCCGGCGTCGAGGACGGACATGAGCAGCTCGTCCTCCGTGAGTCCGTTCTTCGGCAGGGTGACGACGCCCCTGCGCGCGAAGAGGTACGCCACGGAGCCGGGGTCGGCGATGGTGCCCCCGTTGCGACTGATCCCCAGGCGCACCTCGGACGCTGCGCGGTTCTTGTTGTCCGTCAGGCACTCGATCAGCAGGGCTGAGCCCTGGGGACCGCGGGCCTCGTACATGATTGTCTGGTAATCGACGACCTCGCCGAGCAGACCGGCACCGCGCTTCACTGCGCGGTTGATGTTGTCGATGGGGACGGAGGTCTTCTTGGCCTTGGAGACGGCCAGCTCGAGGCCAGGATTACCGGCGACGTCTGCACCGCCGGCCCGCGCAGCGACCTCGATGTTCTTGATCAACTTCGCGAAGGACTTCGCGCGCTTGGCGTCGATCGCAGCCTTCTTGTGCTTGGTTGTTGCCCATTTGGAGTGGCCCGACATGCTTACGCTTCTCCTCTGATCATCCGGATAAACAATTCGTGGACCCGCCGCTCGCCCGTTACTTCCGGGTGGAAACTCGTGGCCAGGAGGTTCCCTGAACGCACTGCGACAATTCTAGCGACCGGGGCCAAGTCGGTCCCCGTACCGGGTGCCCCAGCCCCATACGAAGCGCCCGATCCACCGCTCGGCGGGCCGGCAGGGGGCGTCTCCGCGGCAGGTACCTGAGCCAGGACCTCGACACCTTCGCCGACCTTCTCCACCCATGGAGCGCGGATGAAAACCGCCCGAACGGGGTTATCACCCGCCGCGTTGCCGGTCGTCGCGAGGCCCGCGAAGTCGAGGTCCGTCTCGAAGGACTCGCGCTGGCGTCCGAAGGCGTTGCGCCGCACCACCATGTCGAGGCCCCCGAAGGTCTGCTGCGGATTCCCCGAGCGGTCGGTGGAAGGATCGGCGACGACGTCGGACAGCATGATCATGCCCGCGCAGGAGCCGTACACCGGCAGTCCACCGGCGATCAGGTCCCGCAACGGATCGGCGAGGCCGAGGGTGCGCGACAGCTTGTCCATGGTGGTCGACTCGCCTCCGGGAATGATCAGCCCGTCGACCGCAGCGAGCTCGGACGGGCGCCGGACGGCAATTGCGCGCCCTCCCAGTGATTCGATGGTCGCGATGTGCTCGCGCACGTCGCCCTGCACGGCGAGAACGCCGACGACGATATCGCGCCGGCCGTTCGCCGTCGTGCCGATGGTCCCTGCAGCTGAAGGGACAGGTGGTGACGGTGCATCATCGGATTCGGGGACCGACATGGGCAGGGGCGCCGAGAAGGACGGGGAGGACATCCCTCAATTCTATGGCGTGCGGATCCCGTACCCGACCCTCGGAGGCGGCCGCGCGGAGCGAGTCTCCGTCGCTTCCCGGCAACGGTGGCACGCCAGCGATAATGTGGAGGGATGAATCCCCTTCCAGTCCTCGTGGGCAAGGCCGTGCGCATCGCGTCCCGCCTGCGCGGCGGCGGCTCCGCCCTTCCCGGCCTCGTGGTCGAGCGCCTCGACCCCGGTTTCATGGGCCGCGCCCTGTCCACCCTCCCCCACGGCGTGGTCGTCGTCAGCGGAACCAATGGCAAGACGACCACCACCAAGATGGTGGTCGAGCTGCTCGAGGGGCAAGGGCTGACCGTCTTCACCAACCGCACGGGCAGCAATTTCACGCGCGGCGTCGCGGCGGCGCTCCTCGGTGACGTCGACTGGCGCGGACGCCTGAAGGCTGACGTCGCCGTCCTCGAGCTCGACGAAGCGCACGCCGTGCACTTCGTGAAGCTCGTGCCCCCGGAGTACTCGCTCCTCCTCAATGTCCTTCGGGACCAGCTCGACCGCTTCGGCGAGATCGACGCGACCACCCGCCTGTTGGAGCGCATAGCCATTGCCACCACGGGGACGGTGGTGCTGAACCGCGAGGATCCCCGCGTCGCCGGCCTCGCTCCGTCGATCTCCAGGGCCGACGTCGTCTATTTCGGACTCGACGCTTCCCTCCGCAGCACGTTCCCCAACGACGATGAGCTGCGCAGCGCCGAAGGAACCGCTCCCGCATCGGAGCTGCCGGCCGACGTCGTGCTCCGCTCCGTCGACGGCAACTCCGCGGAGTTCGAGGCGGACGGAAAACTGACACACACCGATCTGCGACTGCGCGGGGTCTACAACATCTTCAACGCCGCCGCTGCGCTCGCGGCGGCCCGCGCCGTCCTCGGCGCCACGGTCGACGACGCGCGACTCTTCTCGTCGCTGGCCGCGGTCGAACCAGCGTTCGGGCGGGGCGAGAGTCTCGTCGTCGACGGCCAGGCTCTCGAGCTGGTCCTCGTGAAGAATCCCAGTGGTTTCCGGCTCGGACTGAAATCGTTCGACCCGGCAGGATGCGCCACCATGATCGCCATCAACGACAACTATGCCGACGGGCGCGACATGTCCTGGCTGTGGGACGTCGACTTCGATTCGCTCGGCCTCGGCGGGGTGGACATCGTCAGCGGCGTCCGCGCCTACGACATGGCGCTCCGGCTCACGTACGACGACGTCCGGGTGGGTGCCGTCGAAACCGACATCGCCGACGCACTCAAGCTGTTCATCCGCGGCTCGGAGGGGCGCCCCAAGCGCATCTTCTGCACCTACACGGCGATGCTCGCGGTTCGCCGTGAACTCTCCAAGATCACGAAGGTCGAGGTGGTCTCCTGATGACCGACGCACCATCCGCCATCGCCCTGACCGAGGCACCCGCCGATCCGTCGAAGGGCACCCTGCGCATCCTGCAGCTCTACCCGCGGGAGATGAACATCTACGGGGACTACGGGAACGTCCTCGTGCTCAAACAACGCCTCGCATGGCGCGGCTACGGGGCAGAGATCCTTGAACACAACGCCGGCGACACCTTCCCCGAGGACGTCGACCTGATCATCGGTGGAGGAGGACAGGACAGCGGTCAGGTCGTCATCCAGGACGACCTGCAGGCCATAGCTCCGAGGCTGCGCGAGCTGGCGGAGGAGGGAACTCCCATGCTGCTCATCTGCGGGCTGTACCAGCTGTTCGGCAACGAGTTCCGCACGCACGACGGCGCCGTCATCCCCGGCATCGGCGTGCTGGACCTCGAGACGCGCGGCGGTACCGAGCGCCTGATCGGCAACGTCGTCGCCACGAGCGAGGAGTTCGGCGAGATCCATGGGTATGAGAACCACAGTGGGCAGACTTTCCTCGGGGACGGCCTGAAACCGTTGGCCACCGTCGTCAAGGGAGCCGGCAACAACGCCGAAGAGGGACACGAGGGCGCTCGATACAGGAATATCGTGGCGAGCTACCTCCATGGCTCACTTCTGCCGAAGAATCCTGCGATCGCCGACTTCCTGCTGCGCACGGCGGCGGAGCGGAAGTTCGGTTCGTTCGAGGACGAAGGCGTGGACGACTCCCTCGCGGACCTCGCGCGGAAGCACGCCGGCGCCAGGCCACGGTAGGGACAGCCCTCCGCCATATCTCACGGCGCGAGCCGAGGCTTCGACCTGTGAGCGGTGCACCTCCTAGCGGGAGCGACGCTCATCCCGGGAGGCCCTAGGGCTCCCGCGCTACCAACACACCCGTCGTCACCAGCTCCCGTGCCACCTCGTGCAGTTTCAGATTGGTCCGGGAGCTCGCCAGCATGAGCACCTGGAACGCACCATCAGCATCCAGTCGGTGGCGTTCCATCAGAATGCCCTTTGCCTGCCCGATCACGTCCCGCGACGCCAGCGCTTCATACAGCTGGCCCACCTTCGCCCGCTCCTGCTCGAAGCGCAGGAGCAACTCCTGATACTTCAACTCCCACATGCCCGCATCAACAAAGGGATACGTCTCCATGATGCTCCCCCTCATGCCCGCTCCGGTTGAGACCGTTGGGCAAAGCCTAACCGGAGAAGTCGACACCAGACAGGGTCACCCACCCCAAGGATTCGCTGCGCTGACGATGTTCCCTGCCTCCCGTGAGCGGGTCGGTGCCATGAGGGGTTCTACCAGTTCCGCCCGTTCCTGGCCGCGTCGTTACGGCCATCGAGGCATCTAAGCAGGAGCTCCTTCAGCTCTCAGGGCGTGCCACCTGGTCCCCTGGTCAATACAGTTGGGTCATGATCATCAACACAGACGGCATCACTTTGACCAGCAACCAGCGGAACGACGTGGAGGCGGGGCTTCTCGCCATGGGGGATCCGGAAGGTACGGTCCTCGTCACGACCGACTTCGAGCAGTCCGTCCGCACCCTCTCAGGCCTGAAGGACTACTCAGCGGGTCGAGGCAGTGGACAAGTCGCAGCGAAGACCGTAGAAGACCAGGTGATCATCAATGCATCGGTGTTGGACGAGCTGGCTGACGGCGGCCTCAAGCGTCTGACTGCGCATGAAGCCGGACACGTCCTGATGAACCTCCGGGAGGAGGACGGCAGGAATTACCACAGCCTCGCGACCACACAGTGGCAGTGGAACATCATCGGGCTCGCTGTGAAGGGTATGGAGGAGTACCGCATCGAGCGGAGGCTGGCTCAGCTTGGATTCGACCCTGCGCCTCTTACAGCGCTCGATTACTGGGACATCATACTTTTCGAAATCAACGCCACCCTGGCCGAGTCGGTCGTGAAGAACCTGCTTGCTGAAATCACCGGGGCGGCCGACATCCTCGTGACGACCCTGGCGTACACCATCGGTTCGTCCACAAACCCCAGGAGTACGTTTGCCGTAGAGGCGCTCCCGCCGTATGCACGCCAGAACTGGGACGACTTCGTCGCTCCGACGTGGGAACGGCGCGTCCAGCTCTACCAGGATCTTCCTACCTGCTCGGAGCCCACTTCCTCCACCGACTGGGAGATGAAGATCAAGGAGGCTCGGTCGCTGGAGAACGAACTCTTCAGGAGTTTCGGCTGGGAGTTGAGCGGCAATGGACAGGACGAACCCGAGGCGTTCCGGCGCACCGGTGATGATGATCTTTTCCATCGCCGAATTGCTCGGTTCCAGGTCGAGAATGATCTGATCTAGCGTTCGTTCCAAGGGCCTTCGACGAGGTAAAGTTCGTGAGTGCGCACAGATGCACGCTCAGGGCAATTGCTTCTGATTCCACCTCCAGGAGGCACTTTGCTTTCAGTCTTCCGTCATTCCGCATACCGCAACCTCTTCACCGCTCAGGTCGTGGCCCTGTTGGGGACGGGCCTGCTCACGGTGGGACTGGGTCTGCTGGCTTTCGACGTGGCCGGCGCCCGGGCCGGTGCTGTACTGGGCACCGCACTGACGATCAAGATGGTCGCCTACGTCTTCGTGGCACCCCTGATGGCCGCGCTGGTCGAACATCTCCCCCGCAAGGGCGTCCTCGTCGGCGCGGACCTGGTCCGGGTGGCCATAGCCCTGAGCCTGCCGTTCATCGATCAGGTGTGGCAGATCTACGCGCTGGTCTTCGTCCTCCAGTCGGCATCGGCCACTTTCACGCCCGCATTTCAGGCCCTGATCCCGGTTGTCCTGCCGGAGGAGAGGGACTACACGAAGGCCCTGTCGCTCTCGAGGCTCGCGTATGACCTCGAATCCCTTGTCAGCCCCCTGCTCGCTGCAGCCTTGTTGGCCGTCACGAGCTATCACAACCTCTTCGTCGGCACGATGGTGGGGTTCCTGGTGTCTGCCGCGATGGTCCTTGCGACCAGGCTTCCCACTCCCCCAACCTCACCCGCCCACGGTTCGCTCCTGCACCGCACCACCCTTGGCACACGGATATTCCAACGGGAATCGGCCCTGCGCGGACTGATGGTGCTCAATCTTGTCGTCGCCGCCGCCACAGCCCTCGTACTCGTGAACACCGTCGTCTACGCCCGGGACCTGTTCGACGGATCCAACACCGACGTCGCGATCGCCCTGGCGTTCTACGGTGCCGGGTCGATGCTCGTCGCGTTCATCGCACCACGAGTCCTCGAGCGCATGCCAGACCGCACGTTCATGCTGATCGGTGGCACCATCGTGCCCTTGGGCCTGGTCGGTGCTGCGCTCATTGCACCGACGGGCGCACCATGGCTCCTGCTTCTTGGCCTGTGGTTCGCGCTGGGCATCGGGACATCGATGATCAGTACACCGTCCTCGCGGCTGCTGCGGCGGGTCGCGACGGACAAGACGCGAAGCTACCTCTTCACGGCCCAGTTCTCCCTCTCGCACGCCTGCTTCATGCTTACGTACCCCGTCGCCGGATGGGTCGGAGCCGCCGCGGGTCAAACGGCTGCAGCCCTCATTCTCGGCGCGCTCGCCCTGGCCGGGACCATCACTGCCGTATCGGTGTGGCCGTCGGAATCGGCCGGTGCACCCGTGGGCGCACCGGAAGTGACTGGGGACATGAGAAGCCGGCGGTAACGTAGCGATCAACAGCAAAGTGAACAGGGAAAGGACGGTGATCGACATCGGCGAGCAACGCAACGAACACGACCCAGCACCGCATCGGGCTCCAGCACCACCCCCGATCATGCACTCGCCCCCCTCCGGTGGGCCCAGTCTCGTCCATCCGAGAGAACCGGACAGGCAGCGCCTCGAGGCAGGGGCGGAAACGTTCCGCATGCTTGCCGATCCGACCCGACTACACATCCTTTGGCTCCTTACACAGAACCCGTCCGACGTCGGAACCCTCGTCGCAGCGACCGGCGCACCTCGCACCGCGGTCAGCCAACACCTGGCTAAACTGCGATTTTCCGGCCTCGTCTCCACACGCAAGATCTCCCGCAACGTCGAGTACAGCATCGTTGACGGGCACCTGTCCCGCCTTATCCGCGAAGGTATGAATCACGCGGATCACCGCGTGAGCGGCGAGCCGGCTCACGAATAATCCGCTGCGACAGCGAGGACGCCGCGGTATCCCGGACAGCGACCTCGCACGAGCACGCACAACGGATCAAGGTGCTCCGTGCCGATAGGGCGGAAGCAACCCACAAAACACCCACCCGAGTCCTGAAAGATCTGACCATCATGAAGCGTTACCTCACTCTTGCCGCACTGGGCCTCGCGACAGCCCTCCCCCTCTCCGCCTGCGGCACCGATTCCGGCACCACCGGCAGTGACACGACAACCGGAACCACGAGCGCCGAGGCAGCGGCACCTGCCCCGAGCGCGGCCGCCGGAACTTCTTCGTCCGCTGAAGGGTCGATCAGCTCCGACGCCCTGCCGCCGGAACACAATGACGCGGACGTCATGTTCGCGCAGATGATGATCCCCCACCACCAGCAAGCTGTCGAGATGAGCGACCTGATGCTCGCTCAGGACGGCATCAGCCCTGAGATCACAGAGCTCGCAACGAGGATCAAGGAAGCCCAGGGCCCGGAGATCGGGACGATGACCAGCTTGCTCGAAGCCTGGGATGAGCCTGTCGAACCGGACGGCGGCATGGAAGGCCACTCGATGGACGGCACGGATACGGGCATGGGCTCCGATTCCGGATCCATGGAGGGCATGTTGAGCGAGCGCCAGATGTCCGAACTCGAGTCCGCCGAGGGAGTCGAGGCTTCCCGCATCTTCCTCGAGTCCATGACGGCCCACCATGAGGGTGCGATCGGCATGGCACGGAACGAGATCGAGAACGGGCAGAATCCCGAAGCCGTGGAACTGGCCGAGACCATCGTCGCCACCCAGAAGGCCGAGATCGACGACATGGAAGAGCTGCTCGAAGGCCTCTGACTCCGTCAGTACTCGTCTACCCGATGATCACCTCGCCCGACGCCTAGGGACTTCCGACCATGGTCCGAGCGATGCCCGCTCATGCGCGCCTCACCCTTGGGGAGGATCCGCGGCCTTTCGACAGTAGGTATCCTGCCCGAGCACGGTCGAGGGTGGTGCACGAAGGTGCAACATCGTGCAAAAGTTAGTTCCCATGAGCAACCCCTTCCTCGAGCCGAGCACCCTCGACTACCAGCTGCCCCCCTTCGCCTCCATCAGGGAAGAGCACTACCTGCCTGCTTTCGATGCGGGATTCGCGGAGCACCTCGCCGACATCGACCGCATCACGGCTTCGGGCGAGACGCCCACGTTCGAGAACACCGTCGTCGCGCTCGAACGTGCGGGGAGCACGCTGGACCGGGTGTCGAGCGTCTTCTTCAGCAACTCAGTCAGCCACGCCACGGCGACCATCCAGGACCTCGAACAGCAGGTGGCCCCACGCCTCGCCGAGCACGAGGACAACATCAAGCTGAACCGAGCCCTGTTCGGACGCCTCCGTCAGGTGCCGCTCGACGGGCTCGACGAAGAGTCCATGCGGCTCGTCGAGGAATACCTCCGCAGTTTCGTCAGGGCGGGCGCGGAGCTCGACGACGACGCGCAGGCCACGCTACGGGGGCTCAACTCGGAGCTCTCGGGGCTGAGCACGGAGTTCTCGCAGAAGCTGCTGAAGGACACCAATGACTCAGCGCTGCTGCTCGATTCGGTCGAGGAGCTCGACGGGTTGTCCGCCGACTCGATTTCCGCCGCAGCCGGTGCAGCTTCGGATGCCGGCCACGAGGGCAAGTACCTCCTGACCCTCATCCTGCCGACGGCGCAGCCGGCCCTGGAATCGCTCACCGGCCGGGACGTCCGCCGTCGCCTGCACGAGGCGTCGGTCAACCGCGGTGCGCGAGGCACCGACGCCGACACCCTCGCGATCGCGACCCGCATGGCGACCCTACGCGCGGAGCGCGCCGCCCTGCTCGGCTTCGACACCCACGCCGCCGCAGCGACCGACAATCAGACGGCCCCGTCGCTGGACGCGATCATGGACCGCATGCGGCAACTCGCCGCTCCGGCCGTCCGGAACGCGCGGGACGAGGCTGCCGAGCTCGAGGCCGAGGCAGGCCACCCGATCGAGCCCTGGGACTGGGCGTTCTACGCCGCCCGGGTCCGGAAGGCAAAGTTCGACGTCGACATGGACGCGCTGCGCCCCTACTTCGAGCTCGAGCGGGTCATTCACGACGGCGTCTTCTACGCTGCCAACCGCCTCTACGGGCTCTCGTTCACGGAGCGACCCGACCTCGTCGGTTATCACCCGGACGTCCGGGTGTGGGAGGTCTTCAACGAGGACGGATCCGGACTCGGCCTGTTCCTCGGCGACTACTACACCCGTGATACCAAGAGCGGCGGAGCCTGGATGAACTCCTTCGTCGACCAGTCGACGCTCGAGGGCACCCGCGCCGTCGTCATCAACAACCTCAACATCTCGAAGCCCGG
This sequence comes from Arthrobacter sp. PL16, assembly GCF_035985055.1. NCBI lineage: Bacteria > Bacillati > Actinomycetota > Actinomycetes > Micrococcales > Micrococcaceae > Arthrobacter > Arthrobacter sp. PL16. The sequence goes on from NZ_JAXCIC010000004.1 coordinate 129,486, forward strand.
CCCCGGGGAACCGACGTTGCTGTCCTACGACCAGGTGGTCACCACGTTCCATGAGTTCGGCCACGCACTGCACGGGCTGTTTTCGGACGTCACCTACCCGCTCTTCGCCGGCACCTCGGTGCCGCGTGACTTCGTCGAGTACCCCTCCCAGGTCAATGAGATGTGGATCCTCTGGCCCGAGATCGTCGCGAACTACGCGCGCCATCACGAGACCGGCGAGGCACTTCCCCAGGAGGTCATCGACCGCATCCATGCCGCCGGAGCGTGGGGTGAGGGTTTCGAGACGACCGCCTACCTCGGAGCCACCCTCCTGGACCTCGCCTGGCACTCTATCCCCGCCGGCACGGAGATCGAGGACCCGCTCGCCTTCGAAGCGACCGCCCTCGCCGATGCCGGCGTGGATTTTGCGCCCGTTCCCCCGCGCTACCGCACCTCCTACTTCAAGCACATCTTCGCTGGAGGCTACGCGGCGTCCTACTACGCGTACATCTGGAGCGAGATGCTGGACGCCGACACCGTCGAGTGGTTCAAGTCCTCCGGTGGCCTGACGCGCGAGAACGGCGACCACTTCCGGCGCGAACTTCTGTCGCGAGGCAACAGCATCGATCCACTCGAGGCGTTCCGCCGCTTCCGCGGCCGTGATGCCGACCTGCACCCGCTGCTCGTCCGCCGCGGCCTGGCATGAGTTCCCGTCCCGTCGGCGGTGCGGGATGGTAACCATCGTGCAGTGCCAGCGGCTCCAATCCGCGTGGTGTGCTGCGCTGGCCACGGCCACGGGCGGGAAGACGTTCTCGACACACGGTTCCACCTGGGTATGGCTGCCCGCGCGGAAGGAACTGATGATGATGTTCCCCGAGCGGGTCAGTGCCTACGCGGTCAGGCCGGCCCTGGCCGAGGGCATGCGTCTCGGTGCCTCGTCGGCGCGGGTGTGGCTGAACAGCGCGGTGAACGCCAGCGAACTGGGAGTTGTCGGGTTCTCGCCGAGCTGGCAGCCCTGGTGGATGGCGGCGCCTGTGTCCGCCGTCGTCCGCTCCGACGACGACGACGCCGTCCTCACAACGGACGTCCCCGACTACTCGGGCCCGCTCGAGCAGGAACTGCGGGTGGTGAGGTCCCAGCCTCGGCAGGCCTGGCACGCGGTGACACGGGACCGGGACAGCGGCATGCTTTCCGGCGCGGCGTATTCGTTCTACCCCTCGGGTGTCGACGGGCTCGACCGCCTCGGCGGCATCCATCACCTCGAAGTGCTGCCGGACCACCAGCGGCGCGGTCTTGCCACGGCGCTGCTGAGCGCGACGGCCCGGGCGGCGGGTGATGCCGGGGCCACGAACCTCGCCGTCAATGCCACTCCGCAGGGATTCGAGTTCCTCTCCCGGCGCGGTTTCACGCTGATCGGACGCGGCAGGACCTACGCCCTGCATCTCTGAGCCCCGCTCCGTGCCACTGCGCCGCACGTCGCTACCCTTGACGCACGATGGCCGACCAACCCCCTTACCCACCCATCGCGGCGGGCGAACAGGCCACCCTCACCGGCTTCCTCGACTACGTGAGCGGTAGCAGAAAGGACCGCACCCTCCTGGGGGTGCGATCCTTTCCGCTGCGCGCCCGATGCCGGCGCTCGGCCGTCCTACAGGCCGTACTGCAAAGCTGCTACCAGCCGCGCTCCGCGAGACGGTGCGGCTGCGGGATCTCGTCCACGTTGATGCCGACCATCGCTTCGCCCAGTCCACGCGAGACCTTTGCGATCATGTCGGGGTCGTCATGGAACGTCGTCGCCTGCACGATGGCGTTCGCGCGCTCGGCCGGGTTTCCCGACTTGAAGATGCCTGAGCCGACGAACACGCCGTCGGCGCCGAGCTGCATCATCATGGCCGCATCCGCAGGCGTGGCGATGCCACCCGCGGTGAACAGAACCACGGGCAGGCGGCCGGCGGAGGCCACTTCCTTCACGAGTTGATAGGGAGCCTGGAGCTCCTTGGCCGCGACGTACAGCTCATCCTCGGCCATCGAGGACAGCCTGTTGATCTCCGAGCGGATCTTGCGCATGTGCATCGTGGCGTTGGAGACGTCACCGGTACCAGCCTCGCCCTTCGAGCGGATCATCGCAGCGCCCTCGTTGATACGCCGAAGCGCCTCACCGAGGTTGGTGGCTCCGCAGACGAAGGGAATGGTGAACTTCCACTTGTCGATGTGATTGGTGAAGTCGGCGGGCGTGAGGACCTCGGACTCATCGATGTAGTCGACGCCGAGGGACTGAAGGACCTGTGCCTCCACAAAGTGACCGATACGGGCCTTGGCCATGACGGGGATGGACACGGCGTCGATGATGCTGTCGATCATGTCGGGATCGCTCATGCGGGAGACCCCGCCCTGGGCACGGATGTCCGCGGGAACCCGTTCGAGCGCCATGACGGCTACCGCACCGGCGTCCTCGGCGATGCGTGCCTGATCGGCTGTGACGACATCCATGATGACGCCGCCCTTGAGCATTTCAGCCATACCGCGCTTGACCCGGTTGCCGCCGGTCTGCGCTGTGGTTGCCGAATTGTCTTCAACGGTGGACACAACTTGCCCCTAAAGGTAGATAAAAGCTGACCCTTCATGATACGCCGCTCGCGACCCCTCCCCCGCTCGCCAGCGTCCTCCGGTGACACGCACGCCGCCGTGGCGCGGACGAATGCGGATGGATCAGGTCCAGTAGAGGAGCCGGGCAGCGGGTAGGCGCCGCTCCAGTTCCTCCGTGAACCACTGCCGCATCTCCGTCATGGTCTGCTTCGGGTACACGTACTTGACCCCGCCGAACTTCGAACGCTTCTGGCTCCACAGATCCTCGTCCATGTCGAGCTTCGTCCTGGGATACCAGCTCAGCAACACCTCCTTGCTCGCCGGGGTGAAGCGGTGCGTGATAATCTCCGCCGTCAGGTCGAGGTCGTCGATACCGGCGACTGCCTCGGAGATGTCATCCAGCAATGCGCCGTACTGCTCGCGCCAATCCGGTACGGGCATGATGGGCGCGATCGTCAGGCCCACACGGTAGCCGGCTGTAGCCACAGCACGGAGGGCGGCGAGCCGGGCCGGCATACGCGCCGTTCCGCCCTCGAACCGGTTAGCTACCTCGGCAGCATTGACCGAGAAACGGACCCGCGTCCTGCGCCCATGGTCGAGCGTCACCAGCTCTCCGACGTCGTCGAACTTGGTGGTGAACCGCAGTTGGACGTCGCTGCCGAACTCGCCCGAGCCGACGCGGGAGATCGCGGCAGCAAGCGAGCCGGTCACGCTCTCGATGCCGAGTGGATCGGTGTAGCAGGACATCTCGAAGGTCGTGCCCTCGTCACCCCGATCGATGGTTCCGCGGGTGACGGAACCCCTGCCGGCGTGGGTGCGGATCCCGCCCAGCACCTCGTCGAGATTGGCGTAGGCCCGGGTGACCGGAGGCCCCTGCAGGGATCCGGCGAGGTAACAGTACTGGCAGTGGGCGGGGCAGCCCTTGGCGAGGTCGATCCGCCAGTCCGCGCTCGGTGGGATCGGCTGCGGCTTGAGGGCGCTCGGAGGTGCGACGACGACGGCCAGCGTGTTCTTGGCGGATGCGTAGGTTTCGCGCTCGGTGGCGCCACGGAGTCCCGTCAGCGCGTTGCCGGGCAGGATCCGGATGTCGTCGACGCCGGCGATTTCGCAGCGCCTGATGATCTCGGCTGTGTGCGGTAGGTCGGCTGCGGCCCGCGTGATCATCACGTGTCTGGGCACCCACAGACGGGTAGGAGAGAGGGTGGTCAGGTCCATTTCCTGGGCTGTTGTCATTACCTCGTATAACAAGTCGGACGTCTCGGATGTTCCGCCGGATCACGGTCCGTGCGGTCATCCGCACGGTCGTCCGCACGGTTCAGGTCACGCGAGGTCATAGTGCGTTACCGCGCGTCTCAATGCCGTTCCTTCCACCTCTGTCGGCCTAGTCTCGGGAGCACAGATCAAGAGTTCCGACGCAAAGCCCTGGCTCGTCGGACGGCAACCCCCTCCGTGGTGGGGTGCCCCAGGTGAAGATCCGGCACTGCGTGAAGCGCGCGGGGCAAGCACGGCGCGTACCCGAGGGTCCGCGTCCCGTCGATGGGACGTCCATGTCATACATCTGCCTCCTGCTTTCCGGAGCAGCTCTTCTGATCAACGGTCTCGGCCTGCTGGGCCGTGTGGCACCGCGCGATTCGGGATTCTTCAACCTGGTGATCGGTGTACTCCAACTGGTCATCGCCCTGCTGATCGCATCGACGGGAGGCCCGGAAGCCGCTGGTTCGGCCAGCGGAATCGTCCTGTTCGGTCTCACCTACCTCTATGTAGGGCTCAGCTCGGTCGCCGGCCTCGGTTCCGCCGGCGTCGGCTGGTTCTGTGCCTTCGTCGCCGTTCTCGCAGTCGTGTTCGCCGGAACGGAGGCCGACGGCGACCCCATCAATTCCGTGCTGTGGCTCGGTTGGGCGGTGCTCTGGAGCCTCTTCTTCCTGCTGCTCGCCCGCGGCGCCACGCGCCTCACACGAATCACCGCCTGGAGCGCGATCCTCGTCGGCACGTCCAGCACCGTGATTCCCGCCGTCCTCGGCCTCAACGGAGCATGGCCGTCGGGCGGTACCTCTGTCATCGCTGCTGCCGCAGCCCTAGGTGTCCTGTTCGTCGTGGCCGCGACCATCAGCGCACGCCCCGTGCGTGTCCTTACACCCCCGGTACCCGTCTCAGCCTGACGCTCCTCTGCTTCCTCTCTCCCTTCCCGTTCGATCTCCACCAGCGAAAGGTCCGACATGCCGACCCTGACCCACACCCCTCCGACCACGGACGCGGATTACGAACTCCTGGCCGCCCGCTTCCGGCCCCTCTTCGCCGAGATCGCCGAGGGTGCGTCACGCCGCGAGCTCGACCATGAGCTGCCCCGGAAGGAGATCCGATCGCTCATCACTGCCGGGTTCGGAGCGTTGCGGGTGCCTGTCGCAGACGGCGGCCTCGGCGCCTCCCTGCCACAGCTCTTCCGCCTCCTCACCGAGCTGGCAGCTGCCGATTCGAACATCCCGCAAGCGCTGCGCGCGCACTTCGCCTTCGTCGAGGACCGCCTTGTCTCGACCGGCCCTCAGCGCGCAGTCTGGCTCAAGCGCTTCGTCGATGGCGAAACCGTCGGCAATTCGTGGACGGAGGTCGGCGGCGTCACGATCGGCGACGTCATCACCAAGGTGAGCCCCGACCCCGACAGGCACGACGGCGGCTTCCTCATCAGCGGCACCAAGTACTACTCGACCGGCAGCATCTTCGCGGACTGGATCGACACCTTCGCCCAGCGCACCGACAACGACGTCAAGGTGATCGCGGTGGTGAGCGCCCACCAGCCCGGGGTCACGCACGCCGACGACTGGAACGGTTTCGGCCAGCAGACAACCGGCTCCGGTACCTCGACCTTCGAGCGGGCGCGGGTCGACGCCGGGAACGTCATCGACTTCGACACCAGGTTCAAGTACCAGACGGCCTTCTACCAGGCGGTGCTGCTCGCCGTCCTGGCCGGCACCATCACTGCAGCCGAACGCGACGTCGCACACGAGGTGCGCAACCGGACCCGGATCTTCAGCCACGGCAATGCTTCGTCGTTCGCGGCCGACCCGCAGATCCTGCAGGTGATCGGCGAGGTCTCCGCAGCCGCTTACGCCGCGGACGCCACAGTCGAACGGGCCGCCCGCGCCCTGCAGCACGCCTATGAGAGTGCCTTCCTCGACGACGAGGCCGAGGACGAGCGGCGGAACGACGTCGCCGAACTCGAGACCGCGAAGGCGCAGGTGATCCTGACGGCACTTGCCACGAGGGCGACATCGGACGTCTTCAACGCGCTCGCCGCCTCCGGCGTGAGCACGGCGAAGAACTTCGATCGTCACTGGCGGAACGCGCGTACGGCTGCCAACCATAACCCGTGGGTCTTCAAGGCGAGGATCATCGGGGACCACTCGGTGAACGGGGTCGTGCCGCCTCGGGTCTGGTCCATAGGGTCAGCACCCTCGGGCGCCGCGAAAGCGTAAGCGACCGGAGCGATCAGGAGTTGGGGACACTGCCGCGCCACCCTGTCCACCGCCCATGGCAGGGATGCGGCGCGCCGGAGCTGCAGGGCGACAGCTCCGGCGGAGGATGAGGTCCCGTTACCCGGTGTCGTCGCCGTGCGAACTCGAGTGCCTCGGCGCATGTACCGTCGGGCCATGTACCGTCGGGCGGCGGGCGGCCATCATCTCGCGGCGCTCGAGTTCGTCGAGTACGCGGTCCACCGCCTGCTCGGGCCACGGTGAGGAGTGATGTCCTGCCCGCGTGGCTTCAAGTCGGGAGCTACGCGGTACGGCACCCCTCTGGAGGAGCAGCAGATCCACCTGCGAAACGATGTGCAGGTCAGCGGGCAGGAATCCTGAAAGATGTGGCATGGGGGGCGTCCTTCCGAGTTGAGCAGGTGTCCTCCCCTCTTAGACGGTTCATCCGGCGCTAACTCATCGACGGCTACCCACTTCAGTGGAGGTCCGACGGCGGATAAGGGGGAACCGTGCAAGCGGACGCATCGATACCCGGTGCCAAGCCGCCGGGGAGGTCCGCCCGGGACCGTCGCGGGCGGACCTCCCCGGCCTGCCGGGTTGTCGGAACCCGATCATGCACCTGGCTCTCGGCGCAGGGTCAGGACGGCGACGGCGCCTCGAGCGACTGCTGCCGCACCGCGTTCACACGTTGGAATACCGTGACGACGCTGGCCAGTGCCAGGATCACGAGCACGGCGAGAAGGACGCCTTCGGGCAGACCCAGCCCCGTCAGCCCCGTGACGACGAGGACGGATACGAGGCGCTCGGCGCGCTCCGCCAGGCCCACATTGGCCGTGAACCCGAGCGATTCTGCCTTGGCTCGCGCGTAGGAGACGATCATGCCGAGGACCAGGCACGCGAGTGCCGCGATGGCGATGGCCGGGTTCTGCCCGCCCGTGAAGAACCAGATGGCGACGCCGGCGAAGAGCGCGCCGTCGGCGATGCGGTCCAGGGTCGAGTCGAGGAAGCTCCCCCACAGACCATCGTGGCCCTTCATGCGCGCCATGATGCCGTCGATCATGTCCGAGAAGACGAAGAGGGTGATGAAGACCGTGCCCCAGAACAACTGTCCCAGCGGGTAGAACACGAGGGCACCGCCGGCCACCCCGATGGTCCCGGCGACGGTGACGGCGTCGGGAGTGACGCCCCACTTGAGCAGGAGCCGCGCCAAGGGCGTGAGCAGCCGCGTGAAGAATCCCCTTGCATATTTGTTGAGCATCAGGACACCGACCCGGGAGTACCACCCGTGGCGTTGCCTGCCGGCCAGGCCGCGGCCACCTGATCGCGGACCTCGCCGAGCGTCTGCGTGATGGCTTTGGTCTGCGCGATGATCGGCAGGAAGTTGCCGTCTCCGCCCCACCTCGGCACCACGTGCTGATGGAGGTGCGCGGCGATGCCGGCGCCGCCGGTGACACCCTGGTTCATCCCGAGGTTGAAGCCCGACGGGTTGGAGACGTGGCGCAGGACGCGCATCGCGGTCTGCGTGAGGGACGCGATCTCCGCGGTCTCGGCTTCGTTGATGTCCGTGTAGTCGGGGACGTGCCGGTAGGGACAGATGAGGAGGTGACCGGCGTTGTATGGGAAGAGGTTGAGCAGCACGAAGGCGTGGGCGCCACGGTGCACGATCAGGGATTCCTCGTCACTCAGTCCCGGAGCGTGGCAGAACGGGCAGGTCTCCTCCGACGTGACCTTGTCCTGTCCGCCCTTGATGTAGGCGAGGCGGTGCGGCGTCCACAGGCGTTGGAAAGCATCCGGGACGCCGGCAAGGTCGAAGCCGTCCGTCACGGCAGCATCACCCGGATAGGCTCCCGCCGGTTGCCCGGCCGGGAGCCCGTTCGCAGCGTCCGCGTCCGCCATCAGGGAGTAGCCTCCCTGCTGCGAACCGCCTCCACGATTCGGCGGACGGCCTCGTCCACAGGCACCTGATTGTCCTGGCTGCCGTCCCGGAACCTGAAGGAAACGGCGTTGGCTTCCTGGTCCTCGCCCCCTGCAATCAGCACGAACGGCACCTTCTCCTTGCTGGCTGTTCGGATCTTCTTCGGGAAACGGTCAGAGCCGGCGTCGACGTGCGCCCGGATGCCCTCGGCCTTGAGCTTGTCGACGACGTCGTACAGGTAGTCGTTGAAGGCCTCGGCGACAGGGACCGCGAGGACCTGCACGGGTGCAAGCCAGGCCGGGAACGCTCCGGCATAGTGTTCGGTGAGCACTCCCATGAAGCGCTCGATCGACCCGAACAGGGCCCGGTGGATCATCACCGGGCGCTGGCGGGAGCCATCGGCCGCCTGGTATTCGAGTTCGAAGCGGTCGGGCAGGTTGAAGTCGAGCTGGATCGTCGACATCTGCCAGGTACGCCCGATCGCATCGCGCGCCTGGACGGAGATCTTGGGCCCGTAGAACGCCGCTCCCCCGGGATCGGGCACGAGGTCCAGCCCGGAGGCCTCCGCGACCTCCGCGAGCGTGCGGGTGGCCTCGTCCCAGATCTCATCGGATCCGACGGACTTCTCCGGGTTGCGCGTCGAGAGCTCCAGGTAGAAGTCCTCGAGGCCGTAGTCCTTCAACAGTCCGAGGACGAAGTTCAGGGTTCCTGTCAGCTCGTCCTTCATCTGCTCGCGCGTGCAGTAGATGTGGGCGTCGTCCTGCGTCATGCCGCGGACCCGCGTCAGGCCGTGCACCACACCGGATTTCTCGTACCGGTAGACGGAACCGAACTCGAACAGGCGCAGTGGCAGTTCGCGGTAGGACCGGCCCCGGGACCTGAAGATCAGGTTGTGCATGGGGCAGTTCATCGGCTTGAGGTAGTAGTCCTGCCCGGGCTTGCGCACCGTGCCGTCCTCGTTGAGCTCCTCGTCGACGTGCATCGCCGGGAACATGCCGTCGCGGTACCAGTCGAGGTGGCCGGAGACCTCGTAGAGGTGGCCCTTCGTGATGTGCGGTGTGTAGACGAACTCGTATCCGGCGTCGGTGTGGCGCTGGCGCGAGTAGTCCTCCATGGCCTTGCGGATGATGCCGCCCTTGGGGTGGAACACCGGCAGGCCCGATCCGAGCTCGTCGGGGAAGGAGAAAAGGTCGAGCTCCGTGCCGAGTCGCCGGTGATCGCGGCGCTCGGCCTCGGCCAGGCGTTCCTGGTAGGCCTTCAGCGCGTCCTTCGTGGGCCACGCCGTACCGTAGATGCGCTGCAGCTGCTTGTTCTTCTCGCTTCCGCGCCAGTAGGCGGCGGCAGAGCGGGTGAGCGCGTAGGCGTTGGAGATGAGCTTCGTGTTGGGCAGGTGCGGACCGCGGCAGAGGTCCTGCCAGACGACGTCGCCGGACTTGCGGTCCACGTTGTCGTAGATGGTCAGGTCACCGGCGCCGACCTCGACGGAGGCGCCGTCCTCGTCCGTCGCCCCGCCCTTCAGCCCGATGAGCTCGAGCTTGTACGGCTCGTTCTTCATCGCCTCGCGGGCTTCGTCCTCGGACACGACGCGGCGCACGAAGCGCTGGTTGGTGTTGACGATCTTCAGCATCATCTTCTCGAGCTGCTTGAGCTCGTCCGGCGTGAAGGGCTCCTCGACGTCGAAATCGAAATAGAAGCCGTCGGTGATGTACGGGCCGATGCCGAGCTTGGCACCCGGGCGCAACTGCTGGACCGCCTGCGCCATGACATGGGCGGCGGAGTGCCGGAGCACCTCGAGGCCTGCGGGATCCTCGAGCGTGATGCCCTCCACGGATGCGCCGTCGGGCAGTTCCTGGTCGAGGTCCTTCAGCTCCCCGTCGACCCGCATGACGACGACGTCCCGCCGCTCTCCGAACAGCTCAGCGCCGGTGGTGCCCGTGGTCGCCTGTTTCTCTTCGCCGTCGACGATGAGTTTCATGGACTGGGGCGCTGACACGGGCGGTCTCCTCGGTGCTGGGAAAGATGGGTGCCCTGCGGGGCGCGACGGCCCCCGGTAGGACAGGGAATCGCCGTCCTGATCGTATCGGGTGGCCGCGGGGCCGACCAACAAGCTCGCCGCCGTGCGTCGACTCCGCCCTCCGGCTGAACGTGGCGGACTACCGCACGGCCCTCCGACGTGTCGCGGAGCGGACGTCAGGGCTCCCGACGCACCCGCAGCTCGAACTCGATGAACGCCGAGATCATGGCGCGGTAGGTGTGCTCGACGACCGTCGGATCGACACCGAGCTTCGAGGCGTAGCCGCGGACGTTCGTGATGACCTGCTCGACGCGCGCGGGGGCGCGCACCGAAGCGTCGTCGCGCTTCAGCGTCCCCGCCCTGCGGACGAGGCGCTCCCTGCGGGAGATCAGGGACACGATCTGCTCGTCCACCTCGTTGATGGCGTCACGTACCGCCATCAACTGCTGTGCATTCCGCTCTTCGTCTTCTCCGGCCATCCCGTGAGCCTACCGGTGCAGGTCGCCTCGCGGAGCACCGGGCAAGGAATGCCACGGCCGCGCGCCGTGTTGACGCGTGTGCGGGCAGATCAGCCGCCATCCATCGATACATAGCTGCGGGACCACCGCACGCAGACCTGAGGAGCACCGTGGATTACACGCCAGAAGCCGGATCCATCACCATGTTCTCGACCTCCTGGTGCGGCTACTGCCGTCGCCTGAAGTCGCAGCTCGACGCCCAGGGGATCGGCTACAACGAGGTCAACATCGAGCAGGTCGAAGGGACCGCGGAACTCGTGGCGTCGCTGAACGGCGGCAACCAGACCGTGCCCACGGTGATCTTCCCCGATGGCAGCACGGCCACGAATCCTTCCCTCGCCGAGGTGAAGACGAAGCTCGCGGTCTAGCCTTGCTTACCTGCCCCCACCGGCCGTCCCCCATATGCTGGGACTGGTGGCTCCCTCGACGGGACCACCGCTCCTAGCGGAAGGACAGCAAGAACATGGTGCATAGAGTTCAGGGCGTCGTGGTGCGGGCGAAGGATGCCCCCGCCGCTATAGAGACAATCCTGGTGCCGGATCCGGGGCCGGGTGAGGCCCTGGTCGACATCCTGACCTGCGGTGTCTGCCACACCGACCTCCACTACAAGCAGGGCGGCATCAATGATGATTTCCCCTTCCTGCTGGGCCACGAGGCCACCGGCGTCGTGAGTGCCGTCGGTGACGATGTCACCACGGTGGCCCCCGGCGACCGCGTGATCCTCAACTGGCGTGCTGTCTGCGGCGAATGCCGCGCCTGCCGCCGAGGAGAGCCGCAGTACTGTTTCAACACCCACAACGCCACGCAGAAGATGACGCTCGAGGACGGCACCGAGCTGTCACCGGCACTCGGCATCGGAGCCTTCGCGGAGAAGACACTCGTTGCCGCGGGCCAATGCACGAAGGTTGATCCAGCAGCGGATGCCGCCGCCGTGGGGCTGCTCGGCTGCGGCGTGATGGCCGGCATCGGCGCGGCCATCAACACCGGTAACGTCTCCCGCGGGGACTCGGTCGCCGTCATCGGCGCCGGCGGAGTGGGCATTGCAGCCATCGCCGGCTCGAAGCTCGCCGGTGCCACCACGATCATCGCCGTGGACATCGACAAGCGGAAGCTGGACCTGGCGAAGGATCTGGGCGCCACGCACGCCATCAATTCCAAGGAGGAGGATGCGGTGGAGGCCATCCGCGCACTCACCGGCGGCAACGGGGCCGACGTCGTGATCGACGCCGTCGGACGCCCGGAGACCTACAAGCAGGCGTTCTACGCACGCGACCTCGCCGGAACGGTGGTCCTCGTCGGGGTTCCCACGCCGGATATGACCCTCGAGCTCCCCCTGCTCGACGTCTTCAGCCGCGGCGGCGCGCTGAAGTCCTCCTGGTACGGCGACTGCCTGCCCAGCCGGGACTTCCCCATGCTCGTCAGCCACTACCTGCAGGGCAACCTCGACCTGGACGCCTTCGTCACCGAGCGCATCACCCTCGACCAGGTCGAAGAGGCCTTCGAGAAGATGCACGGCGGCACCGTACTCCGTTCGGTGGTGGAGCTCTGATGGCGGCGCGGATCGAGCACCTCGTCACCTCTGGCACCTTCTCGCTGGACGGCGGCACGTGGGACGTCGACAACAACGTATGGATCATCGGCGACGACGTGGAGTGCGTGGTGATCGACGCACCGCATGACGCGGCGGCGATCGTGGACCAGGTGAACGGGAGGGTTGTCCGCGCGATCCTCCTGACCCATGCCCATGATGACCACATTCGGGCCGTTCGGGACCTGTTCGACGTCGTGCATGCTCCCATCTACCTGCATGCAGGCGACCGGGAGCTGTGGAACATGGTGTTCCCCGAGCTCAGCCCGGACCAGTGGATAAGCGACGGCGACACGATCGACGTCGCCGGGGTCACCCTCACCGCACTCCACACCCCTGGCCATTCGCCGGGGTCCGTGTGCTACTACCTCGAGGAGGCGGGCACGGTGTTCACCGGCGACACGCTCTTCCAGGGAGGGCCGGGAGCCACGGGTCGCTCGTACAGCGACTTCCCGACCATTATCGAGTCCATCCGTACTCGCCTCCTGACCCTGCCCGCCGACACCATCGCGCGGACCGGACACGGGGACAGCACCACCATCGGTGATGAGGCTCCACACCTCGAGGAGTGGATCCAGCGCGGACACTGACCGCGCCAGGCGTCCTGCCCTTCCCGTCAGGAGGGGCGGGACGCCACCTCCGCTGGAGCTGCATGGAGGTCCAGGACAGCGGCATAGGCCGCCAGCAGGGCGTCCTGGACGGCGTCGACGGTGACCCCGGGCACCAGGTCCTCGGCCGTTCCGGCGGTCGCCGGTTCCCAGCCGAGGCCGAGGGCCGCATAGACGTCCGTGAGGACGGAACGCAGTGGCCGCGCGTCCTCGACGACGACGACGGACGAGAACAGCCACGCTCCCGCGATGACGCGCTGGGCGGTGCCAACGAGCTTGATGGTCGGGACGCCGTTACGCCGTCCATGCACGCTGAACTCACCCGGGCAGTACTCGCCGGGAACCTCACCCACGTGTGCGTCGATCCCTACAGCGGCGAGTACGTCCGCGAAGAAGTTCCCGAACGCCGCGAACCGCAGGTGCGTCCCCGCGACGGCGTCGGGCGCCGGCTCGATGTGATCGATGACCAGGCACCCCCGGTGGTACGCGGCCGCCCGACCTCCGGCCCGACGCACGAGCGGCGCGAAACCTCTGTCTGCCGCGGCCCTGCCGGCGTCGACGAAACCGGGTAGCCGTGCGTCCCGTTGCCCGAAAGCCACCGTGGGGCTCGGGCGGTAGAGACGGAGCGTCGGCAGGCGTTTCCCGTCCGCCACGTCGCGCAGGAGGCTGATCCCCCGGCCCAGTTCTGCGGCGGCGTCATCGGAGACGGGGTCGATGACGAGTTCGAGCCCGCCTGCGCCGTTCCACGAAGTGCTCATTCGTCCATCGTAGGCAGTGGGTCGAACAGCAGACGCCACGTCCGGACCCGGTCAGATGCCGCCGGAAGTCCTTCCGGCGTCGGTGCCGCTCGCATCAGGGCGTGGGAGTCCAGTCGAGCCAGAGAGCCGCTTCGACCGCGATGGCCGACGGGACGGTGTGCGGGCCGTCGAACTCCCGGTACACGACCTCGTAGCCCTGGCGCTCGAGGGCAGGGACCACGCGTCGGCTCGTGGCATCGATCGGGAGGACGGTGTCCTTGGTGCCGTGGGCGATGAAGATCGCCGGCCGACCGTTCTGCGGCCCGGCCGGAACGAATCCTGGGGAGAAGGCGAGCACCTTGCGGAAAAGGTCACCGTTGGCGAGGCCGAGCCCCAGCGCGTAGGACGCACCGTCCGAGAATCCGGCCACGCCGATCCGCTCCGGGTCGACCGGGACGAAAGAGAAAATCTCTTCCAGCGCCCTGTCGATGACGTCCGTGTCCGGTCCGAACCTTCCCCGCATGGCGTCCCAGGTGGTTCCTCGTGAGGCAGGCGCGAAGATGGCGATGCCGAGCTGTTCTGCCGCCGCGCGCAGGACGGACAGGCCACCCTGCGCGTCCCCGCCCGCACCGTGGAGTGCGACGAGGAGCGGAACCGGTGCGTCGGTCGCCAGTGATTCGGGGAGGAAGACGATCGCGTCCCGCGTCTCGGCGACACCGAGGGCGTGCACTCCGGGCTTCCTCGTGGGACCGGGTGCCGTCGCCCCGGGTCGTGCTGTCAGTACGGCGGGATCCCCCGCCGTGCCCTCGGGCCGTCTGCCGTCCATGGAATCTCCCTCACAGGCCGTGGCCGTCAGGAGGAGCGGCGCGATCATCGCACCTGCAAGCACGGACCTCCTCGTTGCCACACCTCGGATTCTAGATTCCCCGGGCAGGGCGATTCTGGTTGCCGTCCGGCGCAGATTCGGCTACGGGCGGAGTCCCGGATGCACTGCCGCGCGTTCACGATCAGGACCGGACGGGACGCCGGTGGCGGCGCAGGTCGGGTCATCCCCCATGCTCCTCCGGCTCCTAGGAGTTCCAGGCGTTCAGCAGGGCTCGGGCCGCGCCAGCCGGAGTGGGAGCGGCGCAGATGGCCGACACGACGGCGATGCCCGCTGCCCCCGCCCGGCGCAGGGGCGCCGCGTCCGTTCCGCTGATACCCCCGATAGCGACGCAGGGCAGGTGCGCAGTCGCCACGAGGTGCGCAAAACCGTCGATACCCAGGGGTGCGGGGTGGTCCGGCTTGGTCGAGGTCGCGTGCACTGCACCCACGCCCAGGTAGTCCACGGTGCCCGCAGCAAGCGCAGCGCTCGCGGCGAACTGCTCCGGAGTGGCGGCGCTCAAACCGACGACGGCGTCCACGCCGACGATCTCCCGCACGAGCGCCGCGGGGATATCGGATTGCCCGACATGCACGCCGTGGACCTGCGCACCCCGTGCGCGTGCGGCGAGGAACACGTCGATCCTGTCGTCCACCAGCACGGGCACCCTCCCGTCGACGGCGGCGGCCACGGCGACCAGGAGGTCGACCAGCTCACGTCCTCCCGCCTGTTTGTCCCGCACCTGCACGCAGGTCACGCCGCCGAAGATCGCCGCTCCGACCACCTCGGGCACTGATCTCGGTGAGCACAGAGCCGTATCGGTCACGAGGTAGAGGGGAAGGTAGGAGGAAGGGTCCGGCCGTCCCATCAGGCACCTGCCGACAGGATCAGGCCGCGCACGACTTCGTCGGGCGTGATCGCGGCGAGCGCGTCCAGGAAAAGTGGCGCGAAGGTCCCTGGTCCGGCGGCCGTTGCGGCTGCCGACTCCGCTGCCAGCGTGTAGATGCCGGTCGCGGCGGTAGCCGCGAGCAGTGCGTCCGAGGTGAGTGCGGCGAAGGCGGCCATCACGGCGCCGAGCGCACATCCACCGCCGGTGACGCGCGTCAGCAGGGGTGTTCCGTTGGCTACCCTGAGGACGGCATCCCCCGGCGCGACGATTGCATCGACCGCCCCGGAGACCGCAACCACGGAGCCGTGCAGCGAGGCGAGCAGCCGCGCGGCCTCAAGGGCAGCTGCCGGCTCGTCGAGGGAGTCGACCCCGCGTCCGCCTTCCCCGGCGCCGGCGAGCGCGATGATCTCGGACGCGTTGCCGCGGATGATCGTCGGTCGCCGGGTGACGAGGAGCTTCGCGGTCCCGGTGCGGATGGAGAGGAACCCGACGGCGACGGGATCGAGGACCCACGGGGTCCCGGCGTCGGCCGCTGCCTCCGACGCCTCGAGCATCGCGTCGCGCTGCGATCCGGTGGGCGTCCCGAGGTTGACCAGGAGCCCTGATGCCACAGGCGCGAACTGCCCGGCTTCGCCGGGGATGTCGACCATGGCAGGGGACGCACCGAGCGCGAGCAGGACGTTGGCCGTGAAGTTGGAGACCACGACGTTGGTGATGCACTGGACCAGCGGAGCGGTATCGCGCAGGTCGGCCAGCAGCCCCGCGCAGGCCTCGGCGGTGGTGTGCCCTGCGGTCGGGGTGGGACGTTCCGTGGCGTTTCTCAAGCGATGTGCCTCTCGTGAGGAGGCGAGAGGACGTACGGGGCTGACAGCCCGGCAGGACATCCCTTCGCCAGTATGAGCTGGATCAGGTTCGACGGGTCTTATCTCAGCCCCTCCGGTGGAGGGACACCCCGTGTCATTGCTCGAACGATAACGCGTCACGCGGACGCATCCAACCCCTGGTCTGCGACGCCCTTCACGTCGGTGCGCTGTTACCGCCGGGGCGGACCTGTCAGCGGCCGCCGTCGATGCCGCGACTGCGCTGCTCGATGCCCGGGCCACCGTAGGGGTAGTCGCTGAAGGTCGGGGCGCTGACGTCGT
Organism: Arthrobacter sp. PL16; assembly: GCF_035985055.1. NCBI lineage: Bacteria > Bacillati > Actinomycetota > Actinomycetes > Micrococcales > Micrococcaceae > Arthrobacter > Arthrobacter sp. PL16. Next base: position 145,791 of record NZ_JAXCIC010000004.1, read on the forward strand.
CGAGCCGCCCGAGCTCCTCGGCGCTCAGCCGCAGGTCCGCCGAGGCGAGGTTGTCGGCCAGTTGCTCCTGCGTACGCGCTCCGAGGATCACCGAGGTGACACCGGGCTTCGCGGCCACCCAGGCCAGCGCCACGTGTGACGCGTTGACGGCACGCTCTGTCGCGATGCCGGTCACCGTGTCGATGATGCGCCACGTCCGCTCCTGCGCGTTCCGCTTCTCCCAGGCCTCCATGCCGCGCTGGGGGTTCTCGCCGAGCCGGGTGGCTCCCGTCGGCTCCGTGTCCCGGGTGTACTTGCCCGTCAGCCAGCCACCGCCGAGCGGGGACCAGGGCAGCATGCCCATCTCGGCGTCGAGCACTGCGGGGACGATTTCCGCCTCGATCTCCCGTACCAGCAGGGAGTACTGCGGCTGCAGTGTGACCGGGAGGGAATACCCGCGCTGGCGCGCGATCATGACCGCCTTCGTCAGCTGCCAGCCCGTGTAGTTGGAGAAACCGTAGTAGCCGATCTTGCCCTGCACCACCGCTTCATTGAGGAAGCCGAGGGTCTCCTCCAGCGGGGTCAGGGGATCCCAGGAGTGCACCTGGTACAGGTCGAGGTGGTCCACCCCGAGGCGGGTCAGGGATGCATCCAGTGCGCGGCGGAGGTGCCGCCGGGACAAGCCGAGGTCGTTGGCGTCGGAGCCCATGGGGAAGCGGCCCTTGGAAGCGAGCACCATGCGATCCCGCTCCGCCGGGTTCTTGCCCAGCCATCGCCCGATGATCTCCTCCGAGGTCCCTGCGGTGTAGACGTCGGCGGTATCGATCAGGTTTCCGCCCGCCGCCGCGTAGTCGGACAGGATGGCGTGCGACGTGGCCTCGTCCGATTCCGCGCCGAAGGTCATCGTGCCGAGCGCGAGGTGCGACACCGACGTGCCGCTGTTGCCGAGTTTCCGGTTCTCCATGGTGCTCCTTCATTGGTGCGCCGTGCGGCGCCGTCGTGCGTCCGGTCGGTTATTCGCTGACCGTGACGCCCTTCCAGAAAGCGTAGTAACCACGGATGTTCTCCGCCGCTTCCTTCGGTTCCGAATAGCTCCAGGCGGCATCCTTGTTCTTCTCGCCCCCGACCTCCAGGGTGAAATAGCTGGCCGTTCCCTTCCAGTGGCAGACGGTGTTGGTCTGCGTGGGTACGAAGAACTCCTCGGTGATCGAGCTCGGTGGGAAGTAGTGGTTCCCCTCGACCATCACGGTGTCCGCTGACTCCGCGATGACACTGCCGTTCCAGACTGCCTTGGGCATGATTCCTCTTCCTCGAAAACGTCCCACGGTCGCGTGGGTGTGATGTCCGCCGCGCCCGGGTGGTGCGTGGGCGGCCGTTCTCCGTGCAACCCGGGGCGGGCCCGACGCATTCCGCGGCGTCCGGGCCTCGGCTTCTGCTCAGAGCTTCCGGACGGTGAGGATCTGTTCGAGCCGACCGAACGGCCCATCGAGGTCGTGGACGACGCTCGAGGTCAGCCCCACGCCGTGCTCACCGAAGGTGACCCGGGTGTCGAGTCCGAGCCACTCCCCGGACGGCATGCGGTGGAGGTGGATCTGCAGGTCGACATTGGGGAACATCCAGCTGTCCCCGCCCGGCAGCACCCGGGAAGCGATTCCGTTGGCCGCGTCCATCATGCCGACGAGGCGCACGACATCGGAGGTCTTCTTCCCGTCCACCATCGCGTAGGGGTTTCGGATCCAGACCTGTCCCCGCCCCGGGCGATGGCCGGGCACCACGCGGACCTCGAGCGAGCGGATGAAGCCTCCCGGCCACGCCGTCATCCCCTCGTGCGGCCCTGCCGCGTCGGGCCCCGGGATGCGTGGATCCTCCACAGCGGCGACGGCGGCGGTGTCCTGCGAGCTGAGGCGCCAGGCCTTCACCACGATGGCTGTCCGTCCACCGGCCTCCATCCGCGCCTCCAGCAGTTCGATGGTGCGTCCGGGCCGGACGACGGCGGTGGAGATGTCGAACTCTCCCCCGGGGATCATGCCGAGGATGTCGAAGCTCAGGCGGCTCAGCTGCATCCCCTCGCGGGGCTCGCACTCGAGCAGGCACTGCGTCAGGAGTCCCGAGATAGGAGCCATGTGTTGCTCTTCAGGGTTCCAGGCGCCCTGGGCGTTGATCGTCGATGCGAATCTGCCCCCGCCGAGCTCGCGGTAGAAAGCATCAGGCACAAGGACTCTCCTTCGTCGATGAAAGCCGCGCGCTCGTGATGCGCCGGCCGGCAGGAATCCGCCCGGAGCCGGAGCTCCGGGCGTCGCACCCGCCCAATGCTAATGGAGCAGTCGTGCTCCCATCTCCCGGGCATCCTGCTGCCCGCGCCGACGGACGCGCCCCGTGGACGGGCGCGACGGAATAGACTCCCCCGTCCCGGAGTTCAGATGATTGATCGGACCAACGCTCCCTGAGCGGTCCCACAGAGCACATGTTCAGCGGCACCCGGACGGCTAGATCCCGGCCGAGCCGCGCAGCAGATCGAATCGAGCGGACCCCATGACCCAGAGCACACCGTCCCGCGTCTCCGACGCGATCCCGAGCCCCGAGGTTCCGTCCCCCGGCGCTGCCGCCTCCCCGGAACCCGGGTCCTCCACACAGAACACGCGTCCCTACTCCCCGGCCCCCTCATCTTCTCCCGCCGACGGCGCCCTCCCGCCGCGCGACAAGCTGGTCATCACCCTCCTGCTGATCTCCGCCTTCGTGGTCATCCTCAACGAGACCATCATGGGTGTGGCGATCCCCCGCCTCGTCGAGGACCTCGGCATCACCGTGGGCGCCGGTCAATGGCTCAGCACCGCCTTCATGCTGACCATGGCCGTCGTCATTCCCATCACCGGGTACCTGCTCCAGCGGTTCAACACGCGACCGGTGTTCATGGCGGCCATGGGTCTCTTCAGCCTCGGCACGCTCATTGCCGCACTGGCTCCCGGGTTCGGCGTCCTGGTGGTCGGCCGCGTCGTGCAGGCCAGCGGAACAGCGATCATGATGCCCCTCCTCATGACCACGGTCATGACACTGGTCCCTCCGGCTTCGCGCGGGAAGATCATGGGCAACATCTCCATCGTGATCTCCGTGGCTCCCGCGCTCGGCCCCACCATCTCCGGCGCAATCCTGAGCGTGCTCGACTGGCGCTGGATGTTCTGGCTGGTCCTCCCGATCTCCCTCGCCTCCCTCGCCGTCGGCTCCTCGAAGATGCAGAATGTCACGGAGCCCCGCCGGTCGGCGATCGACGTCCCGTCGGTCATCCTGTCCGCTGTCGCCTTCGGCGGCATCATCTACGGCCTGAGCCAGTTGGGCGAGGCTTCCACCGGAAGCGCCGTCCCCGCATGGATCCCGCTGGTCGCCGGCATCGTCGGACTCGGGCTCTTCATTGCACGCCAGCTGATGCTGCAGCGGCAGGACGCCGCCCTGCTGGACCTTCGGGTCTTCGCCTCGCGCAACTTCACCATCTCCATCGTGGCCATCGCGGTCAGCATGATGGCCCTTTTCGGAACCATCATCCTGATCCCTATCTACGTGCAGACCGTCCTCGGCATGGACCCCCTGATCTCCGGACTGCTGCTCCTGCCCGGTGGTCTCGCCATGGGCCTCCTCGGTCCCGTCGTCGGTCGTATCTACGATCGCCGTGGACCCCGAGTGCTGCTGGTACCGGGAGCGTTCATCGTCAGTGCGGTTTTCTGGTCCATGACCCAGGTGACCGAGACGACGCCCGTCCAGCTGGTCCTGGTGGCGCACGTGTTCCTCAGCATCGGCCTTGCACTGATGTTCACTCCCCTGCTGACCTCCGCCCTCGGCTCCGTAAAGCGGAACCTCTACTCCCATGGGAGCGCCGTGTTCGGTACGGCGCAGCAGCTGGCCGGGGCCGCCGGAACTGCCCTGTTCATCTCGGTGATGACCATCCAGAGCACCTCCCTGGCACGTACGGGCGTCGCTGCGGACGCTGCCCTCGCCGGTGGCATCAGGGCGGCCTTCCTGTACGGGGCGATCATCTTCCTGCTCGCCGTCGTCGCCTCGTTCTTCGTGCGTACACCGCAGCAGGACGACGACGCACCCACGCCGCTCCACTAGCGAGAAGCACGGTCCGCGAAGCCCCGTCGGAGTATTCCGGCGGGGCTTCGTCGCGTCCCGCTATAGGCTGTACCGGGGACGCCGCATGGGGGCGCTCAGGGCGGGAACGGACATCAATGAACAGCAGGACGACGGGACCCTCCGGGGTCCGCGACAGCGTGCGGAAGCGCACCTCCCGAGCCGCCGTCATGGCACTCGGGCTCAATCTGGCCGTGGTAGCAGGCTTCGTGCCGCCCGCCGCCGCGAACCCACCGGACAGGCCATCGGTCATCAGCGCCGAAGCGCCACGAGCCATCCCCCTGCTCACGCCGCCCGGGGTCAGCCTTCCCGCAGGGCCGGAATCGCGCGCCACGGGCCCCAGGACAACCGGTACGACGACGGTCAACGCTCCTGTGACCCCACCGGTAGTGAGACCACAGGTGGGCAGCTTCGCCAAGAATCCTGCTACGGGCCGTCGCGAGATCGTGGTGCCCGATATCCGGCGTACCGCGGTCCTGATCGGTGACTCCCAGGCCGCTGGTCCTGATACCTGGCCCCAGATAGCCCTGCGGCAGCTGGGCTACACCGTGAGCTTCGCCGGTGCCGGCGGCACCGGCTTCGTCGCGAACAGTCAGCATAATGGCGCCGCGAACTACTACGACGCGTTCACCAGCAATGCCTGGGTGCTGCCCCACGGAGACCCGGCCCTCGTCGTCGTACAGGGTGGCGGTAACGATGCCGCGAACGGCGCCTCCGACGGCGACATCCTCGCCAGCGCCAACGCCCTCCTTCTCGGCCTGGAGCGGACGTACCCCGCCTCGCGGCTGGTCCTGATCGGGACACTCAGCCGAAGCCGTCGGGACGGCGGTGGGCGCCGTGCCGAGGTCGATGCCCTTCTCCGCGACTTCGCGACAACGCGGGGCATCACGTTCGTATCACCGGGTGACTGGCTCACGACGCACAAGCTGAAGGGCTTCCTCGCCGACGAGGTGCACCTGACGTCCACGGGTGCCCAGAAGGCAGCCGTGGTCCTCGAACAGAACCTTGCCGCGCTGAAGCTCGGTGCGCCGGCGGTGCTCTCGAATCCCTCGCAGTGGCCCCGTTGGGAACGCCCCCTCGAATAGCGCGACCCGCTCGAACGACCGGTACCCAGGCAGACGCTAAGTCGGCTTATGGTTTAGGCATGAGCTTCAACGACAACACCCGGCTCGACCCGTCGAGGGTCGGAGAGTGGCGTGGACGCGGCCGTGGTGTCGCCCGGCGCCCGGCCTGGTTCTCACAGCGTTACGAGACCGGCGACCTGCGGTCCTGCGACACCTTCGCCGCACACGATCCCGACGTCCCCTGAACCTGGATCCGCTGCCATGCCCCCTTCCGCACCCCGTCAGGAACACCCCGTGACCGCCTCGCTCGCCGTCGTCGTACCCGCCTTCAACGAACCGGACATCACGCGCACGCTCGCGGCACTTTGCGGCCAGCGCGACCGGGGCGACCTGCGCATCTACGTGGTGGACAACGGCTCGACCGATGACACCGTGCAGCGCGTGCAGCGCTTCGCGGCCGCCCACCCGGACCTGGCCATCACGGTGCTCAGTGAACTGCAGAAGGGTACGGGAGCGGCGTGTGACACCGGCTTCCGTACCGCGATCGCGGACGGCTTCGCGATCATCGCCCGCACGGACGGGGACAGCGAGCCCACCGAGGACTGGACCGGGCGGATCCGCGGGTTGTTCGCGCGCCACCCCGAGGTGCAGTTGGTCGGCGGTACGAGTGTGCCGTTGCGGGACCGGTACTACCGCTGGGGAGATGACCTGCTCATGCCCGGCGCCCTGAGGCTTCTGCGGCTCATGATGGCCGCCATGCATCTGGACCCGGCGTTCCTGCGCTTCGTCGTCGGGCACAACATGGCCGTCCGGGCGTCGGCCTACCTCGCCACCGGCGGATTCGCGCGGACCTCCATAGACGAGCGGGATGAGGACATCGAGTTCTCCACGCTGGTTTCGCGTCGTCTCGGCTACGGTGCCGTGCGCATCGACCCGGCCCTCAGGGTCGCAACATCAATGCGCCGGGTCCGCCGATACGGCCTCGGCATGATGGGCATCCACCACCTCGTGCCGGCACTGCGCGGCAAACTCATCCGCACCATCGACATCCGCTAGCTGCTTCGGGAAGCCGCTTCACAAGCACGCCCACGGCAGCGCCACTATCGTCGCCCGCGGGACGGACATCAGAGGGCTTCGCTCTCCCGCACCAGGACGAGCGCCTCCTCGACCTCGACCACCCTCCCCTGCTGCGCTCCGGAGATCAGGCGCACTGTGCGGCGGAAGGAGGCGTCATCACCCGTGCCCGCGCGGAAGGCGGGCAGGTGTGCGAGCACGGCGGAGCGGCGCAACCAGGCGTCGTCCGCACTCGCCCAGCGGTCCAGGACCACACGGGCGCGGACGGCATCCTGTCCTGTCAGTCGCAGGAGGAGGTGCCCGACGACGTCGACGGCGAGCGGATCCACGAGTTCGGGCACCTGTGCCGATCGGAGGAACCCCTCGATGCGCGTCAGGTCCGAGTGCCGTAGGAGCTCCACCGCCGACTGCAGCAGGACCACGGCGCTCAATCGTCGCTCGAACACCGGCCGGGACCACAGCTCGGAAGCGAGCGCGGTGACGTCGTCGTGCCCGAGTCCCGGGTAGCGGCGCTCCGCGTTGCGGATGGTGCCGCGCACGGCGCCGACCGACGCACCGTAGTACTCGAGGTGTGGGCCGTAGCGGCGTTCGTGGTCCTCCGCGCGTTCCCATGAACTCTCGTACTGCAGTGACTCGTCGATGAACTCGGCGGGCTCGCTCACGGGTGTGTTCCTCCTCAGTAGATGAAGATGTCGATCCACGCCCGGTTGTGGGCGTGGATCAGCACGAGGAACAGGACGAAGTCGAAGAGGAGGTGCACGCAGATGATGTAGGAGAGCGATCGGGTCCTGGTGAAAATGAATGCCTGCAGGAGGGCGAAGGGGAAGATGAACAGCGGCGCCCAGGCGTGGAAGCCGAGTTCCCACAGGAAGGACGTGAAGAGGACGGCCTGCAGGACGTTCGCCTGCGCCATGGGCAGGTGCCGGCGCAGGAGGGCGAAGGCAGTGCAGATGAAGAACAGCTCGTCCCAGATGCCCAGCCCGTTGGTGCCGAGGAACAGTCGGGCGACTTCTGCGGGCTCGTCCGCGGCGGGCCAGTTCGTGTAGACCCCGGTATTGAGCATGTAGACGGGCAGCAGGGCATACCCGATGACGACGACGGCGGGCAGGTACCACTTCTCGGTCCGCGTCCACGGCTCCCCGGTGCGCACGGGGAAGGTGACCGCATGATCCCGGTAGGCGAAGCGCGACACCGCGTAAGGTACGCCGACTGCCAGGATCATGGCCGCCCCCATAACACCCATGTGCTGGGGGCTGATGTCCGTGGTGATGGGGACGAGGCTCATGACCGTGAGACCGAACGCGATGAGCAGGAGGTCCCGGAACAGCGGGCGATCGATGATGGCGGACGTCACGAGGGCCAGCACCATGAGCCCGTAGCCGGCGGCAGGCATATGCAGGACGAGAAGGAGGAAGCCTGAGAGAGACACCATCGCGGCGGGGATCAGCTGGCGCGACGGTGTGTTCCAGGCCCCCTGTTTCCAGGCGCGCGTGGCCCTCCGCGTCGCGCCTTCCCGCGGCAGATCCTGTGCTGCCGGTTCGGCTTGCTGCTCCACGTGATCCTGCTCCTCCATCCCTGCGCGCCTCCCCCCGGCGCCACGCCGCCTCGCTCTTCGGCTCCCATGCCGGCCCAGTGCCATTGTCTCCCGACGCTGCTCGGGTCCACCACTTCCTCGACCCGACCGGGTCGGTGCAAGACTGGGACCATGCGTGAGCTCGTCATCCTCGGTACGGCGTCCCAGGTACCCACCAGGACCCGCAACCACAACGGGTACTTCCTGCGGTGGGAGCGCGAGGGCCTCCTGTTCGACCCCGGCGAGGGTACGCAGCGGCAGATGATCCACGCCGGCGTCTCAGCCTCGAAGATCACGAGGATCTGCCTCACCCATGTCCACGGGGACCACTGCTTCGGGCTTCCCGGCGTGCTGTCCCGGATGGTGCTCGACGGCGTCGCGCACCCTGTACACCTCCACTACCCCGCGTCCGGCGGGGACGTGGTGCGGGCCCTCGTCTCCCTCGCGACACCGGGACTCGACCTCCACCTGCACCCGCATGGCACGGCCGGCCCGATCGCCGACGGCATCGAGGTCGAGCCGCTGCGTCACCGTATCGAGGCGTTCGGCTACCGGGTGGTCGAGCCGGACGGGCGGACCTTCCTCCCCCCGCTCCTCGAGGCAGCAGGTATCACGGGGCCGGACGTCGGGCTGCTACAACGGGAGGGCCGCCTCGGTCCCGTCCGCCTCGAGGACGTCAGCGTGCACCGGCCGGGGCTCCGGTTCGGCTTCGTGATGGACACGGCGGTGTGTGACGGCGCCTTCGCGCTCGCCGACGGTGCCGACCTGCTCGTCGCCGAGAGCACCTTCAGCAACGATGACGCAGCCCTCGCCGATCAGTACCTGCATCTCACCGCGGGGCAGGCCGGTGCCCTTGCCGGCAGCGGTGGAGCCGGCAGCCTCGTCCTCACCCACTTCTCGTCGAGGTACGACGACGTCGAGCTCCTGGCCGCGCAGGCACGCGGAACCGCTGGCGCCACGACGGTCATCCCGGCGTCGGACCTGGACCGCATCCCGTTCCCGTCGCGCCGGGGTTAACGACAGCCCTCGATCCTTCGTCGGCGGCGTCTGCTTGCGACCGGCGGAACGCTGCTCCAACTCACGACCGAGTATCCACTCTTGATCCGTAGGTTCTCCTGTGATTGATGATCAGAAGAGCCGCGACGATGCCGCAGATGATTCCGGTGGCTATCTCGATGACCACATGTGGAACTTGCTTGGCGGTGAGTAAGTCTCCCATCGTCGCACCAGCCAAGGGTCCCAGCGGAAGCGAAAAAGGACATCAGGGGCGGTACGGTAACCCGGAGTCGCTCTTCTCCGACCCTCCCGTCGGGTCTCACCGAATACACGTGCTTATAGTGTCGCTGCGACTCAGGTGCCTCGAGCGCTCCCCGTAATCCCACGAGACCGAAGACAGAAGCGGCGGCCTGCGACAACAACCCGGGCTCACCGCACCTGCGATTGCCAATTCTGTTGGATCGACCACCTCGAACGGCCTACCGCGTGCAACCGCTTGCGCGCGGATCGGCTGTAGCTTCGGGTGCAGCTCCCCCACTGTCGGTGCGTCGTCGTCGATGAACCACTCCCGACAGATTCGCCTGAGTACATGAAGTGCAGGGTTCCCTTCATGTACCGACGCAGGGAGACTGGTGCGCCGCCCGGCTCGCAACGCCGCCGGGCTATACAGCACGACGTGCCCCTGAAGAGGAGGATGCACCGCGATAAGGACTGCCATGGGCGCTGGTACCGGTAAGTTGTACGCGGTGAGGTCAGGGGAACGTATGGAGAAGCAGGGAACTCGAGCCCGTTATCTGCTCGAGCACGCCGGGGACTATCTGTGCCTTCAGTGGAGTTCGGGGATCACCGTGGAAGCCGCGGATGTGGTGTCTGCGACGACGGCGGTCTCTGCCGCATCCCCCGACGGTCCACGTCCCCTCCTGGTGAGCATCAACCTCCTCGCACACGTCACCGCGGAAGCCAAACAACTGCTGATCAGGGACATCTGCTCCTCCCGCATAGCCATCATCGGCGCCGACGACATGGGTAGGGTCCTCACCGCCTTCACCCACCGGTCGGTGACGCCCACCCGGTACTTCACCGATGACCAGGAAGCCACCGAATGGTTGCTCGATGAAACCCGTGAGCACCCCAGCATCTTCGGTGAAAGCTACGGGGTCGAGAAAGCCTTCAGCTCGGAAATGCGCGACGGGGTGCTGTGGGTGACCTGGGCGCAGGCCATGCACATCACGGATGCCATTGCGGAGAACATCGTATTGCGGGCCGAGTTCATGAATCCCATATCGTGTCCGCCCATGCTCCTGGAACTCCATCAGGTCATGTCAGCGACGGACAGCGCGATGAGAATCCTCGCCGACGGGTTGAACATTGCTGCCCTGGCCGTCGTCAGCGCGGATCCCCGTGGCCAGGCGCTCATCACCTACTACAAGCAGCGGTCGCACCCGCCCTACGCAACCCGCCACTTCCGCACCACCGGAGAGGCCGAGCACTGGCTGACCCTCATACCGACGCCGTAGCGTCGAGGTAGCGCTCCACACCTACGGGGGTGTTTCTCGTGACCGCAGGCCGATCCTTCCCAAGAGCAGTAAAGAGGTTCAGAGCTTCGTGACGCTGCTTGGCAGTTCTGCTGCGTAACCGGTGAGTGACCGCTTGTAGCCATCCAGCGTTGGGATGAGGGCCAGTAGCGCTGTCCTCAGCGCGTCCCCATGTCTGCCCTCATCATGCAACGCCAGGGCCAGGAATGCCTGGCGCGCCCCCTCGTCCATACCGGCATCGGGCATTGATTCGAGAATCGACACAGCCTCGGCGGACTCGCCGACGTTGCGCAGGGTGCTCGCGAGTTGGATGGACGCACGCAGGGCGCTCGTGCCCTCCAGTCCCGCTTCGAAAGCTTGCCTGTACAGCGGGATCGCGTCGTTCTCGAGACCCAGGGAATCGTACACACCGGCCAACTCGAACAGGGACTCTGCATCACCCTCGGGCCGCTCGGACAGAAGCTCGCGCATCCTTACGATGGAGCCTTTCGGATCGTCGTCGTCGAAGTCCTGCTCATAGAAGCGATCGACCTTCTGCTGCCACGCTGTCACTGTCACTGTCACTGTCATGCCATCAGCTTGGCAGGTCACCCTGATGCGTTCATACCGTGCGGCTGATGCGGAATTGCCGGTAGTAGCTGTCCTCGTTCAGGAAAGTCCCAAGCCCTCCTCTCCCTGTTTCCTCCATCCCGACGGAGCGCAGGATGCGTAGTGATGCTGTGTTGGCGGCCAAGGCTTCCGCCCAGACACGCTCGAGCCCCAGTTCCTCGAAGCCGTACATGAGACCGGCTGCGGCGGCTCGTCGCCCCAGACCCTGCCTCCAGCGGTGGGAGGGTCCGATGACGAACCCGAGTTCCTTCTCTCCCGGGTCCAAACCGTGAAGATCCACGTACCCGACCAACACGCCCTCGGCAGGGTCTTCGACCGCCAGCCGGATCAGCTCAGCAGGCGGGTCGGTGATCTGCCGCACCCAGAAGTCGTGCAGGGCGGCGCGAGACGTTGCAGTCCATCCGGCGTGCTGGCAAAAGAGACCGTCCCCGCCCCATTCAGCCAGAACAGGTGCGTCCTCGCGCAGCAGAGGCCGCAGACGCAGCGCAGGTGGGTTCATGTCCTCAACCTATCGGTCCACCAGTTAGCTCCGACCCCCTATAGCCGGTGCAACGGCGAACGGGCGTGAGAGGTTTTTGGGTGCAGCCACCCGTTCCCAGTCAAGTGACTGCGCCCCTGAAGTGCGACTACTCCAGACTCATCGAGGCGTCAGAAGTATGGGTTCCTCGAAAGCGGTCGAGCGACGGGGCTAGAGCCCGGATGACGACAGCAGCGCCGATCAGGGTTGTCCCCATGGGTATCATCGCCCATCGAACCAGCGTGAGAGCGACGTCTACGGCACCGACTCCGATCGCTGCTGTCGGGCCCGCGGTTTCAGGGAGCAGGCCGATCAACAGTGGAAGCAGCACGAGCACGAACTCCAGTTCCGGGATTACAAGCGGCCATTGGGGTGTGGACTGTTCCTACTGCGACACTGGGCGAATGGCTGTCTATTTCGAGTGCACCACCAAAGCACGCTTACCCAAAAGCGAGTTATTCGAAAGGTCAAGGGTCCGTTCCACCGATTCCGGCATGTTCACGAGTTCAGTCAGGAGGGTGAGATCACCACCATGATTGACAGGATCGAATTCGCAGCACCCTTGGGCGCACTGGGTCGCGTCGTCGAGAAGCTTGTACTCACCCGATACCTCAAACAGCTCATTGAAACGAGGAACCCGTACCTCGTGGACAAACCCCCCAACCACTAGCGTCCGTGAGATGGCGGGAGCGGTAAGAGGTGTAATCAAGCCCATGACCAAGCTGTTCGATGAGGACGACCCTCCGCCCTGCCAGGGCCTGCGCGGTGGGCAGAAAGTCCGTACTGTTTCCTGCCCACCTGAAGAATCACCACCGCCGGATCTGCACTCTGGAAGACCCGGTAGGAGACGCTCACGCCATCATTCGTTGTCGCTTCACGGAACATGTTCATCATCTGGCGATTCTGGAAGTAGGCCCTTCGATGCCCCGTAGGCGGATCATTCACCGCTCTCCGTCGATCAATCGAACCTTACGAAGGCCCTTACAGATCCACCTTGGAATTCCTCGGTCTGGGTGTAACCGAGCGCTTCGTAGAACGCCTTCTGCTGTGGCTCGTCATCGGTGATCAGTACTTTCTGACGCACATGTCGATACTGTTCCAGCGCTCGTTCAGCAAGGGCTCGTCCGATCCCTCTCCTATGGTGTGAGGGCAGTACAAGGATGTCCTGGAGGTAGCAGATCGAGGCACCGTCGGAGATGACCCTGACGAGCCCAACGAGCGTCTTTCGATCATGAGCGGCTACAAGGGTCGAAGACCCCGCCAACGCTCGAGCAAGGTTGTGGGGATCCTCTGTGTATGCCGACCACCCCACCGCACTGTAAAGCGCGAGGACCTCGCTGAGCGACAAGTCCTCAGCATTCACTACATCGATGGTCGTCATGCATTATCCAAACACAAAGCTCGATCAATGAGAGAGCGAGCGGGAAGTGTGCCCAGTGAAGGATTTCGCGCCGTAGATCGCGTAGCGATCAGCAAATAGGCTGTCCTGTCCTGTCCGGTAACGGTTTTCGGCGGACGGACGGTCGGTTATATGCCGGTTTGTGTGGTGAGCATGTTGCGTACGTCGGCCGGTAGTGTGCCGGTTTCGCTCCCATTGCGGTACAGCAGTCCACAGCCATCGAGCTCGACGGTGATTGTTCCGAGTTCATGCCCGTCTTGGCTGGGTGAGAGTGTCAGGAACATTGTCGCTGACTCATCACAGGAGGGTGCCACTGGTGTGGATAGGGCAGCGTCGACCACCATCTGGGAGTTTGCCTCGTCGAGTGTGCCGCCGGTGACGAATCGGCCTGAACGGAGCGTGATTACTCCCGTGAAGGTCTCTGTTTCCTCCTGCTCCGCTACCTCTGGAGTAGCGGCTTGGATCGTATAACGGCACCAACGCATCTCGACTGTGTCGGTCAGAACACTGTCGGGTAGTGGCGCAGGTGGAGCTGGTAACGCTCCGATGACACCGGAGGAGGAATCGGTCGACGGGATGGACTGCGAGGTTCCCTGCTTGACGGGAAGAGCCCGCGTCGCCGCGCATCCACTATCCAGTGCAGCCCGCGGTACATCCAACGTTCGCTTCAAAACCGTCGTTTTTTCTACGGACAACTCGGCGAGCGCGTCGTGCACAGCAGGCTTCGTCTTTGCACACTTGTTCCGGGGGTAGTGCGCAAGGATCGCCTGACCGGTCGCATCAACGAGCCATAACGGGGACACGATCTCCATGTCCGCTGTACACGGCCCACCCTCGATGGCGTCATTCGGCTCGGCTAAAGCCGCCAGAAGTGGTTTCAGGTCACCGGTGAGAGTGACAGCGGTGACGCCGCTCCACCGCCCCTCGGCATCATCAATACTGCCCATCTGATCGCAGCGAACAGCCACGGCCGGGGTGAAGCCGACCGGTACCCGTCCGGCATCTGGCGCATTTAAATGCTGGGGATTAGGAGAACTCATCTCGTCAGGAGGCTGCGCCCATTCACCAAGATTCGGGGCGAGACAGTCGTAGCTCTCAACGACCTCGGCAGCTTCCGTGCTGGAAGTATCACTGCCAGGGGCGCCGGCACATCCGCTCAGCAGCATCGACAGGGTGACGGCGCCGAGAAGCACCTGACGATAAATCGAGAACCTGCTCGGCGGTTGAATCGCGCGCATGGCTTCACCATGCCCGGGATGGCAAGCCGCGTCGATAGCAGGGGCAGCTTTGTTATCGGACCGGAAGCCTACCCACGCCAAGCGAGGCGAGTCCCGTCCGCCGGCCTTCGGTTAGCCTGCCCCCAGGATGATCCTCCTGCAGGACGCTGCCGGTGAACCATCAGTCGCGAACAGCGGCCACGGCTTCAATCTCCACGAGTTGGTGCTCGTATCCAAGAACTGTCACATCCAGCAGGGTGCTCGGGACGTCGTGGACGCCGAATGCTCTGCGTACAACGTTCCATGCACTGACGAGATCATTGCGGTCAGTCGATGCCACGAGCACGCGGGTACTGATGACGTCGTCGATGGTGGCTCCAGCTTCGTGGAGAGCAGTTGTCATGTTCCTGATGCACTGTTCCGCCTGGGCAGCGTAGCTGCCTTCACCTACCGTCGCTCCGGCTTTGTCGAAGGGGCAGGACCCTGCGAGGAAGATGAGCCGTGCATTTGCCGGCGCCGTGGCCGCGTAGGCATACGGCACTGCACCAAAAAGTGCGGTGGACCGAATCAAGGTCACTACCGAAGCCATCCGAGCCCTACTTTCCCTCGTGCCAATGAAGCTTCAGCTTCTCACCTGCCGCACGACACGGAAGAGGTTCCACTACCGCGATGGTGGCGAACTCACCTCAGTCTTCTGGGCCCCGTCCCCCCAATCCTTCAACCGAATTCCTGGTACTCCGGTTGACCGCGACACGGCCCGGTAGAGGATTGTTTAGTGGACGTCACCCGCTGCGCTTACCTGACTGAGTGCTAACCTCCTGCGATGGGACGGAATCCGAATCGCGAGTACCTCACGAATCGGCAGCGGCTACTCTGGTCGATGTTCGGGTGGGCCGTTGTCGCTACGATCCTTGTCCTAGTCTGTAGCGGAGTATCGGGGATGCTTGCCATTACGCCCGCATAACTATCCGTTGAGGGATCACTTTCGACACTTCTTGTCTCGCGGCCGGAGGTGCCCTTGTTCCGTCCGGCTATCGTTGCTGGCATGAGAACGTGTCGCTAGCGGATGAGCGCGAATGTGGTCACAGCGTTGATATAGCTGCAGACTGCGCTCATACTCATACTCAGGCCAAGGCAGATGCAATTTATCGAACGAACTCATACCGACCGAACTCAGGAGCGGAATGTCTGGTGCAACGCTGGCAAAGTCGACGATGAAGTTCGGGGCAAGGCTTGGCATCGCCGCCATTGTTTTGATCGTTCTAGGTCCGCCTATCAACAGGAACTTCGGTGTAGGAGACAGCCTGGGCCTTATGCCGCTCTCCGCGGTCTGGGAATCAGCGCCAGTAGCCGTGCTGGTGTCGCTGACCTACCTGATCCTACTGGTGCCGTGCGTCCTGCTCTCAGCCACACTCATCACGGCTTCCCTGGTGATCCGTCACGCCGAAGCAACCGAACAAGCAATGATTACAAAGGACTCACCCTCCAACGCACACTGATTCTGGCGAGTTCTTCTCCCGCCCCACCACAAGTGCGCCTGAGGATCCTCTTACGAGTATCGACGGAGTCAGCCTTTGAAGGCTGAGACCAACGCTTTGATGATGAGTGAGACCGTGAAAGTGAAGCGCCACGATGATCCAACCGGCCCGGAACTTATTGTGCTCCAACAGTTCGTCGACAACGAATACTTACGTGACAACGGTCCGTGGAACGCCGACGCCCCCTATAGCTATTCACCGGCAGATTTCCATGTCCTGGGATTACAAGGGACAGTACTGGCAGCACAAGTGGGCGTCCAACGTCGCGTGACCTAAGCGGCACACCCTGGTGACGAGGATTCGACTGTCCGTGCGGGATCCCTCATCGCACGGGCTTCGAAGGACCGTCAGTTCTTTTTCAGATCCTCGGCAAGCATCACCAGGATGTCGCTCGGGCCGCGCAGGTACGTGAGCTTGTAGAGGTCGCGGTAAGTCGCCACGCCGCGGAGCGGGTGACAGCCGTGCCGCGAAGCTATCTCAAGTGCTGCGTCGATGTCGTCCACGGAGAACGCGACACGGTGCATGCCAATCTCGTTAGGGAGGGTGGGGCTTGTCTCGATTGCGTCAGGGTGGAGGTACTCGAAGAGCTCGATTCGACCGTGACCGTCCGGCGTTTTGAACACAGCAATCTTGGCATGGTTGCCGTCGAGTCCTACGGCTGTATCGGCCCAGTCGCCGCTGATGATGTCGCGGCCGACAAGTTCGAGGCCTAAGTCCGTGAAGAACGCGATCGTCGCGTCGATGTCGCGGACGGCAATGCCGACGTTCTCTAGTTTGATCGTCATGCCTCACAGGCTACCGAGAGGCGCGCTGAGCTGGCCGGGCAGCTCCTTGCGCTGCACCTTAGCCGATCCTTCACCGGACCCTGTCGTTCAAGCGCTGGAACACGAGGTGATCCTTCCAGCTACCTGCAATCTTCAAGTACCTGGGTGCGAGGCCGTACTGTTCGAAGCCTGTCTTGGCCAAGACGCTTTGAGATGCAACATTCTCGATCAAGGTCTCGGCCTGCACTCGGTGAAGTTCCAGCTGGGTGAAAGCGAATATGATCGCTGCTCGGACAGCCTCTGTGGCTAAACCCTTACCTGTCTGGTCCTCCGCCAGCCAGTACCCCATGCTGCACGACTGGAACGGACCGCGGACGATGCCGCTGAGCGTCAATCGACCGGCGATCGCACCGTCATCAGTCAGAATTACCCAGGGCATCGCCTCGCCCCGCTCATGCCGGGCAAGTGCTCCTTCGATGTCGGCTCCCTGACCTGACACAGTGAAGTAGTCACCATTTCGGACGGGATCCCACAGTGCCAAGAAGTCACGGTTGCGTACTTGCAACTCGGTCAACGCTTCGTCATCACCGGATGCAACGAGTCGGATCCGTGAAGTCATGATTTCAACTTTCGCAGATCAAACCGTATCTCCCGGCCGGCGCATCATTGGGGGCCGTCCACCGTTCCTGCTCCGTGCGGCCGAGGTGAGTAGCCGCGGTCCTCGCGGCGTGGAGTACCGTCTGTGTGATGCCTGACGCTATCTTTGATCACCCGCGGGTTGCCCGCATGTATGACCCTCTCGATCCTGACCGTAGCGACCTAGACACCTATGTGAAGCTTGTCGATGAGTTCGAGGCGACGGCGGTCCTGGACGTGGGTTGCGGCACGGGGACCCTCTGCTCCCGGCTGGTGACGGAGCGCGGCCTGCGCGTCCTGGGCGTCGACCCTGCCGGAGCGTCCATCGACGTCGCCCGGACCAAGGCCGGCGCAGACCGCGTGACGTGGGTAGTGGGGATTGCCTCAAATGCAGGGGCTGATCCCGCTCACCGGCAGCAGTACGACCTTGCCACGATGACGGCCAATGTCGCCCAGGTGTTCCTAGACGACGAGGAATGGCTGGCCAACCTGCGAGCAATCCGCACCTGCCTGCGCTCCGGGGGTCACCTGGCGTTCGAAAGCCGTGTGCCTTCTGATCGGGCCGGGGAGCGGTGGACCAAGGAACTCACACATCAGGTCGTCGAAATCGAGGGCGAGGGGCCAGTGGAGGACTGGGTACAAGTCACGCGAGTCGATGGAGAGCTTGTCACGTTCGATTCCCCGACAATTTTTCTAGCTGATGGTGAGCGCATCGAATCCACGTCCACGCTCCGCTTCCGCAGCCGGGAAGCGCTTGGACGCTCATTGTCGGAGGCGGGCTTCACTGACACCGAGGTCCGGGACCTGCCTTACGCTCCCGGCCGGGGCTGGCTGGTTATCGCCCGCGCTTAAGTGCCGAGCGTTATCGCTGACTTAGTCGCACGGTGGAGTACAGCAGCATGTCCCGGCGCTGACCGAAAATCTCCTGGTGGGATCTGAGCAGACCCTCTCGGAGGTACTCGGCTCGCTCCGCTGTCCTGATGGAAGCTGTGTTCCAAAGCTCGATGTAGAGCTCGAGCCGATGAAGCTCGGGGATCGTCCAGGCGAATGGTTAGACGGCGCGAAGTGCATCAGACGCAGAATGTCGGCCCCTGGAGGATGGAGCGATGCCGTAGCCGGTCGTCGCCCGGCCGCTGTGGAGCTCGCGCACCCACAGACCCGTGAATCCCGCGCAGCGTCCTTCGGTGTTATCGACGACGGCGAACCAGAATTCTGTGCCAGCTGTGTGCCGGGTCTGCTGTCGATGTATCCACTGCTGTGCCTGGTGAGGTGTCGCATTAAGGGGAAGAGTCCCCGTCGTCGGGACGTATGGATCTCGGGAGAGATCCATAGCCATGTTGGCGTCCTCAGGGCGGAACGCACGTAACGTCACGTTCCCATAGGCAGGGTTTAGAGCAGGCCACCGGCCAGCGATTTCGGGGAGGTCCATCACCAGAGTCTGTCAGGCCTGCATCACCTGGACCGATTGGTTGGGGCCTGAACTCCCCTGCGTTGTATCTGCGACCTCTGCAGCGTGAGGACGCCGATGCCCTTTGGTCGACTGGGCCGAGGACGAATTTCTTGTCAGCAGGCCGGGTGGACTGCAGGCTCGCTGACCGCTCTGAACAACTTCTGGATACGGCAAGTTGATGACCCGCCCGCTGAGCTGATCGGTTGGCAGTTGAGAACGTCGAGGGTGAGTTGATCGGGTACGTGGATCTTCTCGGCTCTAACTCGGGTGGGAAGGAACTCGGGTTCGTGATTGGCCATCGGGCCGCTGGGCACAGGGACTAGGGAGACGAGCGGCCGTAGTCGGCCTCGTGTACGGCTTTCAGGAACTGGCCCTGGACTGCATCTGGGAGCTTCCTGAACGTTGCGGGGCATCTCTTCCATTTACGGATGCCGTGCCATTCGCCCCGCTGAAGTCCATGATGTAGAACAGCGAGTTCCCGTGGATGGGGTGCCGTTTCACTCGTGCGGTCTCGACGAATCCGAGCTTGACCAACACACGACGAGAAGCAGTATTCCATTCTCGAACGGTGGCCCACAGTCGCCGGTAGCCCAACTCCTTAGCCCAGCTCACTACTGCCAGCGATGCCTCGGTTGCATACCCCTGACCCCAGACCGCGCGGAGAAGCTCGTAAGCCATTTCTGGTTCGCCGTCCTGCCCGTGGTCATTTGCAATCAGACCGCAGTACCCGATGACATCACCGCGGTCTCGTCGCTCGATGGCCAGAAGTCCCAAGGAAGCATCCGGATCACCACGACGGACCCTGTCCTCAAGGTCGTTCAGGGTGGGGCGGCCCCTGGATCGATCCGACGATGCGGAGGCACGCGAGGATCGCGCTCCGTCCAGAGCTTGCGCTGCAATGCGGCATCCGACACGCACCAGCGCCGAAGCACCAGCCGATCCGTTTCCAGAACCACCATGCCTGCACCAACAGGAGCCTGGCCCATAGCGATGATTATGCCCCCACATTCTCATGAGCCTACGGAACCGCCCGCCCATCAATCCCCCACCGGACCTAGGACCTGCCTTCGGTATGGATCGCGGGCTGCACAAAGGTTCGCATGTCGGATTACCTGTGGTGACGCTCAAAGATCGACTACCTGGGCCTCGGTTCCCTAACGGGACGAGCAGGTTGACGTCAGTCTTCGTAGTACGAGAACGTCGTGGGCGCGATCTGGCCCCGTGTGGTGTGGTCGAGGCGGCGGCACGCCAACTTCTGGGGTCGTATCAGTCAGCACCAGTTGTTGTTGTACCGACTCTCTGCGACTGGCAGCCGCGGAATTGGCTGCGGGACGGGAACTGGCTGCAGGTGATCGATTTTGGTCGGTTCGATCTTCGGCCGGCAGCCACGGACTTTTGCCGTCTCGCTACCCAGCAGTGGAAGGAGATTCCCCTGTTGGAGGAAGCGTTCCTGAACGGGTACGGGCCGGATCCTAGAAACGAGCGGGTGTGGCCGATTGACCTGCTGCGACAAGCTGTCGGCACAGCCGTCTGGGCTTTCCTCGTCGGTGACACCATATTTGAAGCACAAGGGCACAAGTCACTGGAAGAAGCGATAGCTCGCTTCTAACGACGGTCCCCCCGTGCCACGGTGAAGTGCCTGAAACGCACGTTTCAGAATCGGCCTCCGGGCCGCAGATGAGGGCTCTCATCCTCGAGCGAGGCATAGGGTGCAGGCATGGTTGAAACGGCGCCCCAATCTCTCGACCCTGATCCCAACGTGATCCTGAGCTTGATCAACAAGGTGGTCAGAGGACCGTGGCCTGAGGATCCAGACCAGTTCAATGCGTACTTCGCCACCATCGGTTGCACGCCAGGACTGTTGTTCGAGCATCAGGATGACCTGCCGGACTCTTTTCGCGGTTCACTCCTCGTGCCAGGGGTATCGATGGATAACGGTTCATGGGCGGCGCTAGCCGGCAAGTTGCACTTCCTTGGATTTTTCTTTTATCCAGGCACACAGGATTCCCGCGCACGTTGCCGGCCTCGCGTTCGACGTCGTGCGGGCCAGCGTTACTGACGCCTATGGGAAAGCTACTGACGAATCAGATCAGGGCGAGGGAAACCGGTCGGCGCTCTGGGAAGTGAACGAGACGTCCATAGAGCTCTACGCTCATGTCAATCTCGCGCCGATGCTGCAGCTCGGGCTAAGCAACCGAGAGCTCGCCGTCTTTCCCGACACGTTGATCACCGACAAGCGCGGCTACTGACTCACTAAAGAATCCTCTACGGCGCGCACTAGCAGAGTGGTGTGTTGCCGCCCGGGACGAGTGAGGAGTAAGAAACAGGCTCATGATCCTTCCTGCTGTTCGCGATCCTCGGCTTGTGTCCATTCGGCGCGGTGGTCTGCTGGCCGATGCTGATCATCAGCTCCTGGCATTGTGGGCAGCTACCTGCGCCGAGCATGTTTTGGGGCTGTTCGAGAATTCATACCGTGACGATGACCGGCCTCGTGCTGCGATTGAAGCGGCACGAGCCTGGGCGCGTGGCGAAGCGAAGATGATGGTCACCCGGGCAACCGGAGGACACGCGATGGGCGCTGCGCGTCCTTTGCGTGGTGCTCCACGGTTCGCAGCCTACGCAGCCGGTCAGGCGGCCTGTGTCGCCCACGTTCCCGAGCACGACCTGGGGGCGGCCGCTTATGCCATTAAGGCTGCCGCAGCTGCAGTGCCCCGCGCTCAGGAGCGGGACGCCGGACGTGCTGAGCGCGACTGGCAGCGTCAGCAGATTCCGGATCATCTCCGCCCCCTTGTCCTCGAGGACCAAAGCCGCAGGAACAGCATCTGCTGGTTCGTCTTCGAGGACGAAACTCCGCCGAGGAGCAACATGGGACCCATCCCTCAGCCCGACGCTGGGCAAGGTGCGGGCGGCGCTTAGGTTGTGATCCAGTAGCGGAGCGTAGTCGCCGTGGGCCCACCGACCGCCCGTCGCGCCTCGAGGACTCCTCCGCACCTTTCGATAGTTGTCTTGGACCCCAGGTTGTCTGCGTCGCAGGTCACCAGTACGTCATCGATCCTGAGTCGTTTTGCTTCGACGAGGGCATGTTTCAACATCTGCTGGGCGTAGCCGCGGCGCCTGAACTGAGGGCGAACGGCGTACCCGATGTGCCCGCCGACGGTCCGCAGCACGGGAGTTAGCTTGTGGCGGATCGAAACTCGCCCCACGAGGTCTCCGTCCACCTCCGCGATGAGAAAAGTGGCAGGGACGTGCTCCTCGGGAAGGTTCTGGCCTTGTCGTATGTCCTCGGCCTTTTTGAGAAACTCTGTCCAGTCGACGGCGGCGTCGTCGCTTAGAAGGAAATCGAACTGTTCAGCGGCCAGTTCCTTGTGTGCGAGTAGTGCCTGGTCCTTATCGGACTCGGAAAGGAGACGTAGTTCCATGGGTTCACATGGTACGGGTCAGGCTGTTGAGTCCTACGGAAGTCGCCGGCCGATGAGCGGTAGTAAACCGTTTTCGACACTTTTTGGCTCGAGGCCGGAGGTGCCCTTCTTCCGTCCGGCTATCGTTGCTGGCATGAGCGATGACGCGCTGACAGTAGGGAAGCTGCATCCGAAACTCAAGCGGATCCGCGCACGAGCGGTTGCACGACGCATGCCTTTCGACGAAGTCAGCGCCACCGAGCTGGTAGTCCATGGCGCGTTCGGCCCCGGCTTCCTGCCGCGAGTCGTCACCGTTGTCATGGCCATCCTGGGTCTGCGGGGGTCGCTGGAGGCCCCTGAGACCCACAAACCCTACGCCCATGTGTACTTAGTGAAACCCAATGGGCATGTTCGAAAAGAGCGGCTTTGGGCTCCGTACCGCCCCGAAGTGTGAAGGTTGGCGGTCGGGCGCGCATGGATCGCCATACCGACAGGGCCGGTTGGGCTTGATTCAGCGGTTCAGTTCTTCACCTCGACGTTCATCGACAAGCTACCCTGCCATGAAGCGCGTGCTTCAAAGTCGAGAAGTTGGGGATGATGAATCTAATCCTGAACGAGTTCCCGGGTCCGTGGCTTTTGACAGGAACGTCACTGACGTTCGCAGGGCTAGCTGTTGGATGCCTGATCGCATACTTGCTGAACAGCAAGTTCCCGTACGACAGTGATGCCAACGGCCGTGTATCCGCAGTGGGAATCACTGCCACGGCTACACTCTGGCGACTCCTTGCGATCTTCGGTGCGGCTGTCTGGCTCGTGCTACTTGCCGTTCGCTTCGCGTTGTTCAGCAACATGCCGAGTGGCGAGGAGTGGCTGCCGGCGTGCACTTTGGCTGCCGTGGCAACCGCGATTGTCTGCCAGGCAGCCTATCTACTCGGTGTCCTGGCTGATCCAGATAAGAAGTAGCGCTTCGGTGTCCTGCAGGATCTTCGACAGATGAGAGAAGAAAATGGAAAAGATCACCTATGGCAATGGACCTCTCATCGTAGGATCCCTGGGGGTGTTCTTGATCAGCATCGCGCTCATCACTCGACTTACCGACGGTAAGGGAGACGTCTGGGATTGGGTCTTCCTTGCTGTAACGTCCGGCCTCGGGGCGTACTGGATAGTCCTCGCACTCGGCAGCGGAAACCGACGACGAAGCAAATCAACGACCCGTCCGGTGGAAGAGTCAACGAATCGGGTTCCTTGGTATCAAGGTTTCATTCCATGGTTCTGAGCATCAGCTACTTCGGTTGTTTCGATGCGCCCAGAGCCAGCCAATTCCGACGCCCACCAAGCGAGACGGTCCTTCGATCGAGTAGCGGCGTTCAGTTCCTGCCGTCATTCGCCCCCACTCACTTCGCGCAACTTGTCCTGGTGCAACGTGAACACGCTCTTGTTCTCCAAAAGCTCCTCAACCTGCCAGATCAGAAGATCAGCCGCCCGCGTGACATCGAAAGAAATGCATCCGGACTCGCAGGCCTCTTCCTGTCTCGGAAACTAGCCTCACCGCACCCCGTCTTAGAAATGCTCGCTCCTGAGGTTTGCGAGTCACAATAGCGGGATGAGGCATCTTGGACACACCAGGGTCAGCACTTCGAGCCAGGACGCACAGTTGCAGCTCGAAGCGATGGTCGCAGCAGGGGTCGACAGGCATGATGTGTTTGTGCGACGTCGACGGGTCGGCTGATGCTCCACATGCTCGCTACCCTCGCTGAGTACGAGCGGGAGCTCATCGTCGAATGCGTCAACGCAGGCATCGCTGCCTCTGAACAGAACACCACTCGCTTCGGCCGGCAGCGGTGAATCCGAAGGTCATCGCGCACAAACTCGCCATCGCAGCAGGCGCCCGGACCAGGGACGCACGACAGAGAATGCACCCGTCTCGTGGGCCGGAGCTGCGCGACTCTCTACCGACACCGACACTGACACCAGCAAGCCCTGGCGATCAGCGCCTATGCCACAATCACGCCCACACCCTTTCCAGCTGAGGAGACCCGCACGATGACTACTGCCGTCCCTCTTCCCAGGATTGGCGCACCTGCGGCGAGAGCCCTCACACAACATGGCGTACTGACCATGGACGACCTGAAAGGCGCCGACCTCAATGAACTATCCAAGCTGCACGGCGTAGGCCCGAAAACGATCAAGCTGCTGCAGGCAGCCATGGGCGAACAGCAGGCTCCTTAGATCCTGCTGCGCGCCCATTAAGGCACTCTTGGCCCCCTACGCCGTGCACCCTGCGTGCTGCACTGATCTCAGTGGACTACGTCGTAGATGGCCTTAACGACACCGTTGGCGTAAGTCTCCGACTCGCGCAGGCGAAGCTGCTGCCGGTTCCTGTCCTCCGTGCTGAAGACTCTCTTGCCTGCGCCGAGCAGTACCGGAAACACCAGCAGGTTGTACCGGTCGATGAGGTTCGCGTCGGCGAGGGTCCGCGCGAGTTCAGGACTGCCGTGAATGAAGATTGCGCCACCCTCGCCTTGCTTGAGTGCCGCAACGTCTTCCAAGGAACGCAGGACACTCAATGGGCCCCACCCTTCGATGAGCCCGTCCTCGTCAAGAGTCGTAGAGACGACGTACTTGGGAAGGTCCTTATACGCTGCATGATCCTCTGATCCGACCCAAATCGGAGCGAACGCCTCATAGCTCCGACGTCCGAACATGAGGGCTGTCGTCTCCTCCAGTTCTTCGCCTTTCAAAGCAAAAGCCTCGGGTAGGAACTCGGTGCTGAAAACCCACCCGCCATTGCGGTGCCCCTCTTCAACGCCGCCGGGCGAATCCACCACCCCATCCACCGTCATGAATCCAGTCCACACCAGTTCTCGTGCCATCAAATACCTCCAATGCTCTTTTATGATTACCTACACGGTAGACGCGGCACGCAGCAGGAACTCATCGATCACCTCGAGAACGGTTTCGGGACTGAACCAGCAGATGTCGCTCAAAAACCCAGCACGTTCACCCCTGCGGATGACTGCGGCGGTCATGAACGAACGCAGTTACCGATGTATGCAAGGAGGTGCCGCACCGCCGCTCCTTTGCCACCCCAGTCATATGACAGTCTCGGGGGAGCAAACGAAGATTCAGGAAAGTGTGAAGGGTTGAGAGATGAAGACACTAGTACCGGCACTTCTTATCGTGCTCGGCTCGGTGCTCATGATTGCGCAGATCCATGCAGACAGTGAGCCCGGCGCGATCCCGCTTTCGCTGATCGTGATTGGTGCCATGTGGCTCCTCATGTCACTGGCCCGAAAGCGGCGGCACAGCGCATAGCTGCAGTAAGGCTTTCGATGGCTGGTCCTAGCAGAGCTACCGTACAGGTCTGGTCACTTCCCACGAGCGAACGGTTTCTCGGCAGAGGAGGCGCGGCAGGGCTCAGACCAGAAGGTGAGGTTGCTTATAGTACGTGCCTGTCTGGGGCTATTCCGGTTTTCCAGTGGTGTTTTGAAGAGCACGGGCATGAATCGTTTCCCGGTCAAAGCCTAAGCAGGCACCCGAATGACCGCACGGACCCAGCAACACAGCACCTGGCTTGCAGCACTCCGCGCTGATCTCAGCGCCGACGACCTGTGGGTCCATTACTACGGTATCGGCGGTTACCTCGGGGTCGTCGAGTTGGACGCCTACCTGCACGGCATGTATTTCCTGCCGCAGGGCGAACGGAACACCGTCGCTCTGGCCCTGAATGAACTGATCGACGATCTCCCTGAACGCCTCAAAGCTGAATTCGTGCACACTCCGCCCCTGGATTAGCACCATCCGCACGACACGCCGAACACGCACCAGGAACGATGGGGTGTTCGGTCACGAAAGCTGACACGCCATGTCGACACCCGATAAAGCACGGTCCCGCCCCACCACCGATCAAACCGCCAGTCATGATGTTCCCATTGCTGCCCACGATGCTGGTTCAGTGAGTGTAGGGGCGGGGTCGATCTCTGATGAGCTTCAGGACCTGGTTCTGAACAGTCCCGACATTGCCGTGTTCCTGAAGGAGATTTCTGAGCGTGCGGCGGCCGTCTTCTCCGCCCCGGGCGCTGACATCCGTCGCGCGGTCCTGCTGGTGCGGCCGCGGATGCAGTCGACGATGACCGGTAGCAGCCCGGAAGCCATAGCGATGGATGAGATTCAGACCAGGTACGACGACGGGCCGTGCCTGCGGGCCGCCAGATACCAGGAACCGTGCGTGGTCGAGGACTTCCGGAGCGATACACGCTTCGGTCGATACACCACCAGCATCCTACATACCGGAATCCGGTCCGCGCTCGGGGTTCCCATCCAGCTCGACGGCACTGCGGCGGCGGCCCTTGACCTGTACTCGACACGGCCCGGCGAGTTCGACTCGAGCAGCGTACAAGATGCCTTACGTCTTGCCGGGGAAGCATCGCGGGCGCTACGAACCGCGGTGCGGATCGCTCACTTCTCCGACGCCGCGAAGAACCTTCGGCTGGCGATGGACAGCCGGGCAACGATCCAGATCGCAACCGGCATCATCATGGGGCAAAGCCGGTGCAGCCACGACGCCGCGATGACCATCCTGAGATCCGCGTCGAGCAGCCGGAACACGAAACTCAGTGACATCGCCGCCTCGGTCCTGCTCTCCATCGGGCAGGAACCACCCACCGCCCATTTCGACTACTGAACCCGACCATCACGCCCCCCGGGAGGGCATTGCTTCGGAGGTCATGGTTCCGAAGACATGGCTGGTGAACAATCTCCTGCCGCCGGGGCGGCAGCAGTACAGTGAGAAGCAGATGTTGCGCGAGCGAGGTCTATCGGGGTTGAGCCTCCAGCCTCCTACCCGCGGGGGTGACACCCCTGCCTCGGACAGCTGAAGGCCTACCGTGAACACCACACCCACCTCCTCAACGCCCGGCTCCTCACCTGCTCGCGAACTCCTGGCGATTTTCGGCCGTAGCAACGGATACCTCCTCACCGAGCAGACCGCCCACGACGCCGTCGACGGGCTCGCAGGGATCGCCCGGGACATCATCACCTCCGCCGAGGGCGCCGGCGTGAGCATCATCGACACGGACGGCACCCGCACCAGCGTCGGAGCCACCAACCCTGACGTCCTCGAAGCCGACAACCTACAATACGAATTCGGTCAAGGACCCTGCATGAGCGCCTGGTCCACCGGTGAGCCGACCTACATCGCCGACACCCACACCGATGACCGGTTCCAGAAATGGACGTCCGCAGTGGCCGCGCTCGGTATCCGCTCGTGTCTGAGCGTGCCCCTGCTGAACAGGCCGACGGGACTCGGGGCGATGAAGGTCTACTCCACCACCGTCGACGCCTTCACCGACGAGGACCGGCGCCTGCTGATGAATCTCGCACGATCTGCCGCAGCCCTCCTGGGACACATCCAGGCCAGCGACACACCGCAACGCATCAGCGACGACGTCAAAGCATCCCTCGCCGATGGGACACGATCGGAGTCGCCCGCGGCATCCTCATGGAACGCTTTGATCTGGATCGGCAGGCGGCCATGAACCACCTGATCGACCTCGCCACCGACGCCAACACCACCATCGGCACGATGGCCGCCATTATCAGTGAGCGTCAGGACGGTCCCTACCCCAGCGGTAACTCATGACGATCACCACACTGCGGAGGAACAACGCCTGAAGTGCGATCCACGGATGAGGCTGCCCGTTCAGCAGGGGTAACTGCTGGGATCCAGTCCCCGTGCAGGCAGGGGGTGTGATTTCTGCACGGGGAGCGACGGCGGTCATCTCGGCGGTGTTAGTGAATTCGTCAGATGGTGAATCAGGTGTACCAGGTGGGTTCCGGGATCTGGTTGAGCAGGACGTACTCGCCGACCTCGCGCTTCTTGTAGGCGATCGGATCGTGGAGGCTGTGGGTGCGGAGGTTGCGCCAGAAAATGTCGAGGCCGACGTGGCTTGCGGAGGCGCGGGCGCCGGTAAGTTCGTACACCTTCGTCGCGATCTCCAGGCCATCGTCGACTATACGTAGCTTTCCGGCGGCAATCCGGACCGCGAGCTCACCGCGTTGGCGTTGGGTGAGGTCCTCCCGGGGCGCATGGAGCACTGCGCTGATCTCCGCACCGGCGGCGTCAAGGAGCGCTTCGTCGGCCCAGAGCTTGGACTGCAGTTCGCCGTAGCCTTCGAGGAGGTACCACTCTTCACTCGCGTGCTGCTTGTTGTCGCCGCCGTACGGCCATGCGCGTGTTGTCGTGCGGGTGTAGGCGGAGGCGGCGGCAAGTGCGCCTTGGGCGATGCCGAGATAGAAGTTCGCGAAGACGAGCTGGATGGTGGGAACGTTGAGGGTGTTGTAGACGAGCGGATTGAATTGTTTCTCGACGAACCCTGCGGCCGCGGCCCATGGGACACGAACGTCACGGATTTCGACCGAGCCGGATTCGGTAAGACGCTGGCCCAGGCTGTCCCAATTGTCAGCGAAGATGATCCCCTCTTGCGCGGTCGGGACAATCGCGAAGATGTGAGTTTCGGTTCCCTCCAGAACGCCCTCGAGTACGGTGAGATCGGAGATCTGCCCGCCAGTGGAGAATGACTTGTTTCCCGAGTAGACGAGCTCGCCGCCCTCTTCTCGGATAGTGAGGTCGGAGTCGCGCGGGTTGACGGCGCCTCCGAAGACGAAGTTGTTGCTCGTGTAGAGCTCCTCGACAGCTGCAATCTGCTCGTCCGTCGCGACGAGGCGTGCCGCCCATGCCCACAAATAGTGGTAGCCGAGCACCTGACCGATCGAACCATCACCGCGTGCGACGGCCCGGATGACCTTGTATGCGGTGTCCCAACTCTCTCCCGCGCCGCCGTGCTCCTGGGGTCCGAGCAGGGTCACGAGACCAGAGTCCTTGAGCAGCTGCACCTCTGCATGCGGGGTCTCATTCGCACGATCGCGTTCCAGTGCGTCCGACGCCAGAATATCCGCGACTTCCTGCGCCCGCGCGATCCACCCGATGCTATTTTGAGGAGCCTCTGCGTTCCGCCATCGATTCGTAAAACCTGTTGTCGATGAATCCGTAATTGTCACGTTCTTACCTTTCGGTTTGTTTGATGTGGAGCCCCATTCACGATGCCAGCGGCTACCGGTGTCGCGATGGTTCTCGTTCGAGCGACACGGGACGCAATCCCGTGCTCTTACGCTCCAGTTCGGCCCCAAGCTCCCCTGCGATCGGAATGACATAAGTGCCGAAAGTCTCGATTTCTTCAACTGGGTCCGGAAATCGTCGTTGTACTTCATCAGGTCCTCGAAATGAGGAATCGGCCCATATCCCTTTCTCACAGTAGAGAGCGATCGAGGCAGGAACACGTCTATTAATGACCGTGACCGGTTGTTACCGAGCGTGACGATTTGCGTCGGAAGGTTAACAACCGTTGGTCCGAGGGGCTGCTAGGAAAGTCAACGCATGCAGGACCCACACGATGATATGCGCGCTGAGGGCGCGTCGACGTCAACACTGATTCGATGAAGATTGACCATGCGCGTGCATCGGCGAACGAACGGGACCCCACCGCTCAGCGCAATTGCTTGGTAGCCCTCGGCGTAGCACTCGATGACATCGACAACGACCACAGACGGACCGGGCAATTCATTCTCGCTCGGGTCGTCGCGAAGCGATGGCAGCAGTCAGGAGAGGTCACACTCTCGTTGTCGCCACATTCGACCACTTCGCACGTTCTCTCCCAGACGCTCGCTGAGCCGGAGCGCCAGCGTCGACGGCCCCACCGATCTCGCTGAGCATCTTCTTCTCAACGTCCCTGGCATGATCGCTGAGTCCGAAGCCGACCTCGTCCGCATGAGAACACGTGAGGATCCGGCAGTAGCCAAAGGTCAGCTGCGAGGTAAGACGCCGAAACTATCCGCATCACAGCGCCGGCATTTGCTCGAGCTGAACCCCGCGCGAAAATCCGAAGGCGCGACCGGTTCGAGGATGCCGTCTACCTGACCGGCGTCACCCTGAAGGACATCGAAGCGCTAGTACCCCACCTTCCGCAAGGCACCTTCTCCGGGCTCGATCGCGATTTCGACCGCGTGTGCACAAGTGCCGGTGCTACCACGTGGCTACCGGACCTCGAACGCTGGGCACTCGCGAACCTACCGGTCGCGCATCCCCTGCCCGAGATCATCAACTCACTCATCGGCGCCTGCAACGGCATCCATCGGATGGGTGAGGGCACATCACTCCCCTGGTGTTTCGGACCTGCCGGGAAGGAGCCGGCGACGGTCCGTGGGCCGAAACCGGGGAAGGATAGATTTCCCTGCGCCGAAACGGTCGGCGCGTAAAAACCCTATAGGGACAGTTACGAGCTGCTTCACACCCATGTGCGAAGGGGCCCGGTCGGCTGCATGAGAACAATCATCACGTTTCCGCGGGTGCTTCAGCATATTTCGGCGTCAAGTTGCGCACGTAGCCTGTACCACCCTGTCCGTGCGTAGGCCGGAGTACTACAGTTGCGACGCGCGCACCAGAGGGCAATGCTCTCCCAGCACGCCCGATGAACCCCCGCGAATCACCCACTCGCGGCCCAACAGTCTCCCCAGGAGGAACGCATGGCTGCCAGCCGCAACCCACTCGAGGATCTGCGCGAAACACTCAGTCATCTCACGGAGCAGCTCAAACTGCCAGGTTCGGAACGGGTCGATGACCTGGTCGGTGATCTTTTCGGTGGGCGTCCAGGGCCGGCCCGGCCACTCTCCGAGGTGCAGGCCGAACTCGACGCTCTGGTAGGGCTGGAAACCGTGAAGGAACAGGTGCGGGCCCTCGTCGCCTTGCTACAGGTCCAGGCTCGCCGCAAGGCGCACGGCCTTCCAGAGGTGGCTACGTCCCAACATCTGGTGTTCCTGGGGAACCCAGGCACGGGCAAAACCACCGTCGCACGGCTCCTGGCCGAGATGTACCGCGCGGTTGGCCTGCTGCAGAAGGGCCATCTGGTTGAGGTTGACAGGTCAGGCCTGGTGGGACAGTACGTCGGCGCCACCGCCATCAAAACTGATCGCGTCATTCGGCGGGCACTCGACGGCGTTCTGTTCATCGACGAGGCATATGCGTTGTCCCCCGAGGACGGCCGGATGGACTTCGGCCCCGAGGCCATTGAGGTCCTGCTCAAACGGATGGAGGATCACCGGCACCGCCTTGTGGTGATCGTGGCCGGCTACCCACAGCTAATGGAGGCATTTCTGCTCTCGAACCCCGGCCTGCGTTCCAGGTTCGCACGTGAAATCACCTTTCCCGACTACTCGGTCGACGCCCTCCAGACGATCTTCAACCAGATGCTGGTCCAACACGAGTACACCTTGGAGCCGGGCGCGGATGAGATGCTGCGCCGTATCCTTTCCGGAATTCACGCCGGCGAGGACTCAGGCAACGCTCGCTTTGCCCGCACGCTCTTCGAGCAGGCGCTCAACCGGCAGGCACTGCGGCTCTCGCTCGACGAAGACCGGAACCTCGACACCCTCGATCGTGACGAGGTAATGACGCTTACGACGGACGACCTTGACGAGGCCGCCCGAGCCCTGGGTGCGGGACCGGCACCCGAACCCCAGTCCGAACCCGAACCGTCACGGTGGTGGCACTGGCTGACGTAGGAAGCGCTTGACCGATGGAAATCTGTGCCCCTGACGTTCTCAGCGAGCGAGGTGGTGAGTGATACGCGTGCCCCATCCCCCGGACTCACCCGGACGCCCCTCGGGGCGCCCGCCACCGGAGGTGGGGCCGTCCTTCACTGCATCGGACGACGTCGAGCTGATTGGCCGACGATCACGATGGCCACGACGTACAGGTCCATCGCGACGGTTCGACAAGCTACCGTTCAACCGGACGCGACCCTTCTCACCCTGCGCTTCGATGAGATGGGAGCTTTACTGATTGCGGAACCCGGACGGGCCGTGAATCAGTGTCCTGAATTTACCGATTCCAGGTATTGCTGCATAGACGTTTCCGATACCCGGTAGGAACGGCCGAACCGTATACCGGTCAGGGCTCCGGACTGCACCAAGCGGTAGACCGTCATTTTCGACACCCGCATCTGAGCGGCTATCTCCGCAACTGTCAGAAGGTTCGTCGTCATGATGTTGTCCTGTTCTATTGCCACATCTGCTCCTCGAGACTCGGCTGTCACTACGGTGTCTCTGTTAACAGTGAGCACATCCTGTACGCACCACACGAGTAGTGGCTACCTGCTTTACGCCTCACCTCATAGGTAGGGCACATCGAAAGCACCCGATCCAAGTGCTGGGGATGCCACCACAATCACCTGGCAACATCAGCACACGCCAAGCCAGTAGCGCCACATCCATCCACTTCCTTTCCGACCCACCAAGAACCTGTAGTGGAGGAGAACCAGCAACGCTCACAGCTGCAAAGGGAGCGGACGCGCATGTCAGTTAACCGCAAGATGGTTCGAGACTCCCGCTTCATGTCCCGATTCGCGCTTTACCCCGACCTGACGTTGACGGCATCCATCATGCACACCGTGGACCATCAGCGCCTTCACCTCACGTATCTCTACGGCCATCAGAAGTTCCACGGCGGCGACTCAGACCGAATCCTGATTTAACTAATCATGCGCAGCGCTCAGCAGCGCCGGCTCAGCGTCAACGCTGAATGCAAAGCGGCACGAGCGTTCCTGCTGGAGAATCCCGCACCACATCCTCCTTCGCGGCCAAGATCTGCAGCTTGCCGTGCCAGCTGCATTGCTTTCTCGTCGTGGGCCGGAGGAGCCTGTGGACATCACCCAAGTAGATGAACCGCCCGGCGCTAACCAGGCCCGTAGGAGCTGACCGACTCCTGGGCAGCCTCGAGCTCGCCCTCGACGGCGAGTGACGCATGGAACATTTCGGCTCCGCGCGATGCTTCGGACTGCGGTGTATGTTCGCGGTTTCCGCCTGTGACTGGACTCCCCATGCGTTTTCATGTGGTCAGCCTCAGTAGCGCCTGCGGCCCAGGTCCGACCACGGGGTCAAGGCCCATTTCCGACCATTGGTGGGACGATAGAGAAAGGACACCTGTCACGGCGCCGACCCGGCGTCGGCAGGTTCCGCTCAAGGAAATCAGGAGGGGATCCTGATGGACCCCACCACTATTGTCGTTGCCGTCGTCCTCGTCCTACTGCTGCTCATCGGTGCGAAGCTGTCGATTCACATCGTGCGTCAATACGAGAAGGGCGTGCTGTTCCGACTCGGCAGGGTCATCGGAGTCAGGGATCCCGGGCTGCGGCTGATTATCCCGGTCATCGACCGGCTGCCGTTGGTGAGCCTGAGGATCGTGACCATGCCGATCCAGTCCCAGGGCATCATCACTCAGGACAACGTAAGCGTCGACGTGTCCGCTGTCGCGTACTACAGGGTGGTCGACGCCGAAAAGTCCGTGGTTGCGATCGAAAACGTGGCCGCGGCCATCAACCAGATCGCTCAGACGACGTTGCGGAAAGTCGTCGGCCGCCACACCCTGGACCAGACCCTGTCCGAAACCGAACGGATCAACCTCGACATCCGGGAAATCCTCGATGTACTCACTATCGAATGGGGCGTCGAAGTCACCCTGGTCGAACTGAAGGACATCCAGCTGCCCGACACCATGAAACGCGCCATGGCCCGCCAAGCTGAAGCCGAGCGCGAGAAGAGGGCTAAGATCATCGCCGCTGAAGGCGAGGCCATCGCCGCAGCAGCCCTCGGAGACGCCTCCGACACCATGATGGCTCACCCGCTGGCTCTGCAGCTGAGGAACCTGCAGTCCCTGGTCGAGATCGGCGTCGATAAGAACACCACGGTCGTCTTCCCTGCCCCGCTGATGAGCACCATCGGTGAGCTCTCCGCATTCCTCGCTCGCGAGAACCAAGCCGCGGCATCCTCGAACAACACGACACCCATCAAAGCGGCGTAATCCTCAGCCGATGGACGCACCTGTCCGGCGGTCCTCCGAAGAAACTGGACGAACCACCCCTTCAGCCCTCCGTGACCTGAAGGATGTCCGGGAACCTAAAGCCACGGGTAAAAGGGTCTACGGTCCTTCCCTGGCACGCCGTCGGCGGAGTGACAGCTTCAGCAGACCATCCTTCCAACCAGGCCTGTAGCGAGTCCGCGGTTAGAAGTCCCAGTCCTCGTCCTCGGTGTTCACGGCCTTGCCGATCACGTACGAGGAACCCGAGCCGGAGAAGAAGTCGTGGTTCTCGTCGGCGTTCGGGGACAGTGCCGAGAGGATCGCCGGGCTCACGTCGGTCACGGAGGACGGGAACATCGCCTCGTAGCCCAGGTTCATCAGCGCCTTGTTGGCGTTGTAGTGCAGGAACTTCTTGACGTCCTCGGCCAGGCCGACGGAGTCGTAGAGGTCGTGCGTGTACTGGACCTCGTTCTCGTACAGCTCGAAGAGCAGCTCGAACGTGTAGTCCTTGATCTCCTGGCGGCGCTCCGGCGTCGCGCTCTCCAGGCCGCGCTGGAACTTGTAGCCGATGTAGTACCCGTGCACTGCCTCGTCACGGATGATCAGGCGGATCAGGTCCGCCGTGTTCGTCAGCTTGGCGCGTGAGGACCAGTACATGGGCAGGTAGAACCCGGAGTAGAAGAGGAAGGACTCGAGCAGCGTCGAGGCGACCTTGCGCTTCAGGGGGTCATCGCCGCGGTAGTAGTCCGTGACGATGCTCGCCTTCCTCTGCAGGTTCACGTTCTCCGTGGACCAGCGGAACGCCTCGTCGATCTCCTTGGTGGAGGCCAGCGTGGAGAAGATCGACGAGTAACTCTTCGCGTGCACCGACTCCATGAACGCGATGTTCGTAAGGACGGCTTCCTCGTGCGGCGTGATGGCGTCGGGAATCAGACTGACGGCGCCGACGGTCGCCTGCACTGTGTCCAGCAGGGTGAGACCGGCGAACACGCGCATGGTGAGTTGCTGCTCTTCCGGCGTCAGCGTCGCCCACGACTGGACGTCGTTCGACAGCGGCACCTTTTCGGGCAGCCAGAAGTTGTTCACCAGGCGGTTCCAGACGTCCACGTCCTTGTCATCCTGGATGCGGTTCCAGTTGATGGCCTGGACCTGACTGACGAGCTTCAGCTTCTCGCTCATGTGGTGTTCCTTGTCTGGGTAATGACGATGCCGGTGGTGCCGAGAATGCCAGGCCAGGCTTCGTGCCTGGCCTGGCGGATACTGCCTAGAGCATGCAGCTGACGCAGTTGTCCACCTCGGTGCCCTCGAGAGCCAGCTGGCGGAGGCGGATGTAGTAGATGGTCTTGATGCCCTTGCGCCAGGCGTAGATCTGGGCCTTGTTGATCTCGCGGGTGGTGGCGGTGTCCTTGAAGAACAGCGTCAGGGACAGGCCCTGGTCCACGTGCTGCGTAGCCGCGGCGTAGGTGTCGATGATCTTCTCGAACCCGATCTCGTACGCATCCTGGTAGTACTCCAGGTTGTCGTTGGTGAGGTACGGCGCCGGGTAGTACACGCGGCCCAGCTTGCCTTCCTTGCGGATCTCGATCTTCGACGCCACGGGGTGGATGGACGACGTCGAGTTGTTGATGTACGAGATGGAGCCGGTCGGCGGAACGGCCTGGAGGTTCTGGTTGTAGATGCCGTGCGCCATGACCGAGGCCTTGAGCGCACGCCAGTCCTCCTGCGTGGGGACGTGCACATCGGCGAACAGCTCACGCACGCGCGCCGTCGTCGGCTCCCAGACCTGCTCGGTGTACTTGTCGAAGAACTCGCCGCTGGCGTAGGTGGAACGCTCGAAGCCGGCGAAGGTGCGCCCGGTCTCGATGGCCATCAGGTTCGACGCCCGGATGCAGTGGTACACCACGGAGTAGAAGTAGATGTTCGTGAAGTCCAGGCCCTCCTCCGAGCCGTAGTGGACGCGCTCACGGGCCAGGTAACCGTGCAGGTTCATCTGGCCGAGACCGATGGCATGCGAGGCATCATTGCCGGCGGCGATCGACGGGACCGAGCTGATGTGGCTCATGTCCGAGACGGCCGAGAGGGTGCGGATGGCAGTCTCGATGGTCCGGCCGAAGTCGGGCGAGTCCATGGTCTTCGCAATGTTCAGCGAGCCGAGGTTGCAGGAGATGTCCTTACCCACGGAGTCGTAGGACAGGTCCTCGTTGTACGTGGTGGGCTGCGAGACCTGAAGGATCTCGGAGCACAGATTGGACATGATGATCTTGCCGTCGATCGGGTTGGCCCGGTTCACGGTGTCCTCGAACATGATGTACGGGTAACCGGACTCGAACTGGATCTCCGCGAGGGTCTGGAAGAACTCGCGGGCCTTGATCTTGGTCTTCTTGATGCGGGCGTCGTCCACCATCTCGTAGTACTTCTCGGTGACCGAGATGTCGGAGAACGGCATGCCGTAGACGCGCTCGACGTCGTACGGCGAGAACAGGTACATGTCCTCGTCGCGCTTGGCGAGCTCGAACGTGATATCGGGGACGACGACGCCGAGGGACAGCGTCTTGATCCGGATCTTCTCGTCCGCGTTCTCACGCTTGGTGTCGAGGAAGCGGTTGATATCCGGGTGGTGTGCGTGCAGGTACACGGCGCCGGCACCCTGGCGGGCACCGAGCTGGTTGGCGTACGAGAAGCTGTCCTCGAGGAGCTTCATCACGGGGATGACGCCGGAGGACTGGTTCTCGATCTGCTTGATCGGCGCGCCGACCTCGCGGATGTTGGTGAGGGCGAAGGCCACACCTCCGCCGCGCTTGGAGAGCTGCAGTGCCGAGTTGATGGACCGGCCGATCGACTCCATGTTGTCTTCGATGCGAAGCAGGAAGCAGGAGACCAGCTCACCGCGCTGGCGCTTGCCGGCGTTGAGGAACGTCGGGGTGGCGGGCTGGAAGCGGCCGTCGATGATCTCGTCGACCATCTGCACGGCGAGTTGTTCGTTGCCGCGGGCCAGGTGCAGGGCGACCATGCAGACGCGGTCCTCGTAGCGCTCGAGGTAGCGCTTGCCGTCGAACGTCTTCAGCGTGTACGAGGTGTAGTACTTGAAGGCTCCGAGAAAGGTCTCGAAGCGGAACTTCTTGGCGTAGGCGCGCTTGAAGAGGTCGCGGATGAAGTTCATCGTGTACTGGTGGAGCGTCTCCCGCTCGTAGTACTCGTTCTTCACGAGGTAGTCGAGCTTCTCCTCGAGGTCGTGGAAGAACACCGTGTTGTTGTTCACGTGCTGCAGGAAGTACTGGTGCGCGGCCTCACGGTCGGCGTCGAACTGGATCTCCCCGTCCGCCCCGTACAGGTTGAGCATGGCGTTCAGCTCGTGGTAGCCCATGTCCTTGAAGCGGTCCACCGTGGCTGCGGGTGCGCCCGTCTCCGTCTCTGCAACGCTCATGTCCAAAACTCTTCCAATCCTCTGGTTACTCGGTCTACGTCCTCGGACGTGCCCATGACTTCAAATCTGTACAGGACGGGGACATTGCATTTGGCGGCGACGATGTCGGCGGCAAGGCAGTAGGTCTCACCGAAGTTGGTGTTACCCGCCCCGATGACCCCCCGAAGGAGGCTGCGGTTCTGCTGGTTGTTCAGGAACTTCACGACCTGCCGGGGCACCGCACCCTGACCGGTGATTCCTCCATATGTGGGAAGAACCAGGACGTAGGGCTGGGCTGCCCGCAGGGTAGGCTCCTTGGTGAGCAACGGCATGCGTGCGGCCCGGACGCCCAGCTTCTCGACGAAGCGGTGAGTGTTGTCGGAGACCGACGAGAAGTAGATCAGCGAGGCATCGGTGACAGGGCCTTCCGCTGACCCGGCGTCTGCCGGGTCAGCGGTGGTGGCTCGGTCTTCCACGGTGAGGGTGGTCATCCTGATGCCTGGTCCGCGAATCCCCTGGCGGGGTCGGTCAGGCTACCGAGCTGATGGCGGAGCCTGCGATGGCGCTGATCTTGTCAGGACGGAATCCGGACCAGTGGTCGTTGTCCGTGATGACGACCGGAGCCTGCATGTAACCCATGGAGCGCACGCGCTCGAGAGCGGCGGGGTCCTGCGAGATGTCGACGCTCTGGTAGGCGATGCCCTTCTTGTCCAGAGCGCGGTAGGTGGCATTGCACTGTACGCAAGCCGGCTTCGTATAAACCGTGACCGTCATGTCCTAGTCCCCTTTTCGTTACTGCTGTCGTGCTGTGTCATGAGTGGAGCGCGGCCCCGGATAGGGGAAGAAATCCGGGGATTCCCGCGCCTCCGGGCCCATGCCCGTTCAGCGGTTGTTCTGTCCCTCGATACTACATCTAGTGCGACCCGCACGTGCAAACCCCTAGATGATGTATTACAAGTATGTCATTACGGGAGTGAGTAGTCCACACGATGCCCACAGATCAGGTCTCCTCAAAACCCCGGAAACCAGCCGATCTTGGAGCCGAAACGAGGGCCGGTCCACAGCCTGTGGAGTACTTGCACACAGGCTGGAAAACCTTCGTGTCGGACTCGGATGGGCGTGTCGCAACGGTCCGGTGTACAAGACTGGGCTGAGCAACCGGCCGACTGGAAGAGGTAAGTGCTGATGGTCAACCCGATCCACCTGCGGACACTGCTCGAGGTGATCCGTCACGGATCTTTCAGTGCAGCCGCCACCAGTCTGGGGTATACGGCGTCGGCGGTCTCGCAGCAAATGTCTGCTCTCGAACGCGACACCGGCGCCACGCTCTTCACCCGGTCCCCGCGCAGTGCCATTCCGACTGATGCCGCCATCGCGATGTCACGCCACGCGTCGAAGGTCCTGACGGACATCGACGCCCTCCTTGCCTCGACGGCCCGCGCCGACGCCGGACCGGCGCACGAATTGCGGCTCGGCATCTTCCCCAGCCTCGCGACCTTCGCACTCCCCCGACTGCTGCGCATGGCGGAGTGGCAGCGACTGAGCGTCTCGCTGCGACTCTTCGTCGGAGAACCCGCACACACCATCCAGGGGCTGCGCACGGGCGGTGACCTGGATCTGGCCCTCGTCTACCAGGTCGGGCAGGCGGGACTCGCCTGGCCGTCGACGCTGAGCCGCCAGTGGATCGGGGACGACGATTTCCGGGTCATCCTCCCAGCGAGCTGGGGCATCCGCAGCGGCGCCCGCGTGACGGCGGACCAGCTTGCCGACATGCCGTGGATCATGCACCACCCGGGGACTGCGGACGCCACGGTCATCGAGCGCCTCTTCGCCAGCTGCAACCTGCACCCCCGCATCGCCGCCTACTGCGACGACTTCAACGCGACCCTCGAACTCACGGCCGCGGGCCTGGGCGCGGCACTGGTGCCCGAACTCGCCATGATCAGCCGACCCGCGGGTATCGTGGCCCTCGACGTCCCGGAGATCCGGCTTGCACGCAGCATCTTCGCCCTCCGCATGGGAGACGCCGACGACGCACGCGTGCGCTTGTTCATGGATCAGCTCGCCGACATCCTCAGAACCCAGAGCATCGGGCCCAAGCACATCGAGCAGCCATACGCATCCACCTCCGACCACTGATTTCCCGTTGCAGCGCATCCCACCGCCTCCGTACCTTCAGGACAGCGGCGGGTGCAGGCCTGCCCTGCACGAGTCGGAGGAAGCGCATGCGGATCAAGAACAGCGTCGTCGTCATCACCGGAGCAGCGAGCGGCATCGGACGCGCCACAGCCCTCCGCTTCGCACGTCGTCACGTGAGCCTCGTTCTCGCGAGCAGGCGCCTGGAGGCACTCGAATCGCTCGTGGCCGAGTGCACGGCCCTCGGCTCGCGGGCGATCGCGGTGCCGACGGACACCTCGGAGCACGACGCCGTCCAGGAACTGGCGAGCCGGGCCGTCGAGGAGTTCGGGCGTATCGACGTATGGGTCAACAACGCTGCGGTCTCCTTCTTCTCCCCCTTCC
Organism: Arthrobacter sp. PL16; assembly: GCF_035985055.1. Classification (NCBI taxonomy): domain Bacteria; kingdom Bacillati; phylum Actinomycetota; class Actinomycetes; order Micrococcales; family Micrococcaceae; genus Arthrobacter; species Arthrobacter sp. PL16. Next base: position 185,493 of record NZ_JAXCIC010000004.1, read on the forward strand.
TCGAGGTACCGCTGAGGGACTTCGAGCGCGTAATCGATGTGAACCTCATGGGCTACGTCTACGGTGCCCGTGCCGCCCTCGAGCGAATGCAGGATCAGGGCGCGGGCGTCCTGGTCAACGTGGCATCGATCGTCGGGGAGGTGCCACAGCCCTACACCTCCGCCTATTCGGTCTCCAAAGCCGCCGTCCGCGCCCTCGGTGTCAGCCTCCGGTCCGAGCTGATGCTCGACCGGAAGAAACACATCCACGTCTGCACCGTGCTGCCTCCCACCATCGACACGCCCTTCTTCCACCACGCGGCGAACTACACAGGACGCCGGGCCGTAGCGATGCCCCCGGTCTACACTCCCGATCGCGTCGCCAAGGCGATCATGGGCGTCGTCGAAGCGCCGACCCGCGAGGTCGCCGTCGGGCGGATCGGCCGCTCCATGGTGCGGCAGCACCGGCTCATGCCGGGCCGCCTGGAGAAGGTGATGGCTCACCAGGTGGAGCACACGCACCTGTCCAGGAAAGAAGCGGCGGAGGACTCCAGCGGGAATCTGTACGGGCCCTCGCTCGACCCCGCGGACGCGCGTGTGACCGGCGGGTGGAGCGGCAGGCGACGTACCGCCCAGCGCACCATCATGGGTACCGCGCTCCTCGGAGCCGGAGTCGGCGCCGTCGTCTTCGCCGAGCCCCTGAAGGCCGCTGCTCCGGTGCTCGCGAAACGGGCGGCTGCCCTGGGGCGTGCTGTCGTCGGGAATGCCTGATCCGCTGACCCACCCATCTCGTGGCGGCTGTCGCGGGTACGTTGATTAAGTCCGATTCGTCGGGCTACAGGGAAGCGGCGAGGCCTGCTTCAGGCGGACGCTCGAGATCGAGCGCGTCGAGCACTTCGAGGGCCGCGGCGTGTTCGTTGAAGGTGTAGAGATGAATGCCGGGTGCGCCGTCGTCGAGTGCTGCCCTCGCCAGGTCCACGGTGGCCGAGACCCCGACCGTCCGGCGCTCCTCGTCGGTGCGTGCACCCTCGAGCCGAGCCCAGAGGTCCTTGTCGACGTCGATGCCCGCGAGCGCACCGACCTTCTTCAACCGCCGCGTGCTGGTGAGGGGCATGACCCCCGGGATGATCGGGATGGTGACGCCTGCCCTGTCCGCGCGGGCCACGAGCCGCGCATAGTCGGACGGCTGGAAGAAGACTTGGGTGATCGCGAAATCGGCGCCCGCCTCCTCCTTGGCGAGGAGGACCTCGATGTCCTGCTCGAGGTTCGGCGAGTCGGGATGCCGCGTGGCATAAGCGGCCACACCGACCGACACCTTGCCGGCTGCGAGTTGGGCAGTGCGTCGTGCCTCGACCTCACGGATCAGGCGGACGAGATCGTCGGCGTGCTCGACGTCGCCGGAGTGGGTGCCGACCCCGTCGGGTGCGTCACCCCGCAGCGCCAGGATGCCGCGTACCCCTCCGCCGATGAGGCGATCGATGATGTCGGTCAGTTCGGCGCGGCTGGAACCGACACAGGTCAGGTGCGCCAGCGGCTTCAGTGTCGTCTCGGTGAGCAGGCGGCGCAGGAGGTCGATTGCAGTCTCCCTGTTGCTGCCGGCCGCACCGTAGGTCACCGAGACGAAATCGGGACGTGTGTCCTCGAGCCGGCGAATGGTCGTCCAGAGTGAGTCATCGGCATCGGCGTTCTTCGGCGGATACAGCTCGTAGGACAGGGCGGGATAGGTGGGCGACGACATGCGGGTCCTCTTCGTACATACCAGCTACCGCGCGACGCCGCAGCTCAGGCAGGAAAGGTGCAGGAAGGCGGTCGGGGGAACCGCCGGCAGTACTGCGTGCGAGTGCCGTTCTTCTCAGGAGGTGCGGAACGCCGAACGCCGGGTCAGTCAGTTTCCTCGGGTACATCGGCCGAGCGCACTTCGCTGTGGATGAGGCCCAGTTCCTCGAGCCGTGCCGACATCCCCGCACCGTCCGGAGCATAGATCCAAGGAATCCCGGGGGTCGCAAGCGCCCCTGATTTCGACCGACCGCCGGCAAGTACGGCCTCCCCTGCGGACAGCTGGCGGATTGCGATGGCGCGCACATTCTGCGGGTGGCGCTGCGCGAACGCCGAGTAGATGGCCTCGTCATGCTGGCCGTCGTCGCCCACCAGAAGCCATTTCACACCTGGGAACTCCTCCGCCAGCCTCTCGAGCGAGATGCGCTTGTGTTCCTGGCCGCTCCGGAACCAACGGTCCCGCGTAGGACCCCAATCCGTGAGCAGCTTGGGTCCTGCGGGATACAGGTTGCGGGAGAGGAAGCGGGAGAGGGTCGGCGCTACGTTCCAGGCACCGGTCGACAGGTACAGAACGGGAGCGGATGGAAGCGTCCGGACGATCCTCTCGTACAGCACCGCCATGCCCGGGGTCGCGGTGCGCGCGTGCTCGTCAAGCACGAAGGTGTTCCAGGCCGCGAGGAACGGCCGCGGCAGCGCCGTGACCATCACGGTGTCGTCGATGTCCGACACGACGCCGAAATCCGTACCATCCGCGACGACACGCACCGGTGCCTCCACGGCGCGCGAGCTGCCGGACTGCAGCGTGATCGTATGCCATCCGGCATCGAGGGAGACCGGGATGCGCGCATCGACGACTCCGCCGCGGTCCGCCTGGACATCATGCACCGTGTCGCCGACGGTCACATGCATGACGGCGTGGGCCACAGGCGCGCTCGTGAAGTTGCGCCATCCGCGCATGCCCTCCTGAATGGGCTTGAGCGGGCCCGAGTCCGCTCCGCCTCCCGTGTCCCTCGGGTCTGCGAGGACCACGCGGGCGAGCACCCGCACCCAGGCCGTCGTGCCATAGCCCGTGTAGGGGATGACGGTCTCCACTCTGCCGCGCCGGACTGCCACGCGCGTCTGGAAGCGGAGCCAGGCGTCGTCGAGGCGCATGGCAACATGGTTGTCCCTGGATGCGGTGCCTGTCCTGTCGGGTTCATGCGGACTGCCCCCGGTCGAAATGGTGTCAGCAGACGGGATGGGAGCCGACGTCGAATCCGTCGACGTCGTGTCAGCAGACGGGATGGGGGCCGACGTCGTGTCAGCAGACGGGGTGGGAGCCGACGCCGCGGCAGGCGACGTGCTGTCTGCCGGGGTGGCGGAGGAACTGGAGGGCTGTGCTGAGTGAGGACACATGCGTTCCAGTCTGGCACGCCGGACTACAGCAGACGAGTGCGATGCGTGGAGGTCACGGGCCGCTAACGACTCTCGCCGTCCCTCGAGGGGGGCTTGTTGTTGCCGGCGATGGCTGCGACGCTGGGACCTCGGATCAGCCAACGATCGTGGGGGATGCATGACTGAGGAGTGGGAGCGGACCGGTGCTCTGCTGAAGGCAGAGACGGTCCTGCAGGGGTGGGATTCCGCCGCCGAGCAGGATTTCGAGAGGACCGCCGCTGACCTGGCGCACGCCATCCTCTTCGGCAAGGCGCAGTCCGGTCTCGAGGCCGTTGCCGCCGGCGGAGCGGGTCTCACTGCGGCACACGCCCGCGCCATTCACTTCGCGAATGAGATGGCCCAACTACGGCACTACCGCCCGCTGATCGCCGTCGAACACGGTCTTCCCGTGCTCGCGCCAGGCGTCCGGCAGCTAATCGAGGGGTTCGAGGGCCTGGGTCTGTGGAAGAACGAGCGCTCCTGGGACCTGTGACCGTCGCTCCCCCAGCCTCCTCCGTGGGATCCCCGATGCGCAGGTAATTTCCCAAGACCCGGAACATGGCGGTTCGGGCGGTCCCGCAGCCCTGACGACAGCGCCTTGCGAGCTCACGCGTGGCAGACTCGGAACCATGGAGGCCGTCATCCTCGCGTGGACAACAGCGGGACCGCAGTGGTCCGGCGCCTATGTCACGGCCCAGGACACAGTGCGGAAGACGGGCATCGCTCGGCAGCACTGGCTCGTCACGTCCGACCTTCCCCTGTCGGTCGGCATGGACGTGTGGCTGCTGGTCGTCGATGGAGGAGCCGCCATGCGGGGCGTGGTGGGGCACGGCACCCTCGCCCGCATCGCGCCCGTACCGCGTGAGGACGGAATGCAACTGCTCGACGTCGACTTCGATCTCCTCCTGCAGCATGGTGACCAGGTGCCTTTCACCCTGATCGAGCAGCGGTTACCCGGACTGCTCACGGGCGAGACGACTGCAGTGACCGTGGACGGATCGGTCGCGGCGGAGCTGAGGAGAATGTGGACCGAAGCCGTTGTTCCCGATCAGGGCTGGGTCGAACCGCCACCAGGGGCATTGCCGTCGCGTCTGACCAGGCGAGTATCCGCGGACGGGGTCGAGCGCGACCCGGACTTCCGAAGGACAGCACTGGCTCATCGCGGTTCCGCATGTCATGCCTGTGGGCTCGACATGGAACAGACATATGGAGAGAAGGGCCGTGACCTGGTTCAAGTACACCACCTCACTCCTTTGGCGCACCGGGGTGCCGAGTGCGACATCGATCCCCTCATAGACCTGGTCCCGTTGTGTCCGACCTGCCACGTGGTTGCTCATAGTCGCTGGCCCGATTCCTACAGCGTCGAGGAAATCCGAGCGATGCTGCGTAAAGGAGGTTTCATGCGAGGCACGATCATGACGAAGGAGCAATTGGAAGCGGAGTCAGCGGCGGCGCGCATCCTCCGAGGGTGAGGAGTTGTGGACGATCGAATGAGTCGCCGATCAATATCGGACACGACACGGCGGACGGCCCAGCGTCGGCTGCACCCGCCGACAGCAGGACCGCCGCACATCGGCGTATCCCGGCAATAAAAGATTGCTCCACTCGCGTGCCCGGACGGTATGCTGGTCGACGCAGGAGCAGGTCCTGCAGACTGGGGAGTAACGTGAGCAAGCCTCTGACGCGGACACTGTCCGCTACCGCCGTCGTCATGTTCGCCAGCCTTACCTTCGGCGCAACCGCGGCGTTCACCGCCGAGGAACCGACTCCCCCTTCGCAACCAGCGCCGGTAAACCCCACGACTCCTCCGCCCGCTCGTTCAACGAAGCCGGCGGATCCGCCGCCGGTGATTCCCGAGCCACCTCCCACCGTCGATCCTCCGGTTCCGTCGCCAACACCGACCACTCCCCCTCCGCCACCCGCACCGGAGCCGACAACGCCTCCTCCCTCCCCTGCGCCGGAAACCCCTCCAGCTCCCATCGAAGAGGCGCCGGTTCCTGCGCCTCAGCCTCTCCAGCCACTCCAGCCGCTTCAGCAGGTCGGTCCCTCACTCCTTCCGCCGCCAGCGCCGGTTCCCGAGTACTTCGTCGAGGAGGTGCTGCCGCCTGCGGAGGAGGAGCCCGCTGTAACGGCACCGCCGACGACGCAGCCGGCCAAGGTCGTGCCCTCGGCCACACCGTCTGTCTCAGCAACCGCGAGTCCCACCGCGTCGCCATCGACATCAGCCAGTGAGGAGGCAATTGCGACGGAGCGAACCGACTTCCGGCAGGGCCCGAACATTCCGCTGCTCGCCGTTCTCTCCGTCGTCATTGTCGGCTGCATCGCCGGCTTGGTGAAGGTCATCGGATTACCGCGCAGCCGCGCATCCCACTGATTCGCCGGTGACGCCGTATGCATCGCCCATCGCCGCCCTTAGGTAGCAGCACCTAGCCGGACGTCCAGCACCAGCCCCTCTGATGTGGTGCCCCGTTCCTTCGGTCCGCTCCCATCAGTGCACGAGAGCGCCTCAGGTTTGCTTACGCCTAGGTAGGAAGACCATAGGATGTGCCCATGGTGATGGCGATCCTTGCTACGAAGCTCTTCGTCCCGTCGCCTCGTTCCACCGCACTCCCCCGTGGTCGGCTCATCGAGCAACTGACCAGGGGCCGTGAATCGGGACGAGGTCTCACTCTCGTCTCTGCACCTGCCGGATTCGGCAAGACCACCCTTTTCAGTGAGTGGATCGCGCAGCTGCGCCGACAGGATCCGCAACTGCGTATCGCTTGGCTGTCCCTCGACAGCAGCGATAACGACCCTGTCCGATTCCTCGGCTATCTGGCTGCGGCAATCCACCCGCTGAACACCTCATCATTTCCGGATGATCGCGATGTACGGCTGTCGGCCGAAGCGACCCTCACGTCCCTCCTGAATGACCTGTCCCGCGATCCCGAGCCGATGATCCTTTTCCTGGACGATGTGCAGGTCGTCGAGAACCCATCTGTTCGCGATGCCATCGCCTTCCTCCTCGACCACAAGCCGCCTCAACTGCACGTCGCCCTGGCGAGCCGCTCCGATCCGCTCCTCCCCCTGGCGCGCTTGAGGGCCAGCGGTACTCTGACCGAACTGCGCGCCGCAGAGCTGCGCTTCACCCTCGACGAGGCATCCTTCTTCCTCAACGAGGTCATGGGTCTCGCACTTTCTCCCGAAGATGTCGCAGCTCTCGAAACCCGCACCGAGGGCTGGATAGCCGGACTTCACCTTGCAGCGCTGTCCGCGGATGCCAGCTCGGATGCTTCCGCCTTCGTCGACGCCTTCACGGGCAGTAATCGGTACGTCATCGATTACCTCGTCGAGGAGGTACTTCATCGGGCTTCCCCCCACGTTCGTGAGTTCCTCAGCCGGACCGCGGTCCTTGACCGGCTCTGCGGTCCGCTGTGCGACGCGGTGACCGGGGGCACCGGCAGCACACAGATGCTGGAGTTCCTCGAGCGCGCGAACCTCTTCATCGTCCCCCTGGATGACAGGCGGCAGTGGTACCGATACCACCACCTGTTTGCCGATGTGCTGCGCTCGAGGTTGCTGGTGGACGGCCCGGCGCAGGTCGCAGCGCTCCACAGCCTCGCCAGCGAGTGGTACGAGAACAACGACCTGCCCGACGAAGCGGTGAGGCATGCGCTCGAAGCAGCGGACTTCCCGCGGGCTGCACGAGTCATTGAAGCGACGATTCCGGGCGTCCGCAGGAGCAGGCAGGATGCGACACTCCAGGGCTGGCTCGCGGCGCTGCCTGATGACGCCAAGAAGCGCAGGCCCGTGCTGCGGGTGTTTTCCGCATGGTTCTCGCTCATCGCCGGCGACCTCCCCTCCGTCGACCGCCAACTGAGCGAGGCAGAACGTCTCCTCGCGGCAACACCCGACGGTGGAGCGCGCGCCCACGATTCGGAGCCGGGCGAGGAACTCCTGACCCTCCCCGTCACGATCGAGCTCTACCGTGCCTCGCTTGCCCTGGCCATGGGGAACCGTGCCGAGATCACACGCCATGCCCGTCGCGCACTCGATGCCGCTGCGCCGGAGGATCACCTGGGGCAAGGCGCGGCTGCCGGCTTCTTGGGCGTTGCGTCCTGGGCCGACGGCGACCTCGAGGCCGGTGTCGCAGCTTTCGCCCGATCCGCCAGGAGCCTTCGCGTTGCCGGTAACCTGACCGACGCGTTGAGCACCACCATGGTGATCGCCGACATGCTGCTGACTCTTGGCCGGCTGAGGGAAGCCCGGACGATGTATGAAACCGCCCTACAGCAGTCGATAGAGCACGGCAACGGTGGCCGGCCGACGGCGGACCTGCACGCGGGTCTCAGCGATGTGCTGCGGGAGCGCAACGAGCTGCCGCTTGCCAAGGATCACTTGGCGGCCAGCACCGCACTGGGCGACATCGCCCTCTCGCACGAACATCGATACCGGTGGTTCGTCGCCATGGCCGGAGTGCTCGAAGCCGAGGGTGAATCCGATCTCGCCCTGGATTCGCTCGCTCATGCAGAACAGCACTACCGCCGCGGATTCTTTCCTGATGTCCGCCCGATCGGCGGCCTTCGAGCGCGCGTTCTCATCAGGCAGGGGCGCCTTGCTGAAGCGCGGGCGTGGGTGGAGGAACAGAAGCTGTCGTGTACTGATGCGCCCGACTACCTCCGTGAATACGGCCACCTCACGCTGGCCCGGTTGTTGATAGCGGAGCACAGCGCGAAGAGGTTGCCGGGCAGCTCCCTCGACGGCGCGCGCGAGCTGCTCGATCGTCTCCTCGTCGCAGCTGAAGCCGGCGGGCGGACGGGGAGCGTCAACGAAGTCCTGATGCTGCAAACCATTGCCCTGCACACGCAGGGGGAGACAGCCCTCGCGCTCGTACCCCTCGAACGCGCCATTGCTCAGGCCGAGCCCGAGGGTTACGTCCGACTGTTCGTGGACGAGGGAGCACCGATGCTGGCCGTCCTCCGCAACGCCGCCGGAGCGGGCATTCAGCAGGACTCCGTCCGTCGGATCAGCCAGGCGTTCCGCAACACCGACGCCGCCCTTCATCCGGACCAACCCGACGAGTCGCTGAGCGAACGTGAACTGCACGTGCTCAGGCTCCTGGCGACCGAGCTGTCAGGCCCACAAATCGCCCGCGAACTCTTCGTCTCGCTCAACACGATGCGCACCCACACGAAGCACATCTTTCTCAAACTCGACGTGAGCAGCCGTGCCGCCGCCGTAAGACGCGCCGAAGCATTGGGCCTGATCTAGCACCCACCGCAACAATCACCACGTGAACAAGGGATGTGGTGATGCCTGCTCACCACATCCCTGCGTACATTGCCGAGTATGCCCGGGCGACCGCCCGGCAGATCCGGAACAAGAGGAACCCATCATGAGCATCACGACGTCGACCCTCACTCGAGGGGCAGCGGTCGCAGCAGCCCTCGCGGGACTTGCCTACATCGTCATCCAATTCATCCACCCATCCGACGTCGTCGCTTCCCTGTCCACTCGTCGGTGGGAGTTCGTGCACATCCTGAGCTTTGCCGAGGCGGTACTCGCCGTCGTCGGACTCACCGGCATGTACCTCAAGCAGGTACGGCAAACCGGGATCCTGGGGCTCATCGGGTATCTGATGTTCGGCTTCTTCTTCATCCTGCAGTCCTCCTTCACCTTCGCCGAGGCGTTCATCGCACCCCTGTTCGCCGCTGATGCACCCCAGGTCTCCGTGGACGTCGTCGGGCTGTTCGGCCGGTACGAGGCCGTGACCGATCTCGGCCCACTGGCCGCACTCCCCACCATCGGGGGATTGTTGTATGTCGGCGGGGCACTGCTCTTCGGCATCGCAGTCATCCGCGCCCGAGTGCTGTCACGTGGAGCAGGCATCCTGCTGGTCGCCGCAGCCGCCATCACACCGGTTGCCGGCGCACTGCTGCCCCACACGCTGGAACGAATGGCCGCAGTCCCCATGGGCCTCGCCCTGATCTGGCTCGGCTACTCCCTCTGGTCGGATCAGCGTGCAGGTACCGCGGAGTCTCGGCAGCCTACTGACGAAGCCCGTATCAAGCCCGCAGTGGCATGAGCAGCTACGTCGTCCGCCTCGGCGGGCAGCTTGATCCGGGATGGAGCCAATGGTTCGCGGGCCTCGCAGTCTTGAGTGATGCGGACGGAAACACGACTCTTACCGGTCCGATCATCGATCAAGCTGCCCTTCACGGGCTGCTTCGCCGGGTGGGCGATCTGGGCGTTCCACTGATCTCGGTCTTCATTCTGGACGACGACGCGCCCGATCACCCGTCACCCGTACCCGATACCAGGGAGCACGCACCTGAACAAACAGAAGACTCCTGAGGTCCTCGGATTGCTGCTCTCCAAGCAGCTCCAGCCTCGAATGAGCAGATGTCCTCCACGAACGCAGCACCCCCATCTGCGAACCGACATCTGTAGTCTGGCGCCATGGTGATCGAGGTTCGGCCAGCGACGTCGTTCGAGGACATCAGGACGATGGTCGGCCCAAAGAGGCCCGATGCGAACGTGTGCTGGTGCCTGAGCTACCGCGTCCCGTCGAAGCTGAACCTTGCACTACGTGGTCCTGAGCGCGGAGCTCTCGTCAAAGGATTGATAGCACAGAACCCTCCACCAGGAGTGCTCGCATACGACGGTGACGAAGTAGTGGGATGGGCAGCCGTACACCCACGCGCCGACACGAGCTTCGCCCGGAATCGGAAGATCCCTCATGTGGACGACAGTGATGTGTGGTCGATCTGGTGCATCAGGGTCCGCCCCGGACACCGTGGACAAGGTATCTCGCACCACCTGCTGAAGGGGGCCGTACAGTTCGCTCTCGATCGGGGAGCTCCAGCGATCGAGGGATACCCGGTCGATAACCAAGGCCAAAAAGTCGACCTCACCATGGCCTATGTGGGTACACGTGCGCTGTTCGAACGAGCCGGTTTCACCAAGGCCGCTGCGACGGACTCGGTCATCAACGGATTCCCGCGAGTACTCATGCGATACGAGCCGGGCCTGACCGGCAACCACTGAACACCTGTTGGACACCACTGGCCGCTCAGTGATGGCTTCCGCCACGTAAGCGGCTGGTTGGCCTTAGACCGTCGGTCAATGCTCGTGAACCGCTGACTGCTATCGCTGACACAGTACTGCCATGACCGTGATCATCTGGAGCAACGGCACCCACGGTGTGGGCAAGTCAACGACGAACCTTCTCGTTCAAGAGCTAGTTCCTGACGCGCAGGTATCCCAAATCACAGCCAACACGACCGCAGGCACAGATTTCTGTTCCTGACCACAGTGCCGCTGTCCTTCCTGCACCCTGGTCATCCATCCAGACTGTCCATCCCGAGCACTCATTCCGAGTCCTCGGTGAAGCAGATCGAATCAGGCAGCGAGGCCCAGTGTCAGGCCAGGGCAATTAGTGAGGAACTGAAGAAAGGCAATATTGACGAGGCAACTACAGCACCGCTTCGATATATAAACAAACACAGGCATATGACCTGAAGGCAGAGCTTATAGTGGTCACGGCGTCCTGGACGATAGCATTGATGAGTGAGACCGCGTGGTTCGGCATCGAATCACTTCGAAAGTCAAGGGAGACTGACATGCCTGCTATCCGAATCTATGAAGCCCACGCCGACACCGGTGCCGCCGGGCCCGACACGGACCAGACACTGATGGACTTGGCGGACAATGTGCGCCATCTCCAAAGCCTCGGCGCGGACATTGTTCGCCATGACCTGGCCCGCGAGCCGGCCGCCTTCACCCAGGGCGAGATTGTCCGCATGTTCATGCAACACATCGGATCCAAAGGCCTTCCACTGACGACCGTGGACGGTATTACGGTCGGCACCGGCACCTACCCCAACAGGCAACAGTTGCTGACTTTCGCTGGACTCGACAAAGCTACACAGGAGTAGCAGTAGCGCCCATCGGGACCAACATTCCCGTTCAATACTCGGTTGTCCGGGAAGTTCCAAGCCATCCTCGACCAGGCCGTTGAATTCGAGGGCGTCACCGTTCGAGACGCGGTTGGAAAGGCAATCCGTAGCCGTTGGGGTACCAACAGCTAGAGGACTGATGAGACAAGAGGCAGCCAAGACCGCTCACGGATGAAGCCGGCGCATTGCGGGCGGAGCGAGCGCTTGATACGGGAAGCGCGATGACCCCTAAACCCCCGACCACCTCGGACGAGACCCGTCCGCCCGTTGTCCGGGTCACGCCAGTCCCCGCCGGCAAGGACTACGTGACGCCGCTCGGAGTCACGACCGTCGCAGCCCACGACGTCGTCCTCCTGGACCTTCTCGACAAGGACGGGAACCCCAAAGCGTGCCTCATTCAGCCCCCGGACGCCGCGATCGGCCTCGCCCTGTTCATCCGTGACGCCGCGACGGCCCTCATCAAGCAGGAAATCGACGACGACGGCAAGAAACTGTCCCTGCCCACGGGCATCAAACGCCTCAACAAAGCCTTCGACGTATGAAGGCCGACCCCACCTAGAACAGCTGCGCCCACCGCTGCCTGTTCCGTATGCGCCGGGTGCCGTCTCAGGAGCCGGCCCGACGTTATCCGCCGCGACCGAACCAATGCACGGCGGGCCCTCAGACTTCGTTCATCTCTCCGGGCATGAGCTGACACTGCAGTCAACGTCGCGGCGTCTCGAGGTCGGAAAGCTGAGCGAGTGCTTCATTCGCCCAGGCGATCGTGGCGCGGGCAGAGTGCTCCCCCGCAGTTATGGTGAGGAGGATGTACGGAGCGGCCTGGACAAGATCCGGATCATGAAGGACCTCTGAGCGTGCCGCCTCCATGTGCGTCAGGGTGCTTTCGGCCTGCTCACGGGCGTCGAGCACGAGTTGCTTGCACGCTTCGGGCCCCAGTTGAGCGCCGAAGAACAGGCGAAGCATCAGTCCGTTTCGCGGTTTCGACGGTTGGGGTGCTTCAGCGAGCAATCCCCGGAGGTGAGCGATTCCAGCGTCGGTAAGGCTGAACGTGCTGGAGCGCGAGCCTTCGACCTGCCGTCGCTCAACCAGCCCGTTTCGTTCGAGCTCGGCCAGTGCCGGGTAAATCTGGCCGAAGCTCTCGCTCCAGAAGTGACCCAGGGTATCCCTGATTTCCTCCCGCAACGCATATCCGGTCATCGGCATGATGCTGAGGGCGCCAAGTATGGCGGTCTGTGACTGATCCGAACGCGGCACTGTCATCCCCTTCCTATAACGTCGGGCTTTCCTGGAACGGGCGGCGGGGTATGGCGCGGTTCAAACGGCGTGAGGCGTGCCGACTCCTCTAGGGCGGCAGTGCCCACGAGTGGCGTTGTGGGTGCGGGGTGGACGGCGCGATCGTGGTGGCAGAAACGTGTGATCACGAGTGTCAGACAGCGCGGGTTGGATAACTGACGTGCGATCGCGGCCCGTCGGAGAGCGAGTCGTGACGAGCTGCTCGCCATAGGGCGATGACAAGAGCAACTGTCACCGGCACCCAGAGCATTCGCTCCACGAAGGAGGTGGAAGCGAGATTCATCAGGGCCCCGATCACCATCAAAGCGGTTGCACCGTACAACAGGCGCCGACGAAACGTAGTTCCCGCCCAACTCGTCCCAACGGCAATGGCGAGCAGGAGATAGATCACCCCCTGGACGGCGGTGCTTACCCGGAGCTCGTTCGGAAGCACTCCGGGATGGGATCCGCCAAGGGCGGCCGCGCCCCACGGTGCGCCACCGGCCAGAGTCATCTGGAAGGCCGCCACCACGAGAAGGAGAACGGCGGCTATTTTTCCGGCCGTACTTGCCGGCGGGTGATTCACGGACGTTGTTCGGGTCATCAGGGTTCCTCGCTAGGTAGCGTGCAGACGCGAGTGCGTTGCGATCCGCTGTATCTGACAGATATAGTAATGCTCTGAGCGTGCACATATCTACTAGCAATAACATTGGGTACCCGTATGCGTGGTGGCGCCAAAGAGTGCAATGTTGAGCCTCCAGGTGCGGGACGACGTACCCAACGGTCCGACGATTGCACCGAGGATCTCGACCACGCCGGCTGCAAGGGTTTTCCCTGACCTCTTCCAGCCAATCGAGGTCGTTGTGCATCGGAGGAGGAGGCTGCCCATGTGGGTCGTGATGGGACATGATCGGGGCTTGTTTCTAAGGTGAGCGGCGCACGCCAAGCACTGGACAGACGAGTTGTTGGCCAGCGCCCTGTGCATCCCCTCATCGAGACACACAGCAGGCGCAGATCGTGCCAGCGGGGGGTTACATCTCGTCAGTCCGGGTGTCGACGACCGCGGCGAGGTTCCCGGTACCGGTCGACCCGGCGGGTGCCCTGCAGGTAGGTCTGGTCCGGGCGCGCCAGAGCGTCGGTCAACTCGGTGTGGCGGATGTTGCGCTCGATCATCTTCCTGGTGGCACGGTCGGTCAAATGCACCACTCCGTCGACCTGGCTCTCGTGGACGGCACTCATCACTGCTCCCTGCGGGTCGCAGCCGGGTTTCCCCGCTCGTACGGGATCTATGTACGGCCGAGGCACCAAGGGGCCGATGAGGTGGAGTTTGCTTCCCGGGGCTACGCTGGGACGACCTCGATCGTGGCCCAGCGCCGGGTCTCGGATACGGCCGGACCGGGCTCCAGACCGTCGGGCGTGGAGGTGACGACGGCGTAGGTTCGGGGCTCGAGATCGGGGTCAAGCGTGATGGTGAACGAGTAGTTGCCCACCGCGTCAGCCAGGGCCGACTGGTCCTGGAAGACGAAGGCGTCGGACTGCGCGATGCCGAGGGCGATGCTGATCCTCTGCCCTGGCGCGTACCCGCTGCCGGTGATCGTGAAGGAGGAGCCCTGTGCGACGGTGGCAGTCGCCACGCCCCACTCGACCTCCGGCGTGACAATGATGCCCACCGGTGCTGCGGGCTCGCTGCTCGCCACCGGCGTCGGCTCGGGTGTGGCCGATGCTGACGGAATGGCCGCCTCGGTCGAGGGCGCTGCTGAAGCGCTGGCAAAAGGGGTAGCAGAGGCTGTCACGGAGGGACTGGGCGGGGCTGACGCGGCGCTGGTGGCCGGCTGAGGGTCGGCCTGCGGTCTGCCACTGGGCGTGACCGTGCAGCCCGTGAGGAGGGCGGCGATGGAAGCGAGAGCGAGGAGGGAGGTCAGCTTGGGCACGGGCGCATTCTCCTGAGGAAGAAGTAAGGTTGACGGCGAGGAATCGCCCGGCAAAACCCTGCACTGCTTCATCCCCCGAACCGGACACTACCGCCGAACACGGCTCACGACTACTGGGGGACGCGGCTACTTTTCCTGGTGCCGGGGCGCGTGGCTGGTGGCGTTCTCGCGGGCGTGTACGAGGACGTCGGCCGGGTTGATTTTGAGGAGCGCACAGACCTCGTCCAGTTGTGCCAGGTCGAAGACGTTGTGGCCCTTGAGCAGGTGACTCATCATGGGCTGGGACATCGACGTGTCGCGAACCAGGTCGGCCTGAGTGATTTGGAGGACGTTCATCTGGGCGCGGATGACGGCAGCGGCTGCGCGCGTCATCGGCGTCGGGTTGGAGTTCTCGCCTCGTGCCATCGGATCAGGCTATCGCGGCGCAACTGTGACCGAGTCGATACGTGTCGTCAGCCGCCTCGTGACCGTCCAGTCGGGCACTTGGAGCATGGCGCTCCTGGGGATCGAACCGGCAGGACCGACGCAGTGGTTGAAGGCGAACAGAGGGGCCCTGCCGTCGATTCTGGCGCTGGGCGCAGTGGCTGTGTTCTGGGTCGTTGGAGCGGTCGGCGGCATCGGGTACCTGTCCGAGGCCAACTCCCCCATGGCGATGCTGACCGAGCTCTACGTCGGGCTCGCCTCGGTCGCAGCGTCGATCATCGTCGCCACCCTGGCGCTCAACCATCTCGTGAGCCGGTACTCCCGGCCGCAGACTCACCGCTGACGCCCAGCGGGACGACAGGGTGTGGTCGTCAGTCTTCGTGGTGGCCGTGCCCGGCACGAAGTGGTGGCCGGTAGGGACGAGGTCTGTGCCAGTGGCGTCGAGGATGTAGCGGGAGACCGCCGCGTGGAGCGCCCGGAACATCTCGCGGCTGCGGATGTCCGTGATGACGGCGTCGAAGGCATCACTGATCTGCCTCGATGCGATGTGTCTCACACCTTGAGCTCAGAACGGTGGGAGAACGGTGCACGGGCCCATTCTGGGCAACAAAAAACCGCCGGACCAGGACTTTGCCCTGGATTCCAGCGGTTCGTTGTGGAGCTAAGGGGATTCGAACCCCTGACCCCCTGCATGCCATGCAGGTGCGCTACCAGCTGCGCCATAGCCCCGTACTGTCACGCCTCGAGGGGCTTGCACCCGGCCGAAGCAACTTGATTAGTGTAGTAAATTCTGGCGGCTTCGCCAAATCGCAGGGTCAGCCTTCCAGGGGCTCAGCGGGCAGCGAACCCAGTCCCACGTTGTGCTCGGTCAGCTGCCAGGAGAAGAGTGCGTCGCTCCGTCCGACAACCTCGTGGACCTCGGACCAGTGGCAGTTCGACAGTCCGGCCAGGGCGCCCCAACGCGCCGGTGGCAGTCCCATCAACGCGGCCAGGGCGGCCCTGATCGATCCGCCGTGGCTGACGACGACCAGGGTCTCGGCAGGAGCGATCCGTGCGACGGCGTCGGTCACCGCTGCCAACATGCGCTCCCCTACCTCGATCCGGTTCTCCGCACCTCCGGCGCGCACGTCCGGGTCCCCACCGCGCCACGCGGCGTTGTCGTCAGGGAACTGCTCGTCGATCGCGGCGAACGACAGCCCCTGCCACTGCCCGGCATCCGTCTCGCGCAGGCGCTTGTCGTAGGACACCGGCAAACCGGTACGTTCCGCGAGGGCTGTAGCGGTATCTGCTGCGCGCCGCAGATCGGAGGAGATGATCGACGACGGACCGCGCGCCATGAGGATTTCGGCCGCCCGCGCGGCCTGGTCACGACCGGTGTCATCGAGGTCGATGTCCTCCTGGCCCTGGAACAGTCCCGCATGATTCCACTCGGTGCGTCCATGCCGCCAGAAGATGATCCGGCGGGCCGCCGGATCAGCGTGCGCGTATCGCGTCACCCCGGAACGACGTCTGACGCCGCGACCTGCGGGGAGCTCTGCAGTGCGCCTTCGAGCTGGAGGTCGACGGAAGGGCAGTCCTTCCACAGTCGGTCGAGGGCGTAGAACACGCGGTCCTCCTCGTGCTGCACGTGGACGACGACCTCGACGTAGTCGAGGAGCACCCAACGACCCTCGCTCCGGCCCTCACGACGTACGGGCTTCAGCCCCTGCTTGGACAATTCCTCCTCGATGCCGTCGACGATGGCGTTGACCTGGCGCTCGCTGGGAGCCGACGCGATCACGAAGATATCCGTGATGGCCAGTCTTTCACTGACGTCGATGGCGACGATGTCCTGGGCGATCTTGTCCACTGCGGCGTGCGCCGCGGTGCGGGCAATGCCAATGGACTGTTCGGTAGCGCTCACTGATCTCCTTGTGTGTGGTCAGCATTTTCACCCATTGAGGGAGCTGACAGTCATTATTATCCCAGTTAGGAGCGCGGCTGCGCCCACACCGACCAACGAGTACTGGATATAGCGCAGTCGGCGCATTCTTCCGAGCCCAGCCGTCATCGCATCGAGCGGCTCGAGGCCGAACGCGCTGCTCGCCCCGATGGGCGCTGCCTCCGCAGACGGCTGCGCCTGGACGAGCAGGTCGGAACCATTGCCGCTCTGGTCCGACGGCGTTTTCGTCCCCGCCACCACCTGCCTGGGCCTCGGGATCACCACAGGGATGTGCGAGGTGGTCGGTGCCCGCAGGACGGCCTGCGCGCCGCCCGGCGCCCGGATGAACTCCGGCGGAGCGATGATCGACAGGTTGTGGGCCGCCGCCGGGTCATTCGTCGCCGGTATGCGCTGCTGGTTCTGCTCCGACAGCTCCTGCATCCTGCGCGCGCGGGAGTTGAGGATGGCAGCGCGCTCGGCAAGCGCCTTCTGCTGCGCCAGCACGTCGGGGTCGACCACGAAAGGATCGTCGTTCCCCTCGCTCTGCATCCGCACGGCGAGCTTCCGAGCATCATCGACGAGTAATTGCCGGGCAGCGACTGCTTCCTCGATGCTCGTGACATCGACAGCACCGCGGAGATCACCGGCGTTGGGGTCCGCTCGGCCCGGCCCGCCCGACGACGGATCCACCACGGTCGGAGTAGGCGCAGTCCGGTGCCGCCGGTCCCTGCGACCTCCGGGAAGCGGATCACGTGATGAACCATCGACGAAGGCTTCGGACAGCGTCCCGGGAGCGATCGCGCGCCCCTGGACTTGCTGGAGCCTCAACTGGCGTCGCGTAGGCGTCTCGACACGGGCTCCGTCGTCGATCCGAACGGCCTTGCTCTCGGCGAGGGCGCGGTACGCCCTCAGCGCCTCGCGGTCGCGGGCCCGTGCCTGTGACTGGCGCTCGTGATCCGGCTCGGGCACGGCGTCGACAGGGGCCTCCGCTGCGCGCCTGCTCCGCCGGACTACCGGCCCTGTTGCCGGACCGTCCGATTCGCCGTCGACAGGTCCCGAACCGCCGTTACCGGCCAAGTCCGAGACCCCGGCGTCCGTTCGGTCCGCCTCGTGGGACCCGGAGACCCGTGTGGCGTCTGTCGTCTTGCTCATCGCTGATTCACCCAGTTGGTTGTTGTACGGAGCTGGGGTTACCCCCGTGCTTTCCTTTCGCTGGAAAGACTTCCTCGTTGTTCATCCCCAGGGACAGTTCGCCCTCGAGGTCGGTTCTTCGCCGGTAGAGCCGGTGCTTCGCGATGTACTGCACCACTCCGTCGGGCACGAGATACCAGACGGGTTTGTCCTCCCCGACCCGTCGTCGGCAGTCCGTGCTCGAGATCGCCATGGCCGGCACCTCCAGCAAGCTGACATCCCGTCCGCGGCCGTTGAGCTCGTGGCCCGGCCGTGTCACTCCGATGAAGTGGGCGAGGGACCACAGCTCCTCGGCGTTCTTCCATGTCAGGATCTGGGACATGGCGTCAGCACCGGTGATGAAGAAGAGCTGCGCTTCGGGCCGCTCCACCTTGAGGTCGCGCAGTGTGTCGATGGTGAAGGTGGGTCCCGGCCGATCGATGTCGACGCGGCTGACGGTGAAGCTGGGGTTCGACGCCGTCGCGATCACCGTCATGAGGTAGCGGTGCTCGGCGGCCGTGACGTCCTTATCCGCCTTCTGCCACGGCTGCCCGGTCGGGACGAACACCACTTCGTCCAAGTCGAACACCGAGGCGACCTCGCTGGCCGCCACGAGGTGGCCATGATGGATGGGGTCGAAGGTGCCGCCCATGACTCCGAGGCGCCAGGGCGAACCGTCACGATGCCGTTGCCGCGGACCACCCATGACGTCCCGCTCGATGCTGTCCACTTTTGACCTGTACGGCTAGTGCCGGTTCGCTTCGCCGTGATCGTGGTTGTTGGCGTGCTGCTTGTGGGGGTCGAGGTGTTCCTCGACGGCCTCGTGGCGGTTGCGGACGTTCGAGAAGGAGACCGTGACGAGCATGAGGGTGAGGAGGATGCCCATGGCGATCAGCCCGTATGCGATGGCGGGCATCGGCAGTTCGGTGTGCTGTTCCAGGGCTTCGGTCGCCAGCAGTGCGCTGCCGAGGGAGTAGAGCATCGTGTGTCCTCAATCAGGTCGGATCCGGCCGGACCAGTCCGGCCGGCGTGGGCGTTACCCCAATGGTACGCGTACAGGGGCAGCGGGTTCCCCGGAGGGGCAGGAGCCGTCAGCGGCGGATCTGCCCGTCACCGTTCAGGATCCACTTCGTGGTGGTGAGTTCAGTAAGCCCCATGGGTCCGCGGGCGTGCATTTTCTGGGTGGAGATGCCGACTTCGGCTCCGAGGCCCAGCTCCCCGCCGTCGACGAAGCGGGTCGAGGCGTTCACGAGGACCGCGGCCGAGTCGACCCCGGCAACGAAGGCTTCCGCGTTCCGCAGGTTGTTGGTGATGATCGCTTCGCTGTGGCCCGTGCTCCAGCGCCGGATGTGTGCGAGCGCCTCGTCCACGGAATCCACCGTTGCCACCGCGAGATCCAGCGCCATGTACTCCTCGCCCCAGTCGTCGTCGGTGGCTAGCTGCATGGAAGCTCCCTTCGGCAGCAGCTGAGCGGTCCGCTTGTCGACGTGAAGGTGCACTCCAGCCTCCGAAAGGGCTCGCAACACCTCCGGAGCGGCTTTGGCACCACTGTGGATGAGCAGGGTTTCCACCGTGTTGCAGACGCTCGGCCGCTGGGTCTTCGCATTGAGCAGGATGTCGACGGCCATGTCCTCGTCAGCCGATTCGTCGAGGAAGATGTGGACGTTCCCCTCCCCCGTCTCGATGACCGGTACTGTCGCGTGACTGACCACTGTCTGGATGAGGTCCCGCCCGCCGCGTGGAATCAGCACGTCCACCCGACCCCGGGCTTTCATGAGAGCTGTGGCACCCCTTCTGCCGAACGGGTCGATGGTCTGCACCACGTCTGCCGGGAAGCCGTGCTCGATGAGGGTGTCACGGAGGATCCCGATCAGGGCGGCATTGGTGTGGTTTGCGGCATTGCCGCCCCGGAGGATCACGGCGTTGCCGCTCTTGACTGCGAGGCCGGCGATATCGATCGTCACGTTGGGACGCGCCTCGTAGATAGCTGCCACAACTCCCAGCGGTACCCGGATCTGACGCATGCGGATTCCGTTGGGAAGCGTCTGGGCACGCACCGCCGAGCCGACCGGATCAGGCAACGCCGCCAGCTCTTCGAGCGCCGTGGCCAGGCCCTGCATCCGCTCGGGAGTAAGCGTGAGGCGGTCCAAAATGTAGGCGGAGGTGTTGTTGGCGCGTCCTGCGGCTATATCACGGGCATTCGCCTCGAGGATGGCAGCCTGCCGCTGGACCAGGGCGACGGCGACGGCCTGGAGCACGCGGTCCTTGCGGGAGCGGTTCGCCCGGCCGATCACCCGGGCGGCCGACCGGGATCGGTCGGTGATGTCGTGAATTGCAGCCGTGAGGTCACTGGCTCTGGCGGCTGCGGCTGCGGCATCGGTGTCCGGGGCATCCCCTGTCACTAAATCAGTCATCCTGCGAGTTTAGCGAGCTACCGCGACGCACCCCACTGTTGTCCGGCATGTGAGAGTGCAGCTGACGATTGCTAGAGGACCACCAGATCATTGACGTGGACGATGGAGCGTTCGTATTCCGAGCCGAACTCCCGGGCGATGTCGCCGGTGGACCGCCCCAGCATGCGGGGAAGTTCGACCGAGCTGTAGTTCACGAGTCCGCGGGCCACCACGCGCCCGGTGCGGTCCACCATCTCCACGGGGTCACCCGCCTCGAACGTTCCGGAGATCCGATCGATCCCGGCTGGCAGGAGCGACCGGCCACCTTCACCCACGGCCCGGGCGGCGCCGTCGTCGAGGACGAGGCTCCCGTGGATCCGAGCTAGATGAGCGAGCCAGAGCAGCCGGATGGGTTGCCGCCTGCCGGTCGAGCTGAACCAGGTTCCGACATCGTCGCCCGCCAGGGCTGCTGCCGCGTTGGCCGTCGACGTGACGAGCGCCGGGATCCCCGAGCTCGCGGCGATGGTCGCGGCTTCGACCTTCGTGGCCATGCCGCCTGTGCCTACACCGGCCTTGCCCGGGCTGCCGATGGTGACGTCCTCGAGGTCCGCCGGCGATCTCACCTCGGGAATCCGTAGCGCACCATCCTTGGGCGGTCCGTCGTACAGTGCGTCGACGTCGGAGAGCAGGATCAGGGCGTCGGCCTTCACGAGGTGCGCGACGAGGGCGGCGAGGCGGTCGTTGTCGCCGAACCGGATCTCGTGGCTTGCCACTGTGTCGTTCTCGTTGACGATGGGCACGACGCCGAAATTCAGGAGGCGCTCCATGGCACGGTGGGCGTTGGCATAGTGGGTGCGGCGGATGAGGTCTTCGACCGTCAGCAGCACCTGGCTCACCGTCACACCGTGGGCACCGAAAGCCTCCGTGTAGCGAGCCATGAGGAGTCCCTGACCCACGCTCGCGGCCGCCTGCTGCGAGGAGAGCTGGGTCGGCCGCCGCAGCAGGCCGAGCGGCGCCAGTCCGGCAGCGATCGCGCCGGAGGAAACCAGGATGATCTCGGTTCCGGCGTTCCTCCGATGGGCGAGCACGGTGGACAGTCGTGTCAGTGCCTCCTCGGAGATACCGCCGGACACCGACGTCAGGGAGGACGATCCCACTTTGACGACTATGCGCCTGGCCGTTGCCAGGCCCGAGCGGTTCGTCAGGGTTTCAGCTGCGGTCATTGATTCCTTGACTCTTGATCTTCGGCGTCACCCGGCGAACCTGCCGACACGTGCTTCTTGCGGTCCTGCACCGACTCGGTCCAGACACCGGCCTTGCGGTCCGCTTCGAGGTCCGCCCGGGCAGCAGCCTTGGCGTCCTTGCGCTCCTGGTACTCCTCACGCTTCTGCTCGCGAGTCGGCCGGATGTACTCTGCGAGGCGCAGGTCGCTGCCGCGTGGACCTGCCAGCAGCTCGGCGCCGCCCATCATCGTGGGCTCCCAGTCGAAGACGACGCCGTCGCCCTCGCCGATCACCACGGTGTCGCCGGGTTTCGCGCCCGACTTGAACAGCTGCTCCTCGACACCGAGCTTGGCGAGGCGGTCGGCGAGGTAGCCCACGGCCTCGTCATTGGTGAAGTCGGTCTGCTTGACCCAGCGCTCGGGCTTCTCGCCGAGTACGCGGTAGAGCGGCAGTGCGTCCTTCTCCTCGTTGCGGATGCGGAAGGAGGCAGCGTTGACGCCGCGCGGACGCAGCACGGGGGGCGCTACCACGGGCGGTGCCGTCGCTACCGCCCTGCGGGCATCCTCGACGATCTCCGCCATGGCGAATCCGAGTTGACGGAGGCCCTCGTGGCTGGACGCCGACACCTCGAACACGCGGTAGCCGCGGGACTCGAGCTCGGGACGGACGAAGCCTGCCATGTCCTTGCCGTCGGGGACGTCCACCTTGTTCAGTGCGATCAGGCGGGGCCGCTCGTTGAGCGGGATGACGTCGCCGTCCGGTCCCGCGAAGCTCATGTCCACGGCATACTTCTCGAGCTCGCGCTCGATAATGGCCAGGTCGTTCAGCGGGTCGCGGTCCGCCTCCAGCGCTGCACAGTCGAGGACGTGCACGAGGGCCGCGCAGCGCTCGACGTGGCGCAGGAAGTGGTGCCCGAGACCCTTACCCTCGCTGGCGCCTTCGATGAGGCCCGGGACGTCGGCAATGGTGAAGCGGGTGGACCCGGCCTCGACGACGCCGAGGTTGGGCACGAGCGTGGTGAAGGGGTAGTCGGCGATCTTCGGCCGCGCCGCTGACATGGCAGCGATGAGGCTGGACTTGCCTGCAGACGGGAACCCGACGAGGGCGATGTCCGCGATGGACTTGAGTTCCAGGACGACGTCGCGCTCGTCCCCGGGAATGCCGAGGAGGGCGAAGCCGGGAGCCTTGCGCTTCGCGGAGGACAGCGCAGCATTGCCGAGCCCTCCCTGGCCGCCGGCGGCGGCCACGAATTCGGTGCCCTCGCCAACGAGGTCGGCCAGGACCTCGCCGTCCTTGGTCTTGACGACGGTGCCGTCCGGGACGGACAGGATCAGGGTCTCGCCACTCTTGCCGCCGCGCCAGTCACCCATCCCGTTGCCGCCGTTCGTGGCATGCCGGTGGGGCGCGTGGTGGAAGTCGAGGAGCGTCGTCGTCTGGTGGTCGACGCGAAGGATGACATCGCCGCCGTCGCCGCCGTTACCGCCGTCGGGCCCGCCGAGGGGCTTGAACTTCTCGCGATGGACGGAGACGCAGCCGTGGCCACCAGTGCCTCCGGATACGTGCAGGACTACGCGGTCAACGAAGCTCGCCACGTTGGTCTCCTTCTACAAATGCTTCACTGTGCCGGGTCTGGCCGGCTTAAAAGAAGGTGGGGCGAGCCGTAGAGACTCACCCCACCCGAATGCTTGGTGCACTGTTGCGCAGGCAGAACTACTCTGCTGCCGCGCCTACGATGTTGACGACCTTGCGACCGCGACGGGTACCGAATTCAACGGCACCTGCCTCGAGTGCGAACAGGGTGTCGTCGCCGCCGCGGCCGACATTGGCGCCCGGGTGGAAGTGGGTGCCGCGCTGGCGGACGATGATCTCGCCGGCCTTGACGACCTGGCCACCGAAGCGCTTGACGCCGAGGTACTGTGCGTTCGAATCGCGGCCGTTACGAGTGGAGCTTGCGCCCTTCTTATGTGCCATGAGTTATGCCTGCCTTCGCTGAAGTTTCGTACGTGACCGATCGTGAGTCCAAAGGGACTACGCGATGCCTGTGATTTTGACGCGGGTCAGTTCCGAACGGTGACCCTGGCGCTTCTTGTAGCCGGTCTTGTTCTTGAACTTCTGGATGACAATCTTCGGTCCACGAAGATTCTCGATGATCTCGGCAGTGACGGCGACCTTCTCGAGGTCCTCCGCTGCGGAGGTGATCTTGGCGCCGTCAACCAGAAGGAGGGCGGGAAGCTTGAACGTGCTTCCTGCCTTACCGGTGACGCGGTCAAGGGTAACTAGGTCTCCTACAGAAACCTTTTCTTGGCGGCCGCCTGCGCGGACAATCGCGTACACCACTTGGGAACTCACTTCTCTCGACGATCTGACTTCTGATGAAAAAACTCGGGTGCGTCTCGGCGGCGAGCCGTTGAAGGCTCATGGTGCCGGACCCGCTCTGTGCGACCAGAACACCGCAACCCTGGGGCTGCTCGTGTCCGGTGGACATCCTTCAGGGGAAACCCCATATGGTTGCCGCCGGACATGCCGGTTAACAGGCGGATGCACCGAAGATCCAGATTACGGCAGGACGGCGCCTTCCCGCAAATCCGCGGCGCGGAGCGACCCGGCCCGCATCCGAGAGGACCGGGCTGCGTCGAAGAAGTCCCGCTCGTAGACGGAGGACCAGTGGAACGCCCTCAGCATCGCGGCCCGTTCGGTGGGCGAAGCGCATCTGTGTGCGCGGTCGGCGACACGCTTCGCCTGCGCGGTCGCCTCGGCGAATCCAGGGTCCGCGTAGGTGGCGATCCACTGTGCGTAGGGATGGACACCGTCGGGACCACGCTCCACCCCTTCGTCCCGCACCTGTTCCTGCACGTAGTCCCCCACCACGGCGTAGAGCCAGAAGCAGGGAAGGACCGCGGCCACGAGCTCCGCATAGGAGCCCCGGGCGGCCGTTGCCATGAGGTGGTCGCAGTACGCGCGCGTGACCGGATCCGCCGAACCCTCGCCGAAACGCGTCCCGGCCTCCCTCGTGAGCCACGTCCGGTGCAGCTCCGCCTCGGTCTCCAGGCACGACGTCGCGGCCCGGAGCCAGAACAGCCGCTCGTCGTCAGCGGGCGCAAGGGCCGCTGTCCGGGCGAGGACGCCGGAGTACTCCCGGAGGTACAGGGCGTCCTGCTGCAGATAGTAGGCGAAGTCGGCAGGCCGCAGGCTGCCGTCGGTCAGCCCGGCAACAAAGGGAAGCCCGAGGACGTCCCTGCGGATCGCTGCGGTATCGCGCCACGCGAGGTCGGTGAAGAGCTGGTGATGGCGGGGCTCGGGCATCGAGTGGAAGTGGTGGACCGGGCCGCTGCCACGTCCCACATCCAGGGAACACGAGGACTCGAGCGCACCTTCGAGCCAGAACTTCGCCTCACGCACGGCCTCCGGCCAGTCGGCCGTGACCGCATAGCGCGTGGCGATGGCGGACGAGAGCGAGCATCCCGTCCCGTGTGCATTCTCGGTATCCACCCGCCGGCCGTCGACGACGACCGTCTGCTCTGGTTCACCCGGCCCCTGTGGACCAGGGATGAGGGCGTCGGGGCAGCGTTCGCCGGGAAGGTGCCCGCCCTTCACGAGGACGCGCGTCCCGAGGAGCGCGGCCAGCACCTCACCCTGGTGCAGGGCCTCGGGCCAGGAGGCCGCCGGCTCGGCACCCACGAGGACGGCGAGCTCCGCGATGTTGGGGGTGACGAGGGACGCGCGGGCGGCCAGGTCGACGACGGCCCGCACCGCGTCGTCGTCGAGCAGTCGGGCGCCGCTGGTGGCAACCATCACCGGATCGAGCACGACGACGGCCGGGAGCACGTCGTCGAGCCACTGGGCGACGCAGCGGGCGACGTCAGCGCTACCGAGCATTCCGATCTTCACGGCGTCGAGCGCGACGTCGTCGGAGACGGCGTCGAGTTGCCGGCGCAGGAACTCGACGGGCGGCGTGTGCACGCCCGTGACGCCGAGCGTGTTCTGGGCAGTCAGGGCCGTCACGACCGCCAACGCATAGCCGCCGTTGGCACTGATGCTCTTGATATCCGCCTGGATACCCGCCCCACCGCTGGGGTCCGATCCGGCGATGCTGAGGATGTTGGGGATCCTGGAGCCTGCGCTCCTCGATGTTCGGGCAGCTTCCATGTGTGACATCCCTCCGCTAGGCCTGAGGCGCAGCGCGCCCACTAGATCAGGTTCGACGGGTTTGATCTCAGCCCTGCATCCGGCAGGGCACCCCGTGTCACGGGCCAGCATAGCCCAGCCGCCCTCGGGGTGGAGGCCGCGCACGGGCGCCGCACGCGCGGGAGGGCCGGAGCCCTGGTGGACTCCGGCCCTCCCGACCGTCGTGTCCGGACCTGCCGGTGCGACGGCTGCAGCCCTACAGCTCCGAGGCCGGTACTCCGACGCCGAAGATCAGGGGCTCGGCCGCTGAGGCGTCGGGCGTACGGGCGGGCGCCTGGGCACGTGACACGTGCCGCGTGCCCGACGGTTCGGCGGCGTTGTCGGTGCCCTGCGTCTCGATGGCGGTGTCCGCCGCGCCCTGTGCGCTGCGGGCGACACGACGGCGCGGACGGCGAACCGGAGGCTCGACCGGTCCTGCCGCGGGCACGTTCTGCACCGAGGCCTGCGCCGGCCTCGAATTCCCCGTGCCTGCGGACTCGGCGGGGTGCTGGACAGCATCCTCGGGATGGGAGCCGGATTCAGGGACCGACACCCGATTGAATGCCTCGCTGAGGCTGTCGAGCGTCAGGCGGGTCGACGACGGTGCCTCCGCCTCCTCCTGCACGGCCTGGCGGCGGTTCTCCGCCCGGGGCAGCGTGACCGTCTCACCGTTGATGGTCAGCACGGCTTCCGTCACCTGGATGTCCGCCTGGGCTACCGCATGATCTGCCGGCTCCTCGTGGGCATGATGGGTCGCTGCCGCGATGCTCGCCAGGGCCGCACGCGCAGCCTCCGCCTTCGCGACGCGGTCAGGGCTGTCCGCCACGGGGGCGGGAGGCGGGGTCACGACGTCGTCCTGCTCCTGGCCACCCCGGCCGCGGTTCCGCTTGCGCTCGCTGCGCGAGAGCTTGTCCTGGCGGGACTGCTGCTGGTTGTCCGGCATGGGAGGGGAACCGCGGAATTCCACGGGCTCCATGTGGGTGACGACGCCACGGCCGGCACAGTGCTCGCAGTCCTCGCCGAAGACCTCCAGCAGGCCGGTGCCCATGCGCTTCCGCGTCATCTGGACGAGGCCCAGCGAGGTCACCTCGGCAACCTGGTGCTTGGTCCTGTCCCGTCCGAGGCATTCGACCAGGCGACGCAGGACGAGGTCGCGGTTCGCTTCCAGCACCATGTCGATGAAGTCGATCACGATGATGCCACCGATGTCGCGGAGTCGGAGTTGGCGGACGACCTCCTCTGCTGCCTCGAGGTTGTTCTTGGTGACGGTCTCCTCGAGGTTTCCGCCGCTGCCGGTGAACTTGCCGGTGTTGACGTCGACCACGGTCATGGCCTCGGTCCGGTCGATGACGAGGGAACCGCCCGACGGCAGGAAGACCTTGCGTTCGAGGGCCTTGGAGATCTGCTCGTCGATGCGCGACGCCGTGAAGATGTCCTCCTCACTGGTCCACTTCTCGAGCCTGCCCACGAGATCGGGCGCCACGTACATGACGTAGGCCTCGATGGTGTCCCAGGCGTCCTCACCCGAGACGACGAGCTTGGAGAAGTCTTCGTTGAAGACATCCCGGACCACCTTGATGGTGAGGTCGGGCTCGCCGTAGAGCAGTTCGGGGGCCAGCGTCTTGGTCGAGCCGGCCTTCCGTTCGATCTCCTCCCACTGAGCGCGAAGGCGGTTGATGTCGTGCGTCAGCTCCTCCTCGCTCGCGCCCTCCGCCGCGGTGCGGACGATCACGCCGGCGTTCTCGGGCAGGCGGTCCTTGAGGATGCGCTTGAGGCGGTTGCGCTCGACGTCGGGCAGCTTGCGGGAGATGCCCGTCATGGAACCGCCGGGGACGTACACGAGGTAGCGCCCGGGCAGGGAGATCTGGCTGGTCAGGCGGGCACCCTTGTGTCCCACGGGATCCTTGGTGACCTGCACGAGGACCGGATCACCGGACTTCAGCGCGAGCTCGATGCGACGCGGCTGCCCGTCGAGGCCCGCGGCGTCCCAGTTGACCTCACCGGCGTAGAGGACCGCGTTGCGGCCGCGTCCGATGTCGACGAAGGCCGCTTCCATGCTGGGGAGCACGTTCTGCACCTTACCGACGTACACGTTCCCGATCAGGGAGTCCTGCTGTGTCCTCGAGACGAAATGCTCCGCGAGGATACCGTCCTCGAGCACGCCGATCTGGATCCTGTCGTCGCTCTGGCGGACGATCATCTGGCGGTCCACTGATTCGCGGCGCGCGAGGAACTCGGCCTCGGTGATGACCTGCCGACGCCGGCCCGTGTCCCGGGATTCGCGGCGGCGCTGCTTCTTCGCCTCGAGGCGCGTGGACCCGCGCACGCTGGTCACGCCGTCGGAGGCGGGCTCGTTGGCCTGACGGGGAGCCCGAACACGCGTGACCGTGTTGGGTGGATCGTCGTCCTCGCCACCGGTCAGCTCGAGGTCCTGGTCGCCTCGGCGGCGGCGGCGCCGACGGCGCGACGTCACGCCTGCGGCATCCTCGGGGCCGTTCGTACCCGAGCCCTCGTCGGCGTCGTCCGCCCCGGACGCCGCGGCGTCGCCGGACTGGTTCGAGTTCGACTGGCCCTGGACCGACTGGCCGGCCTCGCCGCGGGTACGGTTCCGCGTGCGGCGGCTGCGGCGCGAACGGGGACCCGAATCCTCGGTCTCCCCTTCTTCCGTCGCCTCGTCCTGCGGTGCGGCGACCCTCACGGACGGGACGGTGACGGTACTGAGATCGGGAGCCTGGAACAGCAGCGACAGCGGTGATTCAGGAATCGCGAAGGGGTCGAAGCGGTTTGCGGCAGAATCTTCCGCGGATTCGTCCGTGGCCTCTCCGGCGGGCTCCTCGGCGGCCTTGTCAGCTGCGTCCGCGGCCGGAGCCGTCACGGCGGCAGGCGTCGACGAGGGTGCGCCGGGGTCGGTTGATGCCGCAGCGGGATCGGGACCTGCTGTGCCGGCTGAATCCTGGGATTCGGCACCCGCGGTCTCGACGGGCTCGGACGCCCGGCGGGTTCGGCTCCGGGTCGATGTCCTGCGTGCGCGAGCGGGCTTCTCCTCGGCCGCAGCGGACGCATCGGCGCTGCCGGCCGGGGCGTCCGTCGCCGTGGTCGAGCTCGCGACGGGGGTGGAATCGACGGGAACCTCGTCGGCCGCGACCGGAGTGGGCTCGACGACGCGGGCCGGCCCGGCCTCGGCCGAAGCAGCACGCCGGCGTGTGCGGGGAGCGCGGACGGCGGCGGGTGCCGTCGTGGACTGCTCTGCTGCTGCGCCGGTGGTGGCTTCGGCGGCTTCCGCCGTGGATCCGGTGCCCGGTTCTACAACCGCCTGTGCATCATCGGATACCGCATCGGTGGTGCCGGCTGTAGCTGGGGCGGTCTCGTCCGTCACGACGACGGGCTTGCGGGCGCGCGTGGCCCTCTTCCGGACGGGTGCAGCAGCAGCGTCGCTATCAGCGGTTGGTTCCGGCGCTTTCGGTGGTGCTCCCGCCGGCGCGCTCGCCGTGCGGCGCTTCCTCGGCGCCTTCGCCGGTGCGGCAGCCACCTGGGGTTCCTGGGTGGGAGCGGCTGCTTCCGCGACGTTCTGTTCGTTTCCCTGCTGTTCTGACTGATCCATGGGTCTCGCTCCAAACCCCTGCGGCACCGGCCACATTCCAGCGCCCGCCAGGGCGGTATGTCGGCCGGCCGCGGGCCCTTCGCCCGGCGGCTGACCGGAAGTCGTTGTCATGTCGTCCGAGGTCACACCGTCAAGGGGGTGCGGAATCACTCGGAGACCAGTGGCGCTTTTCCACCTCAGCCGCCCTTGCGGACGGTGGGTTCCTCCAGCGGATTCCGCCTACTTCCGCCGACGGGGCGGACTCGGTAGGGCAGAAGCATCGCTCGCGGAACGGAAGCCTGTCACTGGACCGGCGTGGGAATGTGGTTCCCCTGCCAGCCTTCGTCATTGTCTCACACCACCCCTTGGAAGGGCCTGCGGCGCGGCCTGGACCCGCTCGGCGTCGGGTTCGTTCCACGTTACATCGGAAGCGACCGGCGAAAGCCGCTTGCGATGGCTGGGACGGCCGGGACCGTCAGTGCTTCGGCAGCTGTCCCGTGACCGGCGCCGTTTCATCGGCCAGCGGGCGGGCGACCGGCACCTTCGTGCCCAGGACCTGAGCGACGACGTCGTGGGTGATTTTCTGCGCGGTCAGGCCGACCCGCTCGAGCACCTGGCTGCGGGACCCGTGGTCGAGGAACTCGACCGGCAGTCCGACCTCGTTGAGCGCGGTGTCGACCCCCGCGGACCGCATCTCCTGGCGGATGCGTGAACCGACACCGCCGGCCCGGACACCGTCCTCGATCACGATCACGATGCGGTGCTCGGCGGCGATGTCGATCACGGAGCGACGGACCGGCAGGAGCCAGCGCGGATCGATGACGGTGGAGCTGATGCCCTGCGCGCCGAGCCTGTTCGATACGTCGAGGGCGAGTTCACTCATCGCTCCCACGCTGATGATCAGGACGTCGTTGTGGCGGGAGCCGGCGGGCCTCCGGGAGAGGACGTCGACGCCGTCGCCGAGCCTCTCGACAGCTTCCACTTCCGCACCGACAGAACCCTTGGAATAGCGGACCACGCTCGGTGCGTCCGAAATGGCGACGGCTTCGCGCAGTTCCTCGCGCAGCCTGGACGCGTCACGCGGCGCAGCGAGGTGGAGGCCGGGCACAGCCTGCAGCAGGGCGAGGTCCCACATGCCGTGGTGGCTCGCGCCGTCCGGTCCCGTGACGCCCGACCGGTCGAGGACCACTGTCACGCCGGCCTTGTGCAGGGCGACATCCATCAGGAGCTGGTCGAAGGCACGGTTCAGGAAGGTCGCGTACAGGGCGATGACCGGATGGAGGCCGCCGAAGGCCATGCCGGCGGCACTCGTCAGGGCGTGCTGCTCCGCGATGCCGACGTCGAAGACGCGGTCGGGATGGCGGGCCGCGAAGCGGTGCAGGCCGACCGGGATGAGCATTGCGCCGGTGATGCCGACGATGTCGGGGCGCTCATCGGCGATGTCGGCGATCTCGTTCGCGAAGACCGACGTCCAGGACTGGTGGCCGGCGGCGTCGATGGGCTCACCGGTCTCCGGATCGATGATGCCGACAGCATGGAACTGGTCCGCCTCGTGGGCGCGTGCCGGCGCGTAGCCGTGCCCCTTCTCCGTGATGGCGTGGACGATCACCGGGCCCTCGTAGTTCTTGGCAAGGTGCAGTGCCTGTTCGACGGCGGACTGGTCATGGCCGTCGACCGGGCCTACGTACTTCATCCCGAGGTCCTCGAAGAGTCCCTGCGGGGCCCACCAGTCCTTGATGCCCTTCTTCATCGCGTGGAGGCTCTTGTAGCTGAATTCGCCGACGGTGCCACCGTTCTGCATGCGCAGCTTGACCCAGTCCAGCGTGCGCTCGTAGACGCGGTGCGTGCGGACGGAGTCGAGCGTGGGACGAAGTGAGGCGAGATAGTCGGCGACGCCGCCGATGGTCGGCGCGTACGAGCGGCCGTTGTCATTGACCACGATCACGACGCGGCGGCGCTTGTCCGCGGCGATGTTGTTCAGCGCTTCCCAGGCCATGCCGCCGGTCAGCGCTCCGTCTCCGACGAGGACGACGGTGTAGCGGTCGCCCTCGCCGCTCAGGACACGGGCGCGGGAGATTCCGTCCGCCCACGAGAGCGAGGACGAGGCGTGGGAGCTCTCGACGACGTCGTGAACGGACTCTGCGCGGGAGGGGTACCCGGAGAGACCGCCCTGCTGGCGGAGGGTGCTGAAGTCCTGGCGTCCGGTCACCAGCTTGTGCACGTAGGACTGATGCCCCGTGTCGAAGATGATGCTGTCGCGCGGTGAGTCGAAGACGCGGTGGATACCGAGCGTCAGCTCCACCACCCCGAGGTTGGGGCCGAGGTGGCCGCCGGTCCTCGAGACGGTGCTGACCAGGAAACTACGGATCTCCCTCGCGAGAGCCGTCAGTTGCAGGTTGCTCAGCTTGCTCAGGTCCTGTGGGCCGTGGATTGTTTCCAGAAGTCCCATCGGCGCCTCCTTGGTTCGTTCGGCGTGGCGGCAGGTCGCCCTCGATTGACCTTAACTCTAACGTTCGGGCTTCCTGCAGGGTGCCATCGACGGCACCAGGCCGCAGCGCTTGATTCTCCCCGGGGCGTCAGGCCGCGGGCGGCAGGAGGCGTGCGAAGGACTCCATGTGGTGCGTATGGGGGTAGAGATCGAACACGCGCAGCGTGTCGAGGGTCCACCCGGCAGCGAAGAAGTATCCGAGGTCGCGAGCGAAGGACGCGGGATCGCAGGACACGTACCCCACGGCCCTGGGCCGGGCAGCAACGATCTGCCGGACGACCTTCTTTCCCGCCCCGGCGCGTGGCGGATCGAGCAGGACGACGTCCAGCGGCTCGTTCCAGCCTCCGAGTACTGCGTCCACCCGTCCCTGGACGATGGACACGTGGTCCTGGCCGTGCAGGTTGCGGCGTGCATCACGACTGGCGCCCGCCGAGCCCTCCACGGACAGGACGGCACCGTCCGGTCCGACGGCGCGGGCCAGCGGCACGGTGAAGAGACCGGCGCCTGCATACAGGTCCGCGAACCGCTCCCCGGCTGCGGGCTGGAGCCCGTCGAGCACGGCCGACACAAGGGCTTCCGGCGCGGCGCGGTGGATCTGCCAGAAGCCCGCCCCGGTGACGCGGTAGTCGATGCCGAGTACGTTCTCCTGGAGCCAGGTACGGCCCTTCAGCCGCTGCACCTGCCCCGATTCCGGACCCAGGACGCCCACCGACGCGCCGTCGATCGAGGAGGCCACCGCGGCGACTCGCCGCGGTGTTGTTCCCGATGCGGGAACGAGCAGGACGAGCGGCTCTCCCCCGCCGGACGGGACGGCGACATCGACGCGCTCGACACCACTGAGGTCGAGTGTCCACAGCCGTAGCGCGTTGATCGCGGGGACAGCCAGCGGCATCTCGCGAACCGGGAGGACCTCGTGCGAGCGGTGCAGGTGCATCGCGAGGCGACCGGCGGCATCGACGGCGAAGGCCGCGCGGCTTCGCCAGCCGAGCCCGTCCTCGGACTCCCCCGGAGCGGGCTCCACCAGCACCGTCCTGTCGGTCTTCGCCAGGCGCGTGAGTTGTTCCTCGAAGATCGCGGCCTTCAGGCGCCTCTGCTCCTCCAGCGCGATATGGCCGAATTCAGCGCCGCCGACGGCGGAACGGTTCCTAGCCGCAGCCCGGATGGCGTTCGCGACGGGCCAGGGATGCTCCACCCGGTGCGGTGACGCCTCGAGCACCTCGACGACGTCGGCTCGCCAGAAACTGGCGTCGGCGGCGGTATCGCTGAAGCGCACACGGACCCGCTCGCCCGGCAGGGCGTGCCGCACGAAGACCACCCGACCCTCGTGACGCGCGACGAAGTGGCCTCCGTGCGCGGGCCGCTCGATCGTCAGTTCCGCCGTGGTGGAAGTATCCTGCTCGCTTCCCGGGGTGGACGGGGCGGTGGCTGGTACGGCGTCGGTCATGATGTCTTCCTACTTCAGGTCCTGGTAGATCTGCGCCGCATCGGAGGATGCGAGCTGCCACGGCACACTGGCGACCATCACGCCCGGAACGAAGTGCAGGCGCGCCTTGATGCGGAGTGCGGTCTGGTTGTGCACCAATTGCTCCCACCACTTTCCCACCACGTACTCGGGGATGTAGACCACGATCAGATCGCGGGGCGAGTCCCTGCGCATGGTCCGGATGTAGTCGAGGATCGGCGTGATGGTGTCGCGGTAGGGCGAGGCGAGGACGGTGATGGGCACGGGAATCTCGTATTTCTCCCAGTCGGCGAGGGTCCGGCGTGTCTGCTCGGGATCGACGTCGACGGTGATGGCGTCAAGGCGAGACGGCCGTGAGGCGCGCGCAAAGGCAAGCGCCCTCAGCACCGGCTTGCGGAGGTGTGAGACGAGGATCACGGCGTGGACCCGCGAGGGGAGGGCCCTCAGCCGGACGGCGTCGTCGATCGCGAGCTCCGCGGCGACGGTGTCGTAGTGCTTCTTGATCCTGCGCATGACGTTGAACAGGATCGCCATCGCGAGCACCGCGATCCACGCCCCGTGCTCGAACTTGGTGACGAGGACGACGACGAGGACCGCGGCGGTGAGACCGAATCCCAGTGTATTGATGGCCCGTGACTTGTGGATCGCCCAGCGGTCCTGTTTCCCGACGGTGCTGCGGAGGATCCTGTTCCAGTGGCGGATCAGTCCGAGCTGGCCGCCCGTGAAGGAGACGAAGACACCGACGATGTACAGCTGCACCAGGGCGGTGACATCCGCCCGGAACACCAGGATGAGGACGACGGCGCCGAGCCCGAGCGCCAGGATGCCGTTGCTGAAAGTCAGCCGGTCACCCCTGGTCCGGAGCTGACGCGGCAGGTAGCCGTCCGTGGCGAGGATCGATGCGAGGACGGGGAAGCCACTAAAGGCGGCGTGACCGGCGAGCATCAGGATGAGTGCGGTCGCGGCGACGACCAGGTAGAAGGCGGGCGAACCGGCGTCGAAGACGGTGCGCGCGAGCTGGCTGACCACGGGCGCCTGGATGTAGTCCTCCGGCACGGGCCGACCGTCCAGGAGCAGCTGCGCCGCCGGATTCTGGACCACGTGCACCCGTGTGGCGTTGGCGAGGTAGATGACGCCCGCGAGCATCGCCGAGGAGATCACCCCGAGGATGAGGAGCGTCTTCGCGGCGTTGCGGCTCTGGGGTGCCTCGAAGCGGGGGACGTTGGAGCCCGGTCCCTCGAGACCGGTCAGTGCCGCGGCGCCCGCCGAGAAGGCGCGGAGGATCAGGAGTGCACCGGCCAGCCCGACGAGTCCGGCGTCGAGTGCCGGGTCCGGCACGATCTCGAACCGGGCGCTCGGCGCCTGGGCCAGGGTGCCGGTGAACGCCTGGATGATGCCGGTCAGGCACAGTGCGCCGATTCCTGCGAGGAATGCATAGGTGAGGACCGCCCGTGCCCGCACTCCGCGCGTGATGCCGCGCAGGTTCAGCAGCACGAGGACGGCGACACCGACGACGGCGAGGGTAACGCGCGCCCCCTCGATCGCCGGGGCGAGCGAGACGACGTACTGTGCGGCAGCAGAGACGGAGACCGCCACCGTGAGCAGGTAGTCGATCATGAGCGCCGACGCCACCGTGGCGCCGGCGCGGGGGCCGATGTTCTTCTTGGCGATCTCGTAATCGCCCCCACCCGAGGGGTAGGCGTGCACGGCCTGGCGGTAGGAGGCCACGACGACGAGCAGGACGGCGATCACGGCCAGGCCCACCCAGGGTGAGATGGCCACGGATGCGACGCCGGCGAGCGCGAGCGTCAGCAGGATCTCATCCGGAGCGTAGGCGACCGACGAGAGGGCGCTCGCGGAGAAGACGGGCATGGCGAAGCGCTTGGGAAGGCTCCTGTTCCTGAGCCTGTCGCTGGCGAACGGCTTGCCCACCAGTATCCGTTTGACGGCCTCGAGAAAAGTCAGCACAGCCCACAGACTAGCGCGTCCGCGCCCCCGGGCAGCCACTAGGCTGGGTGCTGGTACGGCAGGATCTACACCAAGAATCAGGGGTGCCCTCGGTGGCTCATTTTGTGATCATGGGATGCGGCAGGGTGGGTGTCAGCCTCGCGCACACGCTCGACGAATCCGGACACTCGGTGGCGATCATCGACCAGGACGACCGTGCGTTCCGGCGACTGCGCTCCTCGTTCGGCGGACGCAAGGTCACCGGTGTCGGCTTCGACCGGGACACCCTCAAGTACGCGGAGATCGGCAATGCCTACGCCTTCGCCGCCGTCTCGAGCGGGGACAACTCGAACATCCTCGCCACCCGCGTGGCCCGCGAGACCTTCCATGTCCCCCACGTCGTCGCCCGCATCTACGATCCGGGACGCGCCGAGATCTACCAGCGCCTCGGCATCCCCACGGTGGCGGCGGTCCGTTGGAGCGCGGATCAGGTACTTCGGCGGATCCTCCCGGAACAGACCATCAACGGCGACTTCCGGGAGACCTCCGGTCGGCTGATCCTGGCGGAACTCGTGCTGAGCGACGCGTGGCTCGGCAGGTCGCTGAGAAGTATCGAAGCGGCGAGCGGTGTGCGGATCGCCTACATCACGCGCTTCGGCGAGGGCACCCTGCCGACCTCCGAGACGAGCTACCAGCAGGGCGATATCCTGCACGCCATGATGAGCACGACGGCGACGGACGAGATTGGACGCGTCCTCGCCGCCGCACCGAAGGAGGACGGATCATGAGGGTGGTCATCGCAGGAGCAGGAAGTGTCGGCTCCTCCATTGCCCGCGAACTGCTCGGCAACAAGCACGAGATCCTGCTCATCGACGAGAAGCCCGAGGTGATCGGCCGCAGTGGGCTCAAGGGCGCCAAGTGGCTCATCGGTGACGCGTGCGAGCTGACAACGCTCAAGGACGCCCGGCTGGACGAGGCCGACGTCGTCGTGTCCGCAACCGGCGACGACAAGGTGAACCTCGTGGTCTCGCTCCTGGCCAAGAGCGAGTTCGGCGTCGGGCGCACGGTGGGACGCGTCAACAATCCCAAGAACGACTGGATGTTCGACGACTCCTGGGGCGTCGACGTGGCCGTGAACACTCCGCGCCTCATGACGGCGCTCGTCGAGGAGGCCGTGGAGGTCGGCGACCTCGTGCGACTGCTGACCCTCCAGACCGGGGCGTCCTCCATCGTCGAGTTCACGGTGCCGCAGGACTCACCCCTGGTCGGCAGCATGATCGGCTCGATCCACCTGCCCGAGGACTGTGCCGTCGTGGCGATCCTGCGGGACGACTCCCCCGTCACACCGAGCCCTGACGACGTGGTCGAGGGCGGCGACGAGATGTTCTTCCTCGCGGCGATCGCCGCCGAGGACGAACTGAGGGTGGCCCTGTCCGCGCGGAGCGACGGGGACGAGGCCTAGACCCCCTGCGGCCCGGTACCGGCGTCGTGCGCCGCACCGGGGGCTGCCGTCGCCGGCCGCGGACGGGACACGATCCATGCGAGCCACAGACCGAGGGCGTAGAGGGGCAGGCCCATGGCGACGCGGGTGGAGCCCAGGGCTGCGATGTTCTCAGCCAGGTAGAGCGGCACCTGCACCACCAGGCGCAGGGCCAGGACCGAGACGATGATCCATGTGGCGATCGAGTAGGCGCGAACACGCACCGGGTCCTTGCGCCACTCGATGCCCTCATTGCGGATGAAGCCGAAGAGGAGTCCGGCAAAGGGCCACCGGAAGATCACCGACGCCGCCATCGCTACGATGTACCCACCGTTGATGAAGAAGCCCGGGAGGAAGAAGTCCTCGGCATTGCCCGTCCGTAGTGCCACGAATGCACAGAACGCCACGCCGACGAGCCCGGCAAGCGCCTGCGTGACCGGTGTCTTCGTGATGAGGCGGATGACGGTGAAGACCGCGGAGGCCGCGAGCGCGGCGATGAGCGACACGGTGAGGTCCATCGTGAAGGTGAAGAGCAGGGTGAAGACGAGGCCGGGCACGATACTCTCCGCGAGGCCCTGCATTCCACCGATCGAGGACAGGACGTCGATCTGCCCGTCGTCGGCACGCCGTACCCCCGACTTCGCAGCGTACTGCGTGGCGAAGTCCGCTGCAGTGGGTCCTGCCTGCTGTCCCTTGCCCGGCTCCGCTCCGCGCGCCGACGCCGGATCCGCGGCTGCACCCGTGGGGTAAGAGGGTCCTGGATCGGCGGCCGAAGAAGGCGCGGGCTCGTTCCCGGACGCGGCCGCCGGCGGGCTCGTCGTTTCTCCGCCCGGGGCCTCGGAGGCGGGGAGGGGCTGATTCTCGGGGCGGCTCATGTGCGGACACTCATTCGTACTCCTCAGTAATCCTCAGTAATCCTCGGGGCGGCCGATGATCTCGTAGCGGGGGTTGTACACCGTGGGCGTGCCATCGACCCGGCTCAGCATTCCCTCGAACCGTAGCCCGACCCCTGCCTCGATGCCCGGTACCCGGCGCTGCCCCATCCAGATGAGGAGCACACTCTCGTGAGTGCCGTTCCAGTCGATGCGGGCGAGGGCCCTGAACGACGGCGACGCCGTCACCGGCGCGATCGTCATCCTGTCGATGATCCCGTGTGCCTTGATCCTGCCGCGCGTCGGCAGCGCGGCGGCCGCCGGGTCGGCGGATCGGACGGGTGCCTTCCCCGGTACGGACCGGGCCGCTGGGTCGTATGGGCCGACCGAGCCGGGTTCATCCTGCCGGGAGGGCACGGGCGCTAACGGGTCTCGGTGATCTCGGGCCCGCGCTCGAGGGGGTTGAGGTCCGGGCGCTGGGGCTCGGGGGCCGCCGGCGGTCCGGCTGCCGCGTCCTTCGGCAGCTTCAGCGGCAGGAGCTCGCGCGGTGGCAGGGGGTGGTCGCCGCGCACCACGACCACGCTGCGGAACAGACTCTCGATGGCCGCTCCGGCGTTCTGCTCGAGCGCCGCGGGTCCACCGAATACGCCGCGGAGGAACCACCGGGGACCGTTAATACCTACGAACCGCGCGACCCGGAAGCCTGGTTGACCGTCCGGCAGCTCGGCCGGCAACTTGGCCAGGAGCTCGGTGCCGAGCCGGCCGGGACGCTCCTCGACCGTTCCACCCTGCGACCCCACCGAGGCACCGATCTGCTCCCGGATCTCGTCCCAGAGCCCCTCGGTCCTGGGAGCTGCGAAGGCCTGCAACTGAAGCGTGGAGCCGCCGAGGTCCAGTGTCACCGCGATGACGCGCTTGCTGCGCTCCTCGACCTCGAGGCGCAACTGCAGACCCTCCGCGGCATTGATCCTGAGGGCGCCGAGGTCGATGTAGCCGTTCTCGGTGTCCTGCTCCGATACGTCGAACGGCCCGAGGGTCGTGCGGTCGTACTCTGCACTCGAGACGTGTCCGGCTGGAACGACCGGCGCCGCTCCAGCGCTCGCGACGCCGTCGGTCGCGGCCGGGGCTCCTCCTGCGTCCTGGGTCCCCACTGCCTGTCCACCGTCGACAGGCGCAACCGCATCCTGGCCCGGCGCCTGCTCCGGCCCCGGGCCGGTCTCCGGCGCCTGCTCCGTCTCCGGTCCGGTTTCCGTCTCCAGCTCGGTTTCCGTCTCCTGCTTCACCGACGCGTCGCTGGCGTCGTCCTGCTTCTTCTTCCTGAGGCGCCCAAAAGCCATTCCGGGTCCCTTTCCTGATGACGTGGTCTCTTGCCTGAATTGTGGGGGTGCTGCGTCCGTGCCACGCG
Source organism: Arthrobacter sp. PL16 (assembly GCF_035985055.1). Classification (NCBI taxonomy): domain Bacteria; kingdom Bacillati; phylum Actinomycetota; class Actinomycetes; order Micrococcales; family Micrococcaceae; genus Arthrobacter; species Arthrobacter sp. PL16. Next base: position 224,328 of record NZ_JAXCIC010000004.1, read on the forward strand.
CGTGGCACGGTGGATCAGCCGCCTGCAGGAATGCCGACGACGGCGGGGGGGGAGTCCAGGCTCCCGAAGCCTCCGGTCGAGCCGAATCCGCCGGTGCCCCGCACGCTCACGGGCAGCTCATCCACGACGTCGAAGACGGCGTGCTCCACGCGCTGGATGACCAGCTGGGCGATCCGATCCCCCCGGACGAAGCTCACGGTCTCACTCCGGTCCGTGTTGAGGAGGCAGACCTTGATCTCACCCCGATACCCGGCGTCGATGGTTCCTGGTGCGTTGACGATCGTGACGCCGTGCCGTACGGCGAGGCCGGATCGGGGGTGGACCAGTCCCGCATATCCGGACGGCAGGGCGATCGCCACGCCCGTCGGGACGAGCACGCGCTCACCGGGCTCCAGCACCACGTCGACCGCTGTCCGCAGGTCGGCGCCCGCGTCACCGTCCGTCGCGTAGGAGGGAGGCTCGAGACCGTCGTCGAGCATCAAGATCTGGACCGGGAGGTCCGGTTGTGCACTCATCGACGTACCCCTTGATGTACCTATGACCGCATCTGCCGACGCAGGCTATCCGGTTACCAGCCCCCCACTTTAGCGCCTTTGCCGGGGCCCTACCTGACAGCTCACGGCGCAGCAGCGACGCCGCCACGCTCGCCATGCTGCGCCTCCGCCGCTCCTCTGCATCTCCCCCGCCGCACGTCCTCCCGGCGCCTCACCGGTCGAACCACCCGGGCTCCACCGTCGGAGATGAGGTCACCGGGAAAGGATGAAATGCTGGTGTCATGTCAAGCGCGTCAGGGGAAGCTCCCCAGAACACACCCGACCAGGCCGTCCTCTACGAGGAGCGCCTCTGGCCTTCGCCGTGGGTCTGGCTGATCGCAGCGGGATTCTCCTCGGCGACGATCGTGATGTTCGCCCCCATCTCGATGGGCGTCGGGTACGGCGTCGCCGCCGTCGTCGCGGTCATCGTCTTCACGCTACTGATCCTGTCGACACCCCGGATCACCGTCACGGCGACGACACTGACCGTGGGTCGTGCCACCATCGAACGCCAGTACCTCGGGGCGGTGGAATGGTTCGCCGGCGAGGACGCCACCTATCAGCGCGGTCCCGGCCTGAACGGGATCGCGTACCTGTGCATCCGCGGCTGGATCTCGCCGGTGGTCAAGATCGAAGTCACGGACCCCGAGGACAGGACGCCCTACTGGCTCGCATCTTCCCGCAACCCCGAGCGCCTCACCGCCGCCCTCGTCGGCTGACCAGCTGCGGTCCAAGCCCCTCGAATCAGCCCTCGCAGTCCATGCAGTACAGCCGACCGCCACGGTCGTGGGCTATCTGCGATCGATGACGCACGAGGAAACACGAGGCGCAGGTGAATTCGTCGGCCTGCGCCGCCAGGATCTGTACCGAGATCTCCTCGCTGGAGAGGTCCGCTCCGGGCAGATCGAACGAATCCGCCGCCTCGAGCTCTTCCTCATCGATCAGCGCGGCGCTCCGGGCACCCTGCTCAGCTGCCTGCCGGGCTGCCGGATAATCCGTCAGCCCCGGAATGCTGGTGTCGCCGCCGTCGTCGATCGTCGTTCGCGGTGCGTCGTAGTCTGTCGCCATACCTGTTCTTTCACGCTCCATGATGTCTGGACATGCTTCAGCATGTGCTCCACGGCTCCCACAACGCTGGAAACCCCTGTTTTGTGCCCTCAGCCGCAGTGGTGCCCGCCACGCCTGACCGCGTAGTAGGAAAGGCCGCCATTCAGTGGCAAAGTTTCCCCTAGATATTATTGTCGGCTGGAGGAATTGATGCAGGAGTTACGCCTGATGGGTGTCCATGAGGATGGCGAACATCTGCTGTTGAGCGGCGAGATGGGCTCGTCCTACAGACTGCCCATCGATGACGCGCTGCGCGCCGCGAGTTCCGGCGCATCCGGATCACCCGACACAGCGCCACAGCCACGCCCTGCAGAACCTCGCCAGAAAGCGGCGAAAGCACCGGTCCACCTCACGCCGCGTGACATCCAGGCCCGCATCCGCTCCGGCGCGACGGCGGAGCAGGTTGCCGCGGAATCGGACGCCGACCTCGTCCATGTCCAGCGCTACGAGGGTCCGGTACGAGCCGAGCGCGACTACGTGGCCTACCTCGCGCAGCGCGTCGAGGTGGCTACGCCGCTTCCCAGCCATGACGGGTACAGGTCGGCGTTCGGGGACAATCCGGCACTGCTCGGCGACATGGTCGCGTTCCGCGTCCAGAGTTACGGGATCGATCCCGGGTCCCTCGAGTGGGATTCATGGCGCCTGCAGGACGGCTCGTGGCACGTCGAGGCGTCCTTCGATCTGCCGGAGGATTTTGCCGTCGATCTCGGCGAGCAGCCGCCGGCACACTGGACCTACAATCCAACCCGCAAGACCGTGGTGAACGGTAACCGTTGGGCCCAGGTGCTCAGCGAACTCGAGCCGCTCGACGGTCCCCTGCCCGCACGGCGCCTCAGCGCCGTCGCGGACCGCGTCTTCGACTTCGAGGCGGAGAAGGAGGACGAGGCCCCCGACGCGACGGACGCGGACCAGGACGGTCTGCTGGACGTCCTGCGCTCACGCCGTGGGCAGCGGCTGGGAGCCGACGAGGACGGCGACGACGCCCTCGCGGAACTCCTGACCCGCGGCAGCATCCCTGCCGCACACCCCCGAGACGACGGGAAGGGCCCGGACGCCCCGGAGGAGCAGGACGCCGTGATCCCAGGGCTGTCGCTCGCGCCTCGTGCGGCGGATGACGAGGGCATCGGACAGGTCACGGATGAGCCGGGAACGGAATCCACGCACCACGACGACGGCACCCCGCGGTTGCATGACGGCGTCAGCACGGAGACGCGCGAGATCAGTATCTTCGCGCAGCCCTCACGGAGACTCCAGCCACCCTCCCCGGTGAAGCAGCCCTCCAAGGGTGATGCCGCACCCGGAACAGGAACGCGCGACGGCGTGGCCAGGGACGCCACGCGGGACGCACCGAAGGATCCCGCCAAGGGCGCCGGCAAGGACAGTTCCGACGCCACTGCCGAGCGCAAGGCCAAGCCGAAACGGTCGAGTGTACCCAGCTGGGACGATATCGTCTTCGGCCGCAAGGGCGACTAGCAGGAGGACATAGCGCCGTCCTGTAGGGAGCGGTCCTTCAGTACAGTGCCTTCCCGCGCACCCGTCAGCGGGCGCGGGCTCCGTGTTCGCACTCGTCAGCCGGCGAGGTCTGCGCCCTGCAAACGCGCGGAGCCGTCGTCGGATGGGGCGCTCTGTTCGAACGGCAGGGGCACCTGGTTCACGTAGAGCGAGGGCGAGGTCCGAGACGTCTGCTGCCGCATGTGGTGGCGTCGGCACAGGGTTTCATAGCCGACCACCGGCTCACGAAGCGAACGATCAGGACGATCCGGCGATGTGGCGACCGTCGTGTCGGCATGCGCGGTCGGGGCCTCCGGCTCATGCAAGTCGAGTGAGGCGTCAGTATCCTGGTCGACGGGCAGGTCGACATCGCCCACCACCATCTGGTCGCCCTCGACGACCATGACGCCATCGAGCGTGCGCGCGTTGTGCGTAGCACGCTTCCCGCACCAGCACAGGGCCTCGACCTGCAGGACCTGCACGCGGTCCGCGAGCTCGATCAGGCGCTGGGAGCCGGGGAAGAGTCGCGTGCGGAAATCGGAGGTGATGCCGAAGCTGAAGACGTCGATCTCCATCTCATCCACGACGCGCGCCAGCTGGTCGATCTGGTCTGTCGAGTAGAACTGCGCCTCGTCACAGATGACGTAGTCGATCCGGGCGCCCATGGTCTGGCGAAGCGTCATCTCCGCCCAGAAGTCGGTGTCCGGAAGAACTTCGATGGCCGGGACCTGCAGTCCGAGACGGCTCGAGATCATCGACTCCCCGGCGCGGTCGTGGGAACTGAAGAGCAGCCCACGCCGGCCCCTGGCCTTGTGGTTGTGATCCATCTGCAGGGCGAGTGTCGACTTGCCGCAGTCCATGGTGCCCGAGAAGAACAGCAGCTCAGCCACGGCGTGCCCCGGTGCCACTGGTGCGGTGAGGACCGCCCGCCGGCTTCGTCACGGTCAGGAGCGGGATATCCCGTTCGGCGCGGGTGAGGGATCCGTGCTGGCCCACCATGTCGAACGCGGCAGCCTGCACGCGTCGCCCATCGGTGAGGGCGATCCCCTCCCGAGCCAGCACGAGCAGGTCACCGATACGGGGCAGGACGACGTCGCTCACCTCGCCGAAGTAGCCTTGGGCCACGGCTTCGTCGCGCGTGAGGATCCAGGCGCGCGTGCCGTAGGCCTCGTCCCACCGGGCAGCGAGCGCATCGCGGTCGGCCTGTCCGAGGCCCGCGTCGAGGTAGAGGTGCAGCATGCGGGCCTCGCCGCCCGTGTGGGCCACGCCCTCCACGAGTTCGGAGCGCTCCGAGTAGTCGATGCGCTGTGAAGCAGGCACATCTACCATCCCGTGGTCCGCGGTCAGGAGCAGCAGTGTGTCGGAGGGAACCCGACGGGCCAGCAGCTTCAACGCCGAGTCCAGGTCCTCGAGGGCCCTCACCCACTCCCGGGAGTCGACGCCGTGGCGGTGGCCCGCCTTGTCGAGGTCGTTGACGTAGAAGTACATCAGCATGTTCCCGGCCTTCGCCAGCTGCTCCGCGGCCGCGTCGACGCGGGCATGGATGGTGTTCGCCCCCACGAAGAGTCCACCGCGGAGCGCAGCGCGCGTCATCGGCGAGTCGGCGAAACGGGGCTGGCTCACCGTGACGACAGGCAGGTGCCCGGCCACCCGCTCGAAGACGGTCGGGTGGGGCTGCCAGACGAGGGGGTCGACGCCGGCATCCCATCGGCCGAGCATGTTCACCACGCGGTCCTGAGCCGGATCGAGGACGTCGTAGCCGACCATGCCGTGCTGCCCGGGTGGGAGTCCGGTGCCCAGGCTGGCGAGCGACGCAGCCGTCGTCGAGGGGAATGCCGACGAGAGGACGCGGGCGGAATCGAGGCTCTCACGAAGGAATGGCGCGTGGGCGGCGTACTTCTTCAGCAGCGTCATGCCGAGCCCGTCCACCATGACGACGGCGACGCGTCGGGAGGCGGGCAGGGACAGAACGTTGGTGAAACCGTCGACGCCGAGGGCGGCAGCTGAACTGGTCAACACCTCGGCCACGGTCGATATGCCGTAGGCGGGCGGAGCCGGGAGGGGCTCCCTGTGCTGTAGGGGCATCGACCGCTACCGCTGGTGGTGCGCCCGGTTGAACCGTCCACCGAAGCCGGGCTGGCGACGAGGAGTCGCGTCGGCTGCCGCAGCGTAGCCGCCGGCCACAGGGCTGGCCGTATTGACCTTCCGCAGGGCACGGGCGAAGGCCTTGGCGTTCTGCACCGCCTGGGCACCGTCTGCCTCGGCGCTGACGCGCAGGACGATGTCCTCCTGCGCGACGGTCCCCGTGAAGCCGTGATCGGCATCGCACTGGGGATCCCCGCAGCTGGCCGGGCCGATGTCGAGCCGTTGCCCTCCCGACCAGGCGATCGCGAGCGTCATCTCGCGCACCTGATCACTGGGCTTGTAGTCCTGGGGCTGCGCGTAGAGGTAGCTGAGGACCACCGAGCGGATCTGGCTGACCGGAACCGATTCGGTCGAGATCTGCGCCGTGACCTGCTCACCGGCGTCGTCGAGCTGCTGGTCGTCGACGTGCGTGATGACGAGCATGTCCTCCGTCAGCACGAGCACCGTGATGTGCCGATGCACCTCGGTACGCTCGAAGTGCGTCTCGAGGTGCGCGACATGCGACAGCGGCTCGCGGCCGTCGAGGGCGTCGTGGACGACATCCGCCACGAGGCGCGGGTAGAAGCCCGCCCGCTCGAGCGATGCATCGAGGTCACGCCACTGGGCGGAAAGCGATGGGGTCATGCCCCCAGTTTCCCCCACCGGGCCGCGTTGTGCCTAACCAGCGGGCGTCAGTCGCGCATGGCGCGACGCGCACTGTCGGTGCGCCGTTGGGGATTACCGACGTCGATCGCTGCACTGAGGATCGTCAGACCGGAGGTCGCGACCAGCACGGGGTTGAATTCGAGCAGGGCGATATCGGGGTGGTTGTCCTTCATGAGGGCGACGCGGGCCACGAGGTCCTCGATGGCCGGCACGTCGGCGGGCGGCAGGCCCTGGTACCCGAACAGCTTGCGGGACGCCCGTGGCGCCCTGACTAGGTCCGTGATGTCGCCGGTGCTCAGCGGAGGGACCGCGTGCGCCCAGTCGTCGAGCAGGTTGACGGCGTCACCCGCCAGGCCGAAGGAGACGACGGGCCCCATGAGCGGGTCTTCGATGGCTCGGATGCTGCAGGCCTGCCCGGAGGGAGCCATGGACTGCACCTCCATGCCGAAACTGCCGAAGGACGCCAGCATCTTTTCCATGTGGGTGATGTTGCGCCGGAGCGACTCTGCGTTGTCGATACTCAGCCGAACACCGCCGAGGTCCAGGCGATGCCGCAGGTGCTCATCCATCGTCTTCAGTGCGACCGGCCACCCCAGCCGGGTCGCCTGCTCGATCGCCTCCTCCACGGAGGAGAACCGGGCCGATGGCAGAAGTCGGATCCCGTACGCGGCCATGAGGTCGGAGCACTCGCTGGGGGTGAGGCGGGTGAGTTCGACGTCAGCGACCCGGGCCCGGCTCTCCGACAGGACGCGCGACGCCGCATCCACGTCGACCCCCTCCGGGTCGAGGAAATCGCCGTGGTCGCGAGCACGCCACTGGGCATAGCGCACGACGGCGCCCAGCGCGGCAAGTGCCGACCCCGGGCTGGGGAAACAGGGCAGTCCCCGCTGGAGGGGCAGGGCGGGCCCGGCGTCCTCGACCCCCTCGGCCGTCGCTGTCGCTGTCGGCCCGAGCACTGCAGCATCCGAGGTTCCCGCGTCGGTCGCCCTCAGCGGACCCGGCTCCGCACCGCCGGACGTTGCGGCCGCGACGAGCCCGTCGAGCTGCAGGCGGACGTCGAGGATTCCGGTGAAGGAAGCGATCACGGGCTTGCCGGCGGCCTCGGCGCACTGCTGCAGGCGAGCGGCGACGGCATCGGCCGTCAGACCACGCGCGGGAAGAGTCGTGACGACCGCCGCGTGGACGGCATCATCGGCGAGGGCACGATCCACGGCTGCGGCGAGTGTGCGCAGCGCCTCGGACTGCCCGGTGTCGAGCTCCAGATCGGTCTCCAGGCGTGCGACGACCATGCCCTGCGAGACGACGCCGTCGGCCACCACCTTGCCGAGGGCGGACGAGTTGCTGAAGAGGGCGATGCCGGCACCCCCGGGCAGGGGCTGGCTTGCGACGATCTGCGCGATATCCATGAGCTGCTCGGTGGTCTCGACACGCATGACACCCGATTGCCGGAGCATCGAGTCCAGTGCACCAGGTGGAGCCTGCGTGGTCCGCACTGCGTGCCCGGGGGGCAGCTGGAGTCCGGTGACGTCGGACTTGGCCACGATGACGGGTTTCGTCCTGGCGAGCCGGCGTGCGATCCGCGAGAACTTCCTCGGGTTGCCGATCGACTCGAAGTACAGGCCCACGGCGCGCGTGGTGGGATCGTCCTCCCAGAACTGCATGGCGTCGTTGCCGGACACGTCGGCGCGGTTGCCCGCCGAGATCACGGACGACACCCCGAGCCCGCGGCGGTGCGCACTTGCGTAGAGCAGCACGCCCAGCCCCGCTGACTGGCTGAACAGCGAAAGAGCGCCGCGCGCCGGCAGGTCGGGTGCCATCGACGCGTTGAGGCGGACCGTCGGATCCGTGTTCACGAGGCCGAGTGACGCCGGCCCCACCACGCGCATGCCGTGCGCGCGGGCCTTGTGCACCAGGGCGCGCTGCCGGACGATGCCGTCGCCGTCGTCGTCGGCATAGCCCGCCGTCACCACCAGGAGACCCTTGACGCCCGCGCGGGCGCATTCGTCGACGACGGCCTCCACCTGATCGTGCGGCACCGCGATGACGGCGAGGTCCACGGCCTCCGGCACCTCGGCCAGGGACGCGTGGGAGATCATTCCGTGGAGCTCGAACGCCTCCGGATTCACGGCGTAGACCCGACCCGTGTAGCCGCCGTCGATCAGGTGCTCGAGGAGCGTGTAGCCCACGGTGCCCCATTCACGGCTCGCGCCGATCACCGCGACCGACGACGGCGTCAGGAGTTCTGCCATGCTCCTCGCCTCGGCGCGGTGCTCGCGTGCCTCCATGACCGCCTGCGACCTGCGTGTGGGGTCGATGTCGAAGCTCAGCATCACGACGCCGTCGTCGAAGTGCCGCTCCACCTCGTAGCCGGCCTCGGCGAACACGGTGATCATCTTGCGGTTCTCGGGAAGGACCTCGGCGGAGAAACGCCGGATGCCGTTCTCGCGTGCGGCGACGGCCAGGTGTTCGAGCAGGATGGACCCCACGCCGCGGCCCTGGTGATGGTCCGAGACGTTGAAAGCTACCTCTGCCTCGAGTGGATCGTCGAGGCGGTCGTAGCGGCCGATGCCGATGATGTCGGTACCCCGCGTGATCACGAATGCCACGCGGTCGTGGTGGTCCACCTCGGTGAAGCGCGCGAGCTCCTTCGCGCTGAGCTTGGCCTTGTAGGTGAAGAACCGGAGGTAGATGGAATTCTGCGACTGATGCATGTGGAAGGCCTGCACCGCGTCCGAGTCCGACGGGGAAATCGGCCGCAGGTGCGCCGTCCCGCCGTCGCGCAGGACGACATCAGCTTCCCAATATTCCGGGTATTGTCCGTCCGCCACCATAGACTCAGGGTAGTCGGCATCCCCCGGTTGCAGGCCCCGCCGCTGCCGGGGCCGTCCCTGGACAGCGGATACAGGCCGACGACACCGTCTCACCCACCCGACCTGTTGAGGAATCGCCGCACATGGCCAGGCGCCAGACCCCCGCTCTGCCGGAGGATTTCACCGAGAAAATCATCGACGTCGACGTCGAAGCCGAGATGGAGGAGTCCTTCCTCGAGTACGCGTACTCGGTCATCTACTCGCGTGCCCTTCCGGACGCGCGGGACGGCCTCAAGCCTGTGCAGCGGCGCATCCTGTACATGATGTCGGACATGGGCCTGCGCCCGGACCGCGGTCATGTGAAATCCGCGCGCGTGGTCGGCGAGGTCATGGGTAAGCTGCATCCGCACGGCGACAGCGCCATCTATGACGCCATGGTGCGCATGGCACAGGACTTCTCGCTGCGGCTCCCCCTCATCGACGGGCACGGAAACTTCGGCTCGCTCGACGACGGACCGGCGGCCGCGCGGTACACCGAGGCCCGCCTCGCCGCTGCGGCCCTGACCATGACGAACCACCTCGACGAGGACGTCGTCGACTTCATCCCCAACTACGACAACTCCCTCGACCAGCCCGAAGTGCTGCCGGCCGCCTTCCCCAACCTCCTCGTCAACGGCGCCAGCGGGATCGCCGTCGGGATGGCGACGAACATGCCGCCGCACAACCTCGGCGAGGTCGTCACGGCGGCCCGCCACCTCATCGCGAATCCGGATGCACCGCTCGAGGACCTCATGCGCTTCGTCCCCGGACCCGATCTGCCGAGCGGCGGCAAGATCGTGGGCCTGGACGGCGTGCGTGACGCCTATGCAACGGGCCGGGGCTCGTTCAAGACCCGCGCCACCGTCAAGGTCGAGCAGCTGTCCGCGCGGCGTACCGGCCTCGTGGTGACCGAACTGCCCTACACGGTGGGGCCGGAGAAGGTCATCGAGCGGATCAAGGACGCGGTCAACGCGAAGAAGCTGCAGGGTATCTCGGACATCGTCGACCTCACCGACCGCAAGCACGGCCTGCGCCTGGTGATCGAGCTCAAGAACGGGTTCAACCCCAACGCGGTCCTCGCGCAGCTCTACCGCTTCACGCCGATGGAGGATTCGTTCGGCATCAACAACGTGGCCCTCGTCGACGGGCAACCGCGGACGCTCGGGCTCCTGGAGCTGCTGAAGGTCTACGTCGCACACCGGATCCTCGTGGTCCGCCGCAGGACCTCCTACCGGCTGCAGCGCAAGCGTGACCGCCTGCACCTCGTCGAGGGCCTGCTCATCGCGATCCTCGATATCGACGAGGTCATCCAGGTCATCCGCTCCTCGGACGAGTCCTCCGCGGCCCGCGAACGCCTCATGTCCATCTACGACCTGACCGAGATCCAGGCCAATTACATCCTGGAGCTGAGGCTCCGCCAGCTGACGAAGTACTCGCGCATCGAACTCGAGAAGGAACAGGAGCAACTGCGCCTCGAGATCGCCGAGCTCGAGGGCATCCTCGGCTCGGAGGAGCGCCTCCGGACGCTCGTGTCCGACGAGCTCGCCGCCCTCTCGGAGCAGTTCGCAACACCGCGCCGTACGGTCCTCCTGGAGTCCGAAGCAGCCGCTCCGCTTAAGGGCTCGACCCTCCCTGCCCCGGCAGGGAAGGGTGCCAAGGCGATCATGCCCCTGGAGATCTCCGACGATCCTTGCTGGGTCCTGCTGTCGGCCTCCGGTCAGCTGGCGCGCACCTCGGATCGCCAGCCCCTGGCCGACGGTCAGCGGATCAAGCACGATGCCTTCCGCTCCGTCCTGGCCTCCACGGCTCGCGGGGAAGTCGGAGCGATCACCTCGGCGGGCCGGATGATCCGGCTGCAGGTGATGGACATGCCGGCACTGCCGCCCACCGCCGGAGTGCCGAACCTCGCGGGCGGCGTTCCATCGTCCGAGTTCATCACGCTCGAGCGCGGCGAGCGCCTCGTCGGACTGGCGCCGTTGGGCGCCGCGGTGGCTCTCGGGACCGCCCAGGGCGTAGTCAAGCGTGTGCAACCCGACTACCCGCTGAATCGGGACGACTGGGAGGTGGTCTCCCTGAAGCCCAAGGACACGGTGGTCGGGGTCGCGACCGCCGCGGACCAGGACGATCTCGTCTTCATCACGCGCACGGCGCAGCTGCTGCGCTTCCCGGCGTCGGCCGTGCGACCGCAGGGCAGGACCGCCGGCGGCATGGCGGGCATCAAGCTCGCGGCCGGTGACACGGTGCTGCACTTCGGCGCGATCGCGTCCGGTGACGATCAGGGCGTGGTGGTGACGGTCACTGCTGCCGGCAGCACCCTGCCGGGCACATCTGCCGGGTCGGCCAAGGTCACCGAGTTGTCCGAGTACCCCGTCAAGGGCCGGGCGACGGCGGGAGTTCGAGCCCACCGCTTCCTCCGCGGCGAGGAGGCCCTCTCGCTGGCCTGGGCGGGCCATGGTCCGGCGCGCGCCGCTTCCGCCAACGGGGTGGCGCGGGCACTGCCCACCGAACACGGGCGCCGCGACGGCTCGGGCGTCCCGCTGACGCAGCAGATCGATGCCGTAGGACCGGCGCTGCTCGGACTCCTGGACGCCTCTGGCCCGGGTGTCCGTCCCGCCGGCGGCTCGATCGATCCCTCGGCGGACGGGCCTGCCGGCGGCGTCAGGATCGTCGACGGATCAGCGTCGGCCGACCGTACGGCGGACGACGGTCCTGAAGACGCGCAGGGAACACTGCTCTAGGCAGACCTGTCCGCCGTGACACTCAGCGGCAGGTCGAACACGATCGATCGCTGCGTCGGCCCGTACCCCATGCGCTCGTACAGTCCCAGGGCGCCCGATGGGTTCTCGGTGTCGACGCCGAGCCCGGCGTTGTCCATGCCAGCTGCTCGGTAACGCCTCATCGCCTCGGCCAGGAGCGCCGGCGCCAGTCCGCGGCCACGCCAGGTCTTCCTGACACCCAGCAGGTCGGTGTAGCCCTCGGAGTGGCCGAGCAGTTCCTTCGAATCGGGGTCGTAGCTGGCCAGGTGGTACGCCACCACCTCGCCGGTCGCGGGGTCGAGCAGGGCGAGGCTCCAGTCGTCGCGGAACTCGGGGTGGGTGACCGTGAACTGCCAGGATTCCTGGTCGCGGGGTTCACTCCCCCAATGGTCCTGGAACGCATCGTTGTGGGCGAGCCGTACGAGCTCGACGAGGTTGCGATCCGCGCCATCGGCGAAACTCAGCAGGTGCAGTTCGGCGGGGAACGGCAGGTCCGGGATCGGCTGGGAGAGAGGTCGCGTCATCTCGGTGAAGTACCTGACGATCGTGCTGCCACTCGCCGTGAGCAGGGCCAGATGCGAGGGGTTGCGCTCCTCGACGTAGTTCCTGAAGACGCCGTCGGTCCGGCCGGTCTCCTGCAGTCGCTCGATCGCGCGCCACGCCTGCCAGCTGAAGACCGCTCGTCCGATCCCCCGTCGGCGCCACCCCGGGTCCACCCCGCCGGCGCCGTGCACGACCGAGGAGCCCGCATTCATCGAGAGTCGTCCGAAGGCGCGCGGGAGGCCGTCGTCGTCGAAGCCCGCGATGGTGTCGCGCCGCGGATCGTTCTTCGACGCCCTCAGGGCCTGCTCGAGGTCGGCGCGCTGCTCCACCCAGTCCGGCTCGTCCGCCGCGGCGATGCACTGGATCAGCGAGAGCCAGCGCTCGATATCGGCGTAGGAGAGCGGTCGCCACTGCAACAGATCCGGCAACGGCGGAGCATGGTGCCCGGGCTCGCCGGTGGAGCCTGCATCCTTGAGGGGCATCTCGGGCGTGCTCATGGTGCCAGCGTATTCCCTGGGCGGCTGCCTCCGCCGGATGTTTCGGCTCCGGCAGGGCGCGATGCAGCCGCCGACACCCACAGCGAGCGGTAGGTCGGACGCGGTTACCAGGACTCCGATCCTGCGTGAGGCAGGGGGTGAGCCGATCCCAGCACGACGACGTCGTCACACAGCGCTGCCTCGTCGGGGTTGTGGGTCACCAGGAGGACCGCCGTCTCGGGAAGCCCGTGCCGCAGATCCTCGAGCAACGATCGGGCGCCGGCGGCGTCGAGGTGAGCGGTGGGCTCGTCGAGGAGGACGACGCCGGATCGGGTCAGCAGTGCGCGAGCCACGGCAAGTCGTTGGCGCTGACCGCCGGACAGGCGGGATCCACCCGATCCGGCCTGGGCATCGAGGCCGTTCTCCAGACCGGCCACCATGTCGGCCAGTCCCACAGCACGGATGACAGCGTGGAGCTCTTCCTCGGTCGCGGGATCCCCGGGGGCTCGCGCGAGCTGGAGGTTGGACCTCAGGGTGGAGGTGAACAGGTGGCTCTCCTGGGGGCACCAGGCGATGCGAGGCACACCACCGACGACGCTGGTCGACCCGTTGACCACGAGACGGCCCTCATCGAGGGGCAGGAATCCCAACAGTGCTCCCAGGATGGTCGATTTGCCGCTGCCGGACGGGCCGGTGAGACCTGTCCACCGTCCGGGAGCCAACTGCAGGTTCACCCCGGTGACCACAGGATGACCCGGCTGGTAGCCGATCCCGGCGTTGTCGAGGGCGAGCGTCCTCACCGGAACGACCTCCGGCCCGTGGATGCTCGCTGCCTGCTCCTGCCGATCCGGGGAAGGACCCAGCATCGGCAGGATGCGGCGTGTAACCGCAGAGAGGGGACCCCAGTGCTGGACGGCCGCTGTCCCTGCGACGAAGGGTTCGATCAGGGCGAGCTGCATGAGCACCAACACGGCCGTGGTGTCAGCCGCTACCCCATTCGCGGTGACAAGGATGCCGAGGGCCGCGGCGCAGCAGGCGGCAACGATCACCGCCGTCGATGCGCCGGCTCCCGCCGCCGACCGGCGTGCTGCCGCCGCGACCCGGCCGTCGAGCGTCCGTGTCCCCGCGAGCGCGGCGCGGTGGACACCGTTCACCCTGAGGTCCGGCGCTGCCCGCAGCAGGCGTGTGATGCGTTCAAGAGCCTCGGCGCGTATCTCCACGGCTGCGGCACCGGCGGCCTGCTCGCGCAGGACTGCGACGAGCGGCGCGACGACGACGGCGGCACCGACGGCGAGCGCCTGCGAGCCGAGCGATGCAGGGTGCAGGATGGCGGTCGTGACGAGCGCCGCGATACCGGTGAGGGCGGAGGTGACGAACGGTAACAGCGCACGCGCGGAGAGGTTCCTCAGTTCGTCGACGTCACCGATCAGGCGTTCGATTCCTCCCGAGCCGCGTGCGATGGTTCGCCAGGACCGTCCGGCGCGGAGCAGCCCGGTCCACAGGCGCAGTCGCGTGTCATCCGCTCGATGGAAGACCGCCCGGTGGAGCCAGAGCCGTTCCTCGTAGCGCAGGAGGGACCGGCCGATGCCGAAGAAACGCACACCGACGATGGCCGTCAGGAGATAGAGGATCGGGGGCTGCTCCGCGGCGCGGACGATCAGCCAGCCGCTGAGGGCCGTCAGTGCGACAGCGAAGACGGCGGCGCCCAGTCCCAGCGCCGCCGCCGCGAGGAAGCGCCGGTCCCACGGTCGGACGAGTGCAAGCACGTCATGGGCCGACTGGCGCAACGATGCTCCCGTCGTCACCAGCGTCGGTGTCGTCCTCGTAAGTGTCGTTGTCGTTGCCGTAGCCGTAGCCGTGGTCGTCGTAGCCGTTGCCGTAGCCGTTGCCGTAGCCGTCATTGCCGTAGTCGTCGTTGCCGTAGTCCTCGGCGCCGACGACGGCAGGGTCCGCAGCGTGCGAGGGAGCGCTCCACCGGAACGGGTATCGACCGAGTTGACGGGGTCAACGGTCACGGCCGCGATGTCCCTGGCGTGGAAGGACGACGACGAGGACCCTGCCGACAACGAGGGAGCGGGCCTCGGACCGAGCCATAGCTCGGACGCCGCGATGCCCGCCGTCTCGTCGTCGTGCGCAATCAGGAGGATCGTCAGCCCGGGCCGGCGTGCCTGGAGGGCCGCCCGGATGGCTGCCGACGACTCTTCGTCGACATGCGCGGTGGGCTCGTCGAGGAGCAGGAGGCGGACCAACGGATCCTGTGCGCGCATGAGCGCCCGGGCGACGGCGACACGCCTCAGCTCGCCGGGACTCAGCTCCCCCGTTGCCCTGTCCACGAGTCCGCCCGCCCCCACGGATGCGAGCGTCTCCGTAATCGACGGATCGTCCTCGGAGACCCCGCCGTACAGGGCGAGTTCCGCGCGGACCGAACTCATGAGCACTTCGGGGTGTTGCGGGACCCATGCGACTCCACCGTCCTCGAGGCCCGTCATGCTGCCCTCGAGCTGGAGACCCGGTGGGACTGCCCCGCCCCCGGCCAGTGCTCGCATGAGCGTCGATTTTCCCGATCCGCTCGCACCTCGGAGAGCCGTGATGGAGCCGGGCCGAAGTGTGAACGACACGCGGTCGACGACTGGCTCCAGGACGCCGTCGTACCGGGCAGTCAGTCCTTCCACGCTCACGCCGGCCCATGCCACGGCGGTTTCCCGGCAGGCCGTAGACAGGACAGCTCCCTCGGCCCCTCGCGCAGCGTCAGCGCCTGCCCGTCCCGGGGCTGCTTCCCCGGCCGGTCGCGGGGCGTCGATCACGGCGCGTACCCGCGACCCGGCCTCCTCGCCGTCCTCGCTCGCATGGTGGGCTGCACCGACGTCGCGGATCGGGCCGTAGCATTCCGGCGCGAGGATGAGTGCGATCAGGGCCGTTTCCAGACTCAGGTCGCCGTGGATCAGGCGGATGCCGGCGAACACCGCAACGACGGCGACGGAGATGGTGCTGATCAGTTCCAGGGCGAGGGAGGACAGGAAGACCGTGCGGAGCGTCGTCATCGTACGCGAGGTGTAGGCGCCGGCGATGTCGTTGAGAGCCCGCGTCTGCTCAGCGGCCCGCCCGAGGCCCACCAGGACGGGCAGACCCCGTGCGAGTTCGAGCAGGTGGTCGGAAAGACGCCCGAGCGCCGCGGCTGCCTGCTGCGTGCGGTCCTGGGTGTGCAGGCCGATCAGCGCCATGAAGACCGGGACGAGAGGCACTGTGAGGACGATGATGAGCGCGCTGACCCAGTCGGCGGCGAGGATCCGCGCACCGATGAGAAGTGGCACCACGGCGCAGGTGATGAGCGCGGGCAGGTACTGCGTGTAGTACTTGTCGAGCCCGTCGAGGCCACGGGTCAGCAGCACTGCCAGGGAACCCTGTCCGCTGCCGGGCGCTGCCGTGGGCGCAGTGCCGCCGTCGTCAAGCACGCGAAGGAGGGCGGACTCGCGCATCCGCTCCCTGACACCCATCGCCAGGCGCGCCGCCGTCGCATCCTGCCCCCAGGCGGCGAGTGTGCGCAATCCTGCGCCGGCGATGCCCTGGAGCAGGACCGAACGGACGTCCAACGAACCGGCGGCGAGGGACGCAATCCCGAGGGCGAGGGCCTGCGCCATGAGAACCAGGCCCAGGGCGCGAGCGGCGGCTAGGGCCCCGAGGAGATACACGGCCGTACCGGACCCCGCCGCTCCCGCCGGCCCACCCGCCCGGAGGGAGGAGATCGGCGAGACACGGCGCGTCTGCTGCCCGCTTCCCGTGCCGCTGTCGGCGGCGGCAGGTGGGGTGGTCGGTGAAGCAGTCGGCGGTGAGGTGGGCGTGCTCTCGTGCATGGGTGTCCTGGTGGCTCCGCTCACAGGGCTGTGACGGCGTGCGCGGCGGGGATGCTCGCCTCGGACACACGCCGACGGAAGACCCAGTATGTCCAGGCCTGATAAGCGAGGACAAGCGGGAGTCCGAAGCACGCAACCAGACTCATCAGTCCGAGGGTGTAGGGCGAGGAGGACGCATTCTGCACCGTCAGGTCGAAGGCCGGGTCGAGGGTGGAGGGCAGGACCACGGGGAAGGCGGCCCCGAAGATCGACCCGATGAGGGCCAGCATGCCGACCCCCAGGCCGGCGAAGGCTCGCCCGTCGCGGCCGACGGTCGCGGCGCGGTAGGACGCAATGAATGCCACGACCGCAAGCACGACGACGAACCACGTGACGACCGTGCCGCTGCCCACCTGCACGAGCAGCGCCCAACCCAGGAACGGGATCATGGCGACCGGCAGGAGTCGGCGGAAGAGCCGGTCCGCCTGGCTGCGGATACTCCCCTCCGTCTTCAGCGCCACGAAGGCTGCGGCGTGGACGAGGCAGAAGAGCACGACGGCGACGGCACCGAGCAACGCGGGCATCGTGGCCCAGGCGAAGGCACCGCCCACGCGATTGCCGTTGACGTCGAGCGGCAGCCCCGTGGTCGTGAGGGCGAGCGCGGCACCGATGCCTGCCGCTGCAATGAAGGATCCGACGGCGATGGACCAGTCCCAGCGGTCCCGCCACGCGTCGCTGTCCCGCTTTCCGCGCCACTCGAAGGCGACAGCACGAAAGATGAGGCCGAGGAGCACGAGCAGGAACGGCAGGTAGAGCGCCGACAGCAGCGACGCGTACCAGTGGGGAAACGCGGCGAAGGTGGCGCCTACGGCGGTTACGAGCCAGACCTCGTTGCCGTCCCAGACAGGGCCGACCGTATTCAGCAGGACGCGCCGCTGGGTGTCGTTGCGTGCCATGAGTTTCATGAGCATGCCCACCCCGAGATCGAACCCCTCGAGAAAGAGGTAGCCGGCCCACAGCACGGCGATCAGGACGAACCAGAGGGTAGGCAAGGCCTCGGTCATCGAAGCACCTTTCGGGGAGTCGCAAACATCAGGTATGCGCGGATGGGGTCCGGGCGGGCACCGCTGCGGACAGCGACGGTAGTCCGCGCCCGGGCAGCGCGGGTGGTTTCCGGTGACGTAGCGCCAATCTTCCGCACCCGCGCAGCACCGGTTGTGTGCGCCGACGCGACGCCCGTCCGCGACCGCGCAGCGCGAGTGGTTTGCGCGCTGTCAGTAGGCGAAAGCGAGGACATCGCCGTCGTCCTTTCCTCCGTGGCGCGCTCCGGACCCGCCGCTCCCGCCGTCGCCCCCGTGACCGGAGTCCGAACCTGCCTGCGCCAACTCCGGCATGGCTGAGGCGGTGCCACCCCGGACGTAGGAGAAGAGGAGCTTCACCTCGACCACAAGGAGGACGGCGTACACCGAGGTCAGTGCCACGAGGGACGCGACCAACTCGCCGAGGGAGACCCCGGGTGACACGGCGGCGGCGGTGAACATGAAGACGCTGTCGATACCGGAGGGGTCGGGATTCGGCGCGACGACGAACGGCTGCCGGCCCATCTCCGTGAAGATCCAGCCTGCCGAGTTGGCGCCGAAGGGGGCGAGGATCCCGAAGACAGCGAGCCGCATGAGCCAGCGGGATTCGGGAACCGTCCCCTTCCTGAGGACCCAGAGGGCGAGCGCGGCGGCACCCGCGGCGATCGCCCCGAAGCCGATCATGATGCGGAACCCCCAGTAGGTGACCTCCATGACGGGTAGGTAATCGATCTCCGTGCCCGCCCGCTCGCCGTACATGGGATCGTCGGGCAAGGTTGTGCCGTACTTCTCCTGATATTCGGGAAGCAGGGTGTTCACGCCCTTGACCTCGGTGGTGAAGTCGCCGTTGGCCAGGAAGGACAGCACGCCGGGTACCTCGATGACGGCCGTGATGTCGTCACAGCTCTGCGCGCCGAGGTTGCCGACGGAGAGGATGGAGAAACCCGTGCCGTCATGGCAGGCAGCCTCCGCTGCAGCCATCTTCATGGGCTGCTGGTCGAACATGAGCTTGCCCTGCAGGTCACCGGTGATGCCTGTCCCCGCGAAGGCGATCATGGCAACAACGGCCCCGGCGCGGGCGGACATCAGCCACACCCTGTGGTCGACGGCGTCACGGGCACCCCCGGCATCGCCCACGATCACAGCGCCATCGGCACCCACCGTGTCGAGGCCGTCGTGGCGTCGCTTGTGCAGGTGATACCAGCTGATACCGAGGAGGAAGGCACCTGCGACCGCCAGCGCGCCGAAGACGGTGTGCGGGAAGGCGACCAGCGCCGTGTTGTTCGTGAAGACCGCCCAGGCGTCGACCATCACGGGCCGGCCGTCGACCATCTCGACCCCCACGGGGTGCTGCATCCACGAGTTCGCCACCAGGATGAAGTAGGCAGAGAACACTGAGGCGAGCACTGCGGCCCAGAGACAGAGCAGGTGGACCAGACGTGGCAGCCGGCCCCAACCGAAAATCCAGAGGCCGAGGAAGGTGGATTCCACGAAGAAGGCAAGGAGTGCCTCCATGGCGAGCGGGGCACCGAAGACGTCACCGACGAAGCGGCTGTACTCGCTCCAGGCCATCCCGAACTGGAATTCCTGCACCAGGCCCGTCGCCACACCCATGATGAAGTTGATGAGGAAGAGCTTGCCCCAGAACTTCGTCATGCGCAGGTAGTGCTCCTTCCCGGAGCGGTGCCACATGGTCTGCATCACGGCTACCAGCAAACCAAGCCCGATCGTCAGGGGGACCATGAGGAAGTGATAGACGGTGGTGATTCCGAATTGCCACCTGGCAATTTCCAAGGCTTCCATGTGGCCCTCTCAGCAGCGCCTGGCGTCAGTGTCGACGGAACTTCTACAGTCTGTAGAACAAGTTGTTCTACCTATCGTAGAACATGCACGGCATCATTTCTACGTAGAGTAGAAATGTGGTGCAAGAAGTTGTACGTTAGATGCACCACGCTTCATCGCTCGCTTCGGGGAGCGGATCCGGGTCCAGGTCGGATCGGGATCGCAATTGATCGAAGGAAGAACATGGCAACGCTCGGAGATCTCGAACGCACAGTGATGGAACTGCTGTGGGCAACGCCGGAAGCGATGACCGCCAATGAGCTGCGGGATGCCATTGCCGAGGCGCCCCTGGGAGAAGTGGGACGCGAGCTCGCCGTGACGACGGTCCTCACCGTCCTCTCGCGGCTCGAGAAGAAGGGACTGGTCAAGCGGGAGCGCGACAACCGGCCCCACCGCTACAAATCCGTGACGAGCCGCGAGGACCACACGGCTGAACTCATGCACGAGGTACTCGTGACCGCACCGGATCGCGAAGCAGTTCTGGCGCGCTTCATCGGCAGCGTCTCCGAAACCGAGGCACAAACCCTGCGCAAGCTGCTCGGCGGCAGCTGACCCGCCCGTGTTCTGGGCCTCCTACCTGCTCGCGGCCCTCGCGATCCTCCTTGCGTGGCCTGCCCCCATTGCCCTTTCCCGCGCCTCCTGGCCTGCCCGTGCACCCTTCACGGCCATGGTGCTATGGCAGTCGATCGCTCTTGCCGGCGGACTGTCGATGATCGGGGCCATGCTCGTGTGGGGCCTCGAACCGCTGGGGGACAATCTCATTTCGGCGTCGTCCGGGTTCTTCGACATCGTGCTCAATGACAGGTCCGCGCAGACCCTCGGCGTGATCCACGTTTTCGCCATCAGCGCCGCAACACTCCTGTTCGGCCACCTCGTCTTCACCCTGGCCCTGACGTTCGTCCGGATCCGTCGGCAGCGTCGTCGCCATCGCGACATGCTCAATCTGCTGAGCTCCCCTGCGGCCGATCAGCCAGCGACCCTCGTCATCAATCACCCGGCTCCCGTGGCCTACTGCCTCCCCGGCGGCGCACGCTCGGTCACCGTCATGTCCGACGGCCTGATGGATCTGCTGAGCCGCGCGGAACTCGACGCCGTCCTCACCCACGAGAACGCGCACCTCCACCAGCGCCACCACCTGCTGCTGTGGGCATTTGCTGCCTGGCGTTCGGCCTTACCGTGGCTTCCGACGTCGCAACTGGCGCAGCGCGCCGTGAGCGAACTGATCGAAATGCTCGCCGACGATGAGGCGCTGCGCCACGTGGATGAACAAACGCTCATGCGCGCCATCGTGATCGTCGGTGCAGGCACACTTCCTCGCGCAGCGGACCCCCTTGATGATCCCCTCGCGGACGAGACCAGGTTCGGGACCACCCCGGGGGCGGACGTAACGGGTGGTACCGCGGACGCGCACTCCACCGCGCCTCGCCTGCGCCGGTTACTCACTCCGCTGCCACCCCTCGGCAGGGTCCAGCAAGCGCTCGCGCTGTCGACAGCAGGCTTGTTGCTCGTGGTGCCGCCGGCCCTGCTGGTCGCTCCGGAACTGCTCGGCTGACGCTTCCGGCTACTGGCAGTCCATCGGCGCCCCGTCAGGCGTCGATGCGATCGCGATCCAGGGATGCTGCCCCAGCGACGATGAAGTCCTTCCGCGGCGCGACGTCGCTGCCCATCAGGAGATCGAACACCCGCTCGGCCGACTCCGCTTCCTGGATTCGCACCCGCCTCAAGGTCCTGTGCCTGGGGTCCATCGTGGTCTCCGCAAGCTGGTCGGCGTCCATTTCCCCCAGCCCCTTGTAGCGCTGGATAGGTGACTTGTAGCGCTTGCCCTGCTTCTCCATGGCCGCGAGGAGACGTGTCAGTTCCGCCTCCGAGTAGGTGTAGATCATCTCGTTCGCTTTGGATCCGCCGTTGATCACCTCGACGCGGTGAAGGGGCGGCACGGCGGCATACACGCGTCCGGCCTCGACCAGCGGCCGCATGTAGCGGAAGAACAGGGTGAGCAGCAGGGTCCGGATATGGGCACCGTCCACATCGGCGTCGGTCATCAGGATGACCTTGCCGTAGCGCCGGGCATCGAGCTGGAAACTCCTGCCGGAACCGGCCCCGATGACCTGGATGAGTGCGGCACACTCGGCATTCGAGAGCATGTCGCCGACGGAGGCCTTCTGCACGTTGAGGATCTTGCCTCGGATGGGCAGGAGCGCCTGATAGTCGGATGACCGGGCATTCTTCGCGGTACCGAGGGCGCTGTCACCCTCGACGATGAACAGCTCGGAACGTTCCTGGTCGTCGATCCGGCAGTCAGCGAGCTTGGCCGGCATGGTCGACGTCTCGAGGGCGTTCTTGCGGCGTTGGGTTTCCTTGTGCACCCTCGCGGAGATACGTGACTTCATCTCCGCGACGACCTTCTCCAGCAGGAGAGTCGACTGGACCTTGTCATTCCGGGCAGAGGAGGAGAGGCGCGCCTGCAATTCCTTCTCGACGACTTTCGTCACGATGGCCTTGACGGCCGAGGTGCCGAGGATCTCCTTCGTCTGACCCTCGAACTGAGGCTCCGCGAGCCGCACGGTGAGAACTGCGGTCAGTCCTGCGAAGACGTCGTCCTTCTCGATCTTGTCGCTGCCGGCCTTCAACTTGCGGGCGTTGTCCCCGATCACCTTGCGGAAGGTCTTCAGCAGGGCCTGCTCGAAGCCGCTCTGATGCGTGCCGCCCTTCGGCGTCGCGATGATGTTCACGTAGCTCCGGACAGTCGTCTCGTAACCGATACCCCAGCGCAGGGCGATGTCGACGTCGCAGTCGCGCTCGACTTCTGCCATCTGGCTGTGGCCGCGGTCATCGAGGACGGGGACGGACTCCTTGAAACGGCCGGAACCCTGAATGCGCCACACGTCGGTGACGGCCGCGTCGAGGGCGAGGAACTCGGCGTACTCCGAAATTCCACCGTCGTGCTGGAAGACTTCCTCGACCGGTCCGGATTCGCCGGGCGTGCCCGGCATCTTCCGCTCGTCCCGCAGCACGATGCGGAGTCCCGGCACCAGGAACGACGTCTGGCGTGCCCGCGTCTGAAGCTCCTCGTAGGAGAATGCCGCGTCTGCGGTGAAGATCTGGCGGTCGGCCCAGTACCTGATGCGCGTGCCGGTGACCCCGCGCTTCGCCGTGCCGACCACCTCGAGGCGCGATCCGTCGAGGAAGGGTTCGAAGGCGGACGTCGGCGACGGCGTCTTCGCGTCCTTGAACACGCCCGGTTCACCCCGTCGGAACGACATTGCATAGGTCTTGCTACCGCGGTCCACGAACGCATCGAGTCGGGAGGACAGGGCGTTGACGACGCTCGCGCCGACGCCATGGAGGCCGCCCGACGCCGTGTACGAACCGCCGCCGAACTTGCCGCCCGCGTGGAGTTTGGTGAAAACGACCTCGACACCGGTCAAACCGGTCTTCGGTTCGATGTCAACCGGGATCCCTCGGCCGTCGTCATGGATCTCGACGGACCCGTCGGCGTGCAGGATCACCGTGATGCTCTGCCCGTATCCTGCCAACGCTTCATCGACAGAGTTGTCGATGATCTCCCACAGGCAGTGCATCAGGCCGCGCGAGTCCGTCGATCCGATGTACATGCCGGGACGCTTGCGAACCGCCTCGAGGCCCTCGAGGACCGAGAGGTGCCGGGCTGTGTAGTCCGAAGTGGGGGGTGTCACAGTGCAGTGGTCTCCTTGGCAGGACGGCACGATCCAGGACAGGCGTCAGGAGGGTGATTGCGGAAAAGGTTTCGATTCAGTTTATTACGCGGGACCGACACGCTGCGGCAGGCGCGTCCTGTCGCGGAATCCCGCCCCTGCGGAAGTGAGACCCATACCCCTGGTACGCCCGGAGCGAAAGGAGGCCCAGCCAGCGAAGCAGTGGCAACGAATAGTGGTTATATGAGTACACGATCCACATGAGGAGGCAATCATGACCACTGCAGTAGCAACTCGCGAACTCACTGCCCTGGACCGCTGCGACCGATGCGGTGCCCAGGCTTACGTGCGGGCAGTCCTTCAATCCTCCGGTGGAGAGCTTCTGTTCTGCGGCCACCACGCGCGCGCCGTCGAAGCGAACCTGAAGCCGCTCACATCCGAGTGGCAGGACGAGACCGAGCGGCTCCGCGAAAAGCCGGCCGTACCGGCTGACTGACCTGCGGACCACCGCACACCGACTTCAGAGCAATCGCCCCCGTGTACAAGGCGCTGAAGATGAGAAGACGGGCCCCCTCCACCGGAGGGGGCCCGTCTTTTTGTCGCGCTCGACCGGCCTGTTCACCATCGACGGCGTTCATGCACAGTGCTCCCGCCTGCTCATGAAGCCGGACCTCACGCGCAGGAGGTTCTCCGGACAAGACGCAGGGCCCCTCCCGGAGGAAGGGC
Source organism: Arthrobacter sp. PL16 (assembly GCF_035985055.1). NCBI lineage: Bacteria > Bacillati > Actinomycetota > Actinomycetes > Micrococcales > Micrococcaceae > Arthrobacter > Arthrobacter sp. PL16. The sequence continues at coordinate 248,024 of NZ_JAXCIC010000004.1, forward strand.
CCTGCGTCTTGTCCGAGCGGCATTCACTGAATCAGTCGAGGTAGTCGCGCAACACCTGGGACCGGGACGGGTGCCGCAGCTTCGACATCGTCTTCGATTCGATCTGGCGGATCCGCTCACGGGTGACCCCGTAGACCTTACCGATCTCGTCCAACGTCTTGGGCTGTCCGTCGGTCAGGCCGAAGCGCATCGCGACGACGCCTGCTTCGCGTTCCGACAGCGTGTCGAGCACCGAGTGGAGCTGCTCCTGAAGGAGAGTGAAACTGACGGCGTCGGCCGGAACGACTGCCTCGGAGTCCTCGATCAGGTCGCCGAACTCCGAGTCGCCGTCCTCGCCGAGGGGGGTATGCAGTGAGATGGGCTCGCGGCCGTACTTCTGAACCTCGACGACCTTCTCCGGCGTCATATCCAGCTCGAGCGCAAGCTCCTCCGGTGTCGGTTCCCGTCCGAGGTCCTGCAGCATCTGGCGCTGGACGCGTGCGAGCTTATTGATGACCTCGACCATGTGCACCGGGATGCGGATGGTCCGGGCCTGGTCCGCCATGGCACGCGTAATGGCCTGGCGGATCCACCAGGTCGCGTAGGTCGAGAACTTGAAGCCCTTGGTGTAGTCGAATTTCTCGACTGCGCGGATGAGACCCAGGTTCCCTTCCTGAATGAGGTCGAGGAAGAGCATGCCGCGGCCGGTGTAGCGCTTGGCAAGGGATACGACGAGGCGGAGGTTCGCCTCGAGCAGGTGGTTCTTCGCCCTCTTGCCGTCATGGATGACAAATTCGAGCTCGCGCTTCAGCTTCGGATCCATGTCCGGATCAGCCGCGATCTTCTCCTCGGCGAAGAGGCCTGCTTCGATACGGAGTGCCAGATCGACTTCCTGCTCGGCATTGAGCAGTGCGACCTTTCCGATCTGCTTGAGGTAGTCCTTGACAGGGTCGGCCGTGGCACCGGCCGAGACGACCTGCTGGGCGGGGGCGTCGTCGTCGTCGGCGTCGGAGTAGACGAAACCGGTGGTGGTGCCGCCCTCAGCGACATCGGGCTTTGCGTCCTCGGCGTCTACGGCGACATCGACGGTCGGATCCGCTGCATCGAGCGTGTCCACCGAATCCTGGGCATCCGAGGTGGAAGCCTTTGCGGCCGCAGCGGAGGAAGCAGCCTTCGTCGCGGGCTTCTTCGCCGCTACCCGTCGCTTGGTAGTGGTGGTACCAGCGTCTGTCGACGCCGGTGCTGCTGTCTTCTTGACCGACACAGAGAACCTTTCGTACGGCGGTGTGTGGTGCCATCAGACGGACAACACCACTATGACCCTGTCAAGTCCGCGCTGTTACCAGGCGAACCCGGCGGGGCCTGCTCCCATTGGAACGGTCCTGCCGACCGTGCTATTCCCCTCGGCATGCGCCTCAAGGCGACGACCTACACGGGATGCTCGGTGCTGTTCTGGTGCACGGACCCAACCGGGTCTCAACCTTTATTGTCTCACGCTTCGCTGTCACGTCGGAAATTCCCAGCTTGCTGAACGCGACGGGGTGACGCGTGGTTTCCGGCCCCCGGCGCAGCTCTCCCCGTCAGGCCGCTCTGCGGGAAGTGCGCCCTGCTTCGGCCGTCCAGGCAGTCGAACGGATCCGGGCCCAGGCAGGCAGTCCGCCACGACGCAGGAGCTCCTGGAGGAGCCGCGCGAGCCGATAGCCGGGTACCGCCTGCTCCGCTGCATCCAGGAATACCGCTGCGCGCGAGCCCCGGCCGCGCGCATATTCGAACCAGGCGCACATCGTCAGCACTGCCGCGCGCGACTCCCCCTCGGCCACAGAGGCGAGGCCCCCGAGAACAAGGGTCATCGAATCGACGCGACGCCAGTCGATTTTTCCTGTGAATCGACCGGCCAGAACGTCGGCATACAACTGGGCCGCGTCCTCGCCGGCATCTTCTCGCCGGGACGGGTCACGATTATCGCCCGAAGCAATCCTGCAGATGGCAACGGGCAGCGCGGCCTCTGCGGCTCCAACGGCGGTGCGGAGTTCGCCCGGCATGACTACCTCGGGTACCCACGGCGTGACGGACGCACCGATGGTGAGGCCGGTTTCCCGGCCACCAGCGCGTTCCTGAAACCCGTCAGGCTCTTCCGACTGCTCGAGCAGGCAGCACGCTGTTGCGCCCTCGAGGGCGGTAACCGACCCCGCGCACGCGCTTGCAAGAAGGAAATCACGAATGGTCCGCGACTCGACACTGGCCAACAGGAATCCGGCGAGGTCGGGCTCGACGTTCACGCGGAACCCGCCCGCATCCTGCAGGACGGCGTCCCAGACGGCAGAGGTGGCGTGGAACTGCGCCTCATCCGTCCAATGGCCCGCACAGCAAGCGGCGTAGTGCGCCTGCGCATCCTCGACAGCAGGGATGGTTGTAGCCGACGTCCCCGACCTGGCGACGACGGCAGGGGCCTCGCGGAAGACGGCTTCGGGGGCCGATGGATGGAAAGCACTTCCGCCGAAGATGAGTTCCGCGTTCAGGGCGCTGTCCACGACGGCGTCGAGGGGCTGCCCGGGCCAGGGGCAGCAATCCGCGTCCATGCAGAAGTAGTCGCGCCACCCTCCTGCGGAAACGAACCAGCCGCCTCCCACAGGCAATCCTGCAGCTCCCAGCACGGCTTCGAGCTTCAGCACCATCGGCGCACGCGGTGCGGGAGCACCTCGTGCCCATTCCTGCCGGGCGTACACGACCACGAGCGAACCGTCGGCGCCGGCGTCACCCTGGAGGAAGGACAACACCCCCTGAGCGAAGACCAGTAGGTCGGAGCCGTCCGGCGGCAGGTCCACCCGCAGCGTGGCACCCAGTTTCCGGCCCGATGTCGTCAGGACGACCAGGCTCTCCTCGGGCATGAAACCGAGGGCGTGGGGTATGTAGGACAGCATGTCGGCCGGTGATGTGACGGCAAAGGGTGGGGACGTCGGGCTGCCGGGTGCGGGGCTTATGGAGGAGGTCATGCGGAACAGCCTGCTGCCCCTGCTCCGGTCAGGCTCCTGACAGGAGCACTATGTGGACAAGCCGCGTTGTCTTATCGATAGGAGAGCGCTGCCGCGCGGACTCCGCAGGGTCGCTCGGCGGCGCACGATGACTAGCTGTCGCGCCTCCGGGCCGCCTTCTCCTCCCGGCGTCTACGGCGTTCCCGAGCGAGGGCTTCCCGCAACGGAGGAACGACGACGCCCTGTTCCGCCATCCGCCGTCGAACCCGCCGCCGGGCGCTCACGATCGCGATGGCGCCGGTCGCGAGCACCACGAGCTGCACGGCCATTGCGAGGCGGAAGGATGCCAGCGCGTACAGGTCACCTTGAGAGAAACCACTTCCGAGCAGCAGATCGAGGACGACCCCGATGACGAACATCGTCATCAGGGATGCCATGAAACCACCGATGTTCACGATCCCTGTGGCCGTTCCCATACGGGCTGCCGGATTGAACGTGCGGGCGAAGTCGAAGGCGATCATGGAACCCGGCCCGCCGACGGCCAGCGCCACCACGAGCAGCGTGAGCAGCGGCAGTGGCGCGGGACCCGGGTACAGCAGCACCGCGAGCCACGCACCCGACATCAGGGCGGCGATAGCGAGCACCATCGTGGACCGCCGCAGCGGATGCCGACCGACGTAACGGCCGAGGAGAGGCCCGCAGGCGATGCCCACCGCCACGAAGAGGGTCATGAGGGCGGACGCGGGGCCCTCCCCCACCTTCTCCGCTCGCACCAGGTAGGGGTAGCCCCACATCAGGACGAAGACCGTCCCGGGGAACTGGATGGTGAAGTGGGACCACAGCCCGAGGCGTGTTCCGGGTTGCTTCCACGCCTCCGCGAGAGACGCACCGGTCTCCCTGAGCGTCTGGGTGGTGCGCTCCGAGCCGGCCACGGGAGAATCGCGGATCACGCTGACGGAGAGCACGACGGCGATCACCGAGAGCGCCGCCGCGGACAGGAACGCGGGTTGCCATCCGAAGGTCGAGAGCAACGCCACGAAGGGGATGACCGAGACCACCTGCCCGAGCTGCCCGATGATTCCGGTCCATTGCGTCAGGACGGGTATGCGCCGGGGTTCGAACCAGGCAGGAAGCAGTCGCAGGACGCTGATGAACGTCGTCGCGTCCCCCGCACCCACGAACAGGCGGCCGATGATGCCGGCGCCCACGGAGTCCGCGAACGCGAGTTGTGCCTGACCGACCGCCATCAGGATGCCGCCGGTCACGATGAGCGCACGGGGGCCCCAGCGGTCCACGAGGACACCCACAGGCACCTGGAGGCCCGCATACACGAGCAGCTGGACGACGGTGAACACCGACAACTGGGAGGCTGATGCGCTGAAGCGGTCCGTGGCTTCCAGTCCGGCTACGCCGAACGTGGTGCGCTGGGTGACTGCGACGAGGTAGGCCGCCACACCCGCCGCCCAGACCAGGGTCGCCCTCGAAGGATTCACTCCCCTAGTATCCCGCCGCTGCCGCCGGGCCCTACCCGCCCTTCGGAGTGTTGCTGCACATGAAGATGCCCTCCCGCCGGAGGGGCAGGAGGGCATTTTCATGTGCTATCGGACTTTCAGGTCGTAGGGCGGGGATCAGCGTCGGGAGTTCCGTCGTCGGCCGCCGTGGGATCCGCAGACGCCCCGGAATCCGCGGAACCGGACGACTGCTCGCTCCGCCCGCCGTCGCCGCTCCCGTAGTCGATGGGCGTCGTACCCAGGAACTCGGTGTCCCAGAGGAGGGTCGACTCCTCCTCCGCCTGCGGACTGGCGAGATAGGCCTCGACGGCTGCACCGAGTTCATCGGCGCTGGCAAGCTCGCTGTTCTCCTTGACCAGCAGCGACCGGCGCTCGGCGCCGTCGGCGTGCTCGTCGTACCGCTGCTCGAGCGAGCTGACCACCGATTGCACCTCCGCAGAGTTACCGACCTGGCGAGCGATCTGACGTTCGACGTCGCGCCCGGTCTCGCGCAGCCTGTCCGTCGGCAGCACCAGGCGGGCTGTCGCCCCGAGGTACTCGAGGCCCGCCACGGCTGCGGGCGGATACTCTGCATCGGCGAGGTAATGGGGTACGTGGATGACGTGCCCGACGACGTCGTTTCCGGCCTCGATGAGGCGCATCTCCAGCACGTGGCCGATCGACGCCTGCACCTCGACGGTCGGTCGCCAGGCGCTCATTCCGTCGATGAGGTCGGAGCGATTGCCGTGCATCGTCACGCCGATCGGACGGGTATGAGGAACCGGCATGGGGATGGCGTGCACCCATGAGATGAGGGACACCTCCAGCTCCTTGACGAGTCCGACGACGGCGCTCGCGAATCGCTCCCACTGGAGGTCCGGCTCGACGCCGGTCAGGAGCAGGAAGGGCTCCCCGAGCCCGTCGTGAAGCCGGTGGAGTTCGAGGCGGTGGGGCTGGTAATCCGTGAGATGGTCCTCGACGAAAGTGATCCGGGGGCGCCGGCCCCGGTAGTCCATGAGCTGGTCGGCGTCGAACTCGGCAACCAGCTCATGCTCGAGCACCTCGAGGAGCTCTTCGCTGACCTGCGACACCACGTGGCCGGCGTCCATGAAGCCGGTCAGGCTCATCAGGAGGGGCAGCCCCTTGGTCGTGGCGTCGTCGAAGATGTCGGTATTGATGTTGTACAGGGTTCGTGGATCCAGCATGGCTCTTTCCTCCGGTTAGGTCCTGTCTTCATCAACGCCGGCTGCATCGGCTTCATTCCGGATCACCTCGGAACCCGGTCGTGGGCGGAGAACAATGGTAGGAACCGCGCCGCACACCGTGCCGGACCGACGATGCGATCCTTGCCGGAGGGGAGATGCGCAAACCACGGGCGGTCACCTCAGGCGCAGCGACTACGATCGTCAGGACGGTTCTCGGACCACCAGATGCCGGAACCACGATCGATGCAGCATCTGGACAACCCATCCGGACACGAGGAGACAGATTCCGTGATCAAGACGACCGAACTACACCTGACAGCTTCCGCGAAGGACATCAGGAAGATCCCGAGCGATGCGCTCGTGATCGCGGTTGCCAAGGGGACGGACGGACCGGTCCTGCTCGGCAATCCCCTGCCCGCGAAGGCAGCCCGCGCCCTCGGCGATTCCCTTCAGGTACTCGGCATCACAGGAGCTGCGGATGAGGTCCGCCGGCTTCCCGGCCTGCCCGAGACCGGAGCGGACTCCCTCGTCCTCTCCGGCGTCGGCCCGATGACGGCAGAGGCGGTGCTCGCCCCCGAGACCCTGCGCCGCGCCGCCGGGGCCGCTGTCCGCCAGCTGACCGGTCTCGACACCGTCGTCATCGCGTTTCCCGCGGAATCGGTTTCTGCGGCGACCGCCGTCGCAGAAGGTGCAGCGTTCGGTGCGTACAGCTATGAGGGCCACAAGTCGAACATGAAGCCCGACGGCACCGTCGCCCCGGCCACCGACCGGACCGCCGTCCGCAACGTCGTCGTCCACACCCCCGCAGCCGACGACGTCGATCTCGTCCCTTCCTTCCGGCGCGCCGCCATCCTCGGCAAGAACGTCAACACCACGCGCTCGCTCGTCAACCAGCCACCCAGCCACCTCTACCCCGAGACGTTCGCCCAGGCGGCGAAGGAGCTCACGCGCGGGCTTCCCGTGAAGGTCACCATCATGGACGAGAAGCGCCTCGAGCGTGACGGCTACGGCGGTATCCTCGGGGTCGGCAAGGGGTCATCGCGCCCGCCACGCATGGTCAAGGTGGAGTACGCCCCCGCGAAGTCCGCCGTGCACCTCGCCCTCGTAGGCAAGGGCATCACGTTCGACTCGGGTGGACTCTCGCTCAAGCCCGCCGCCGGCATGCAGACCATGAAACTCGACATGGCAGGCGCCGCCGTCGTACTCACCACCCTCCTCGCGGTCGCCGAACTGGGCCTTCCAGCCAAGGTCACGGCGTGGCTCTGCCTCGCCGAGAACATGCCCTCGGGCACCGCCCAGCGGCCCGAGGACGTCCTCTCGATCTACGGCGGGCGCACGGTGGAAGTCCTCAACACCGATGCCGAGGGCCGCCTCGTCATGGCCGACGGCCTGGCAGCGGCGAGCGAGGAATCCCCCGACGCCATCATCGATATCGCCACCCTCACCGGTGCACAGATGATCGCACTCGGCACAAGGGTCTCGGGCGTCATGGGCGACGACGGCGTGCGCGATGCCGTCAAGGCCGCGGCCGACCGCGCCGGGGAGCAGTTCTGGCCCATGCCCCTTCCCGAGGAGCTGCGTCCGAGCCTCGAGTCCCAGGTCGCGGACATCGCCAACATCGGTGAGCGCAACGGCGGCATGATGACTGCTGCAGTCTTCCTGCGCGAGTTCGTGGGGCAGGTCGATGGCGAGAAGATCCCCTGGGCGCACCTCGACATCGCCGGACCCGCCTTCAACGAGGGTGCCGCGTACGGTTACACCCCCAAGGCCGGAACCGGGGTCGGCGTCCGCACACTTCTCGCGTACGTCGAGGACGTGCTCGCTCGCTCGGTCTGACGACATCGGGACGCCGCGCCGCTCGTCGGGTGCGGCGTCCCTTCCGCCCCTGGGGTGAGTACCGCCGACCCTGGTGACACCGATGGACGTGACACTGCCCACATCCCCGCGCATATCGTGCGCATCAGGGGGCTCTGGCAGCCGCGACGTGCGCTTCAGGTGGATGCCGGCCACAACTGGGGATAGGGTGAAAAACGAGAGTACGCGAAGCATCTGCGCTCGCACCGCGACCGCACCAGCAATCGATGTATCGACCGATTTATCAACCGACGCGCCGGGCGCGTCAACAGATCACGCGAGGGAGCGTCCAAGTGGCCGCATCGGCAACTGCGCAAGAATTCGACATCCTGGTACTCGGTGGAGGTAGCGGCGGATACGCTGCAGCACTTCGCGCGGTGCAGCTGGGATTCACCGTGGGGCTCATCGAGAAGGGCAAGCTCGGCGGGACGTGCCTCCACAACGGTTGCATCCCCACGAAGGCCCTCCTGCACTCGGCCGAGATCGCCGACGGCGCCCGCGATGCCGGCAAGTACGGCGTGAAGGCCACCTTCGAGTCGATCGACATGAACGCTGTGAACGCGTACAAGGACGGCATCATCGCCGGCAAGTACCGCGGGCTCCAGGGGCTCATCAAGTCCAAGGGCATCACGGTCATCGAGGGATCGGGCAGGCTCGCGTCGCAGAATACGGTCGATGTCGACGGCACCGTCTACACGGGCAAGCACATCGTTCTCGCTACCGGCTCCTACTCCCGCAGCCTCCCCGGCCTGGAGATCGGAGGCAAGGTCATCACGTCCGATCAGGCGCTGAAGATGGACTTCGTCCCCAAGACGGCGATCATCCTCGGCGGCGGAGTGATCGGCTGCGAATTCGCATCGGTCTGGAAGTCCTTCGGCGTGGACGTCACCATCATCGAAGCGCTCCCCTCGCTCGTGCCGAACGAGGATGCGTCGATTGTCAAGAACTTCGAGCGCGCCTTCAAGAAGCGCGGCATCAAGTTCAATACCGGTACCCGCTTCCAGTCCGTCGAGCAGAACGACGGCGGCGTCGTCGTCTCGCTCGAGGACGGCAAGACCTTCGAGGCAGATCTCATGCTCGTCGCCGTCGGCCGCGGTCCTGTGACGCAGAACCTCGGCTACGAGGAGGCGGGACTGACCATGGACCGCGGGTTCGTCATCACGAACGAGCGACTCCACACGGGCGTCGGCACCATCTACGCGATCGGCGACATCGTCCCCGGCCTCCAGCTGGCTCATCGTGGCTTCCAGCAGGGCATCTTCGTGGCGGAGGAGATCGCGGGACTGAAGCCCGTCGTCGTCGCCGACCTCAACATCCCGAAGGTCACCTACAGCGATCCCGAGATCGCCTCGGTGGGCTACACCGAGAAGGCAGCGCGCGAGAAGTTCGGCGACGACCGCGTCGAGACCCACGAGTACAACCTGGCCGGCAACGGCAAGAGCTCCATCATCGGCACCGGCGGCATCGTGAAGCTCGTCCGCGAGAAGGACGGCCCCATCGTGGGCGTCCACATGCTCGGCTCCCGCATGGGCGAGCAGATCGGCGAGGCACAGCTCATCGTCAACTGGGAGGCATACCCGGAGGATGTCGCTCCGCTCATCCATGCACACCCCACGCAGAACGAGGCGCTCGGCGAAGCGCATCTCGCTCTCGCCGGCAAGCCGCTGCACGGCTGAGGTACGTGGTAGGGCCCGCCACACGGCGCCGCCAGCTTAGTCCACGCCCCGAGGGCGTGGACTAAGCTCGGGAGCAGGAATTTCAAGCACATCCAGCTGGACGGCCCCGCTCGTCGACCAGCTGCCAGGAACGATCTACAAAGGAGAAACGGGCGCATTATGTCTGAATCCGTGAACTTGCCCGCTCTCGGTGAAAGCGTCACCGAAGGCACTGTCACCCGCTGGCTGAAGCAGGTCGGTGACCGCGTCGAGGTCGACGAGCCCCTTCTCGAGGTCTCCACCGACAAGGTCGACACCGAGATCCCCTCGCCGATCGCCGGCGTCATCGAGGAAATCCTGGTGGCCGAAGACGAGACCGCCGAGGTCGGCGCTCCCCTCGTGCGCATCGGCGACGGCTCCGGAAGCGGCGACTCCGGCAGTGCCGCCCCTGCCGCAGCGGAAGAAGCCGCTGCTCCGGCGGCCGAAGCCGCCCCGGCCGAACCCTCCACGGAGAAGGAGACCCCCGCCGAGAAGGCACCGGAGGCGGGCTCCGGTTCCTCCGATGGGGCTGACGAAGCAGGTGAGGGTACAGAGGTGACCCTTCCTGCACTTGGTGAGAGCGTCACCGAGGGTACCGTCACCCGTTGGCTGAAGGCGATCGGAGACGATGTCGAGGTCGATGAGCCGCTGCTTGAAGTCTCGACCGACAAGGTCGACACCGAGATCCCCTCGCCAGTCGCGGGCACGCTGCAGGAGATCCGCGTCAACGAGGACGAAACCGCTGAGGTCGGTGCTGTACTCGCCGTCATCGGCTCCGGTGCAGGCGCGCCGAAGAAGGTCGAAGCTGCCTCCGGTGAGCCGCTCGTGGCAGCACCGGCCGAGGAGCGCAACGACGCCCCGACCGAGAAGTCCGGCTCGGACCATGAGGCGGAGCGCGCCTCCAGCACATCCGAGTCCGACGACGACGCAAGTGGTGCGCCCGCCCAGCAGCCGGCTGCGGCCAAGCCGGTCGAGGAACCCGCCCCCAGTGCCTCCACCGAAACGGAGGCCTCCACCTACGTGACGCCACTGGTTCGCCGCTTGGCCAACCAGAACAACGTGGATTTGTCGACGGTCAAGGGCACCGGCGTCGGTGGCCGCATCCGGAAGCAGGACGTCCTCGAGGCTGTCGAGGCGCAGAAGGTGTCGCAGGCGCAGCCCGTCGCACAGTCCGCTCCGGCGGCCTCCGCTCCGGCCGCACCCGCCACCCCCTCGAAACCGGCAGCACCCGCCGTAGAGCCGTCGAAGCTGCGCGGCACCGTCGAGAAGGCACCGCGCATCCGCCAGACCATCGCGAAGCGCATGCGTGAGTCCCTCGAGGTCTCCGCTCAGCTCACCCAGGTGATCGAGGTCGACATGACCCGCATCGCCAAGCTGCGCACCGCGTCGAAGGAATCGTTCCAGGCCCAGAACGGCGCGAAGCTGACCTTCCTCCCCTTCATCTCGAAGGCCGTCACCGAGGCGCTCAAGCAGCACCCGAAGCTGAACGCGTCCTTCGACGAGGAAAAGAAGGAAGTCACCTACCACGACGCCGAGCACCTTGCGATCGCGGTCGATACGGAGAAGGGTCTACTTGTCCCGGTCATCAAGGACGCCGGTAACCTCAACCTCGGTGGACTCGCCAAGAAGATCGCAGACGTCGGCTCGCGGACCCGCAACGGGCAGATCGGTCCCGACGAGCTGTCGGGCGGCACCTTCACGATCACGAACATCGGATCGGCCGGCGCACTCTTCGACACACCGATCATCAACCAGCCGCAGGTGGGCATTCTCGGGACCGGCATCATCGTCAAGCGTCCCGTGGTCATCACCGGTGTGGACGGCGATGACACGATCGCCATCCGCTCCATGATGTATCTCAGCCTGACCTACGACCACCGCCTCGTGGATGGGGCCGATGCAGGCCGTTTCCTCCAGACGCTGAAAGCCCGGCTCGAGGGTGGCGCCTTCGAAGCCGACCTCGGCCTCTAGCACACCGCCGCATCGACCCAGGAGCCGCCTCCCCGCCGGGAGGCGGCTCCTGTCGTTTTCGGGTGGACCCGTTCCCGTCGCTCCGAAGGCTCTGGGGGCCGTGGCCGGTATTGGATGGCACGACGCTGCGCCGCTCCCTAGGATGGGAGGGAAGTAACGGGTGCGATTTCCGCGTCCGTCCGACAGCAAGGAGAATCATGGCTACTGTTCGCACAGCCCACACCGTCTGGAGCGGGGACCTCCCCTCAGGCTCAGGCCAGGTCACGCTTGATTCCTCCGGTCTCGGTACCTATGACGTCACCTGGAGAGCCCGCGCGGAGCAATCCGAGGGCAAGACCAGCCCGGAGGAGCTCATCGCGGCCGCGCACTCGGCGTGCTTCTCGATGGCGTTCAGCCACGCCCTCGGCGAAGAGGGGAAGACGCCCGATCGCGTCGAAACCAAGGCCGAGGTCGACTTCCAGCCCGGCACCGGTATCACCGCGATCCGGCTGACCCTCGACGCGACCGTTCCGGACCTGTCGGAGGATGACTTCCAGCGCGTCGCCCAGGCAGCCAAGGAAGGCTGCCCGGTCTCCCAGGCCCTCGCCAGCGTCAAGGACATCTCGCTGAAGGCTACGCTGCGAAGCTGATCCCCGGGCTGTACTGCCCCGTCGGCAATCCTGACACGATGCACGAGAAGGCTCCCGGACTGTGTCCGGGAGCCTTCTCGTTCGTCTCCCGGCCTCCGCCCGGTCCTTCCGTCGTGTTCAGCCCGAAGGTCCTTCGGGCTGGGATGGAAGCGCGATAGGTCTCGTGGGATGGCTGGATACATCCGGTGAAGACCCTGTCGGCGATCTGCAGGCAGGCGAGGCGATTCACGGGAGCCCCCTGCGCACTGCGTTGTGGACTGCGCCCGTTCGTCCGTCAGACGCTTCTCCCCGTGGCAGCCGGGGACGACCTGTTCCGGTACCTTTCGTTCCTGACAAGTGGTTCGATGGAGCTATGCGCATCCTCCTCGCCGGCGCGTCCGGGACAATCGGTACCGCCCTCATCCGCCAGCTAGAGAAGAACCACGAAGTGACGCGCCTCGTGCGTCGGGCACCGAAGGGACCCCGGGAGATCCGATGGAATCCCGCGTCCGGCGACCTCGATGTCGCCGCCGTCGAGCAGGCGGATGCCGTCATCAACCTTTCCGGCGCCGGCATCGCCGGTGGCCTCTGGACGAGGAGCTACAAGGAGACGCTGTACTCCTCGCGCATCATGCCCACCAGGACGCTGGTCCAGGCCATGAGGAAGGCGAAGAATCCGCCCGAGGTCTTCATCAGCCAGTCCGCGTCGGGCTACTACGGGGACCGTGGCGACGAGGTGCTCACCGAGTCCTCCGCGTCGGGCCAGACCCTGCTCGCAGACATCTGCCGTCGGTGGGAGTCGGAGGCCCTCGGCGCCCCCGATCCGGTCCGCGTCGTGATCACGAGGACCGGCATCGTGATGACGAAGGAAGGCGGCGCATTGCCGAACCTGCTCATCCCCATCAGGTTCTTCGCCGGCACGTCGCTCGGCTCCGGACGTCAGTGGTGGCCATGGATCAGTCTCAATGACGAAGTGCGGGCGCTGGAGTTCCTCCTCACCGCGCCCCTGTCCGGACCGGTCAACCTGAATGCGCCGGCTCCTGCGACCCTCGACACCGTTACCCTGCAGCTCGGGAAGGCCTTCAATCGACCGGTGTGGTTCCGCGTGCCCGCGTTCATCCTGAAGGCGGGCCTCGGGCAATTGGGCTACGAGCTGCTGCTCGTCAGTCAGAGGATGGAGCCCCGTGCCCTGGCTGGAGCCGGCTTCGCCTTCGATGAACCGACCCCCGAGGCGCTCGCCGCCTGGGTGCGCCGGACCGTCAGCTCCTGAATCGACGCGGCTTCCCGGGTCTTCTCGTCAACCGCATCGAGCGACACCGTAGCGGTGGGTTCAGGCGGGCAGCGACACCACGGAGTGGATGCGCCAGCCGTCGCCGGAGTTCCACAGGATGAACATCAGGTCCTGCTGTCCCGCCGCCATCAGCGGCGGCACGGGGACGCCCTCGGATAGCGGCACCGCGCCCGTTTCGGTGTAGGAGGACAGGGCGGCCGTCGCACGTACGACCGACACCTCCGTAGTATTCGGCGCGTCGTCGACGGCGGGTAGATCCGCGAGCGAAGGCAGAGCTGCGCGCTCGGCCTCGGTCATCACCGTCGGTTCGCGGATGGCGATCGTCAGGTCCCGCAGCCTCCGACCGGATGAGGAAAGGGCCTGCACGGCGGCGCGGTCGGCGCTCATGGCGGGTGAACCCTCGACATCGACCGTCATGAGGAGGGTGGGATCGGCCGTCGCGAAGGCCCTGGCGCGGGCGGCGGCGAGGCTAGCCAGGGCGGTCGCGGGATCACCGGTCAGCAAGGCATCGTCGCGTGGAACCGACGGCTCGTCCGAGCTTCCTGACCCGTACCCGCCAGGGTCGGCCGACGATGTGTCCGAAGCGGCGCTCGGCTCCCGTAGGCCGCCGAGGGTCAGGGCCAGCCCCGTCACCAGCAGGACGACGGCGAGCAGTCCTGCCAGGACAGCGAGGCGTCCGCGAGCGGTCTCGTCGCGGGTATCGCCGCGTCGTCGCTCCGAGGTATGAGAGTCACCCGCCGCACCGTTGCCGCGAGGGAACCCACGAGGAAGGCCACCAGCCCGGTCGGGGCGTCCCCGGGATGGCGGAACTGCCCGCCGCCGCTCCTCACGCGGCGTACGGATCATCCGCTGCCACCTGGAGCGGGGTTCGGTCGGGAGCGGACCCGCACGCCGCGTGAGGAGTTCAGGCAGCACGCTCGAGTGCACCGCCGGCACGAGGTTCACCGGTCCGGCTGCGGAACTCGCGAGCAGGGTCCGCGCGAACTGCTCCGCGGTCGGACGACGATCGCGATCAGGACTGAGCCCGTCCTCGATGAGATGCATGAGCGGAGCGGGGACGTCGGGCACGATCAGCAGGAGCGGTGGTCGCTGGTCCGTGGGCCCGGGCACCCTTCCCGTGAGCGCGAACCAGGACACTGCTGCAAGGGCGAACACGTCCGTTCCGGCATCGAAGGCCCTGCTGCGCCCGGGGTCGATGAAGCCGGGCGTTCCGGCGGCAGCGCCGTCGTCAGCCCCAAGAAGCCGGCTCGTGCCGAGATCACTGAGCAACGGCTTTCCCTCGTGGGTGAAGAGGATATTCCCTGGAGTGACATCGCCGTGCAGCGCGCCCGCGCCATGGAGGTAGTGGAGCGCGTGAGCTATCGGCACCAGCGCTGTCACCACCTCCGGGATGGGCAATGGCCCGCGGCTGGTGACGAGGCCGAGAAGGGACCCGCCCGACGCAAGATCCGCCAGCATCCCCGGACCCTGGCTCGTCGGAATGATGCGATGGACCCGCAGGAGGTGCTCGTGGGTGAAGCGCTGCAGGAGCCTCAGTTCACGCGTCGGCTCGTCGAGTCCGGCACCGCCGCCCGCCACGTCGCTGCGGACGGGGGCAGGCGGCCCGTGTCCGTTGACCGGGGATGCCGCGGGCGCTGACGCGGGGCGCGACCAACTGGACGACGAGGCAGGTCGTTCACCGGCCGCGGTACCTGCGCGAGGATCAGCGGCGCGTCGGCCTCGGCGCCCGGGAGATAGCACCGAGGGAACCGCAGCGTTGAGCGCTCCGGAGTCTGCCACCGGTCCCAGTGGGCTTCGGCCCGACGCGTCCGGGACTGATAGAGCCGCTGATCCCGACGTCGGCCCCGTCACGTTCGACGTCCCTGACACCTTCAGCGCGAATCTCTGCCCGACGTCATCCGTCACGTGCCATACAACGGAGGACCCGCCACGGCCGAGAAGTCTCCCGACGATCAGGCCTGCGACCACGGGGCGCTCAGGCTCGCCATCGTGGTTCCGGTTCATCACTCCATCTGACGGTCCGCTCGGCGGAGCGCCGGCTGCGGCCGCTTCGATGGAAGTACTGGAGTGATCCTTCCGCGTGACGTCGCTCATGTGTCAGTTCTAGATCACCCAGCCACCCTCACAGCAGTTGTCCACAGGTTGGTCCGACTCTTGGCGTATCTCCGATTGCTTTAATAGAACAAACGTTCTAATTTTAACGTCCAGGATTGATTCGAGACAGGTTCATCCATGATGAAGTCACGCCCCAGCCCCACCGACGCGGTCGGCTCCTGGCAGCCCTGCGATGAATCCGTCTCGGTGACGTTCAAGGAGGTCGATGGCGAGGTGCGGCCTCAGCGTCTCTCATGGCGGGGGGCGGAGTGGTGCGTCGTCGGGTGCAGCCGGCACTGGTTCACCTGGCATGCCCTGCCCGTCCTTTCCGTCGATACCAGGAGCAATCCGACAGTCCGCGGATTCCGGACGGACTTCTGGCGGTTCCAGGCGACGGCCGACGCCGCGTCACCCGTCCTGCGCTTCGAGGTGAGACGCGCGGACCGCGAGTGGCGGCTGGTGAGGCTGGGGGCGCCTTCGCCGTGCCACGGTGGAACGTGCGGCGAATGTAGGACCTCGGATGAGCTCCCAACCGATCCCCGGACGCCGCGTCGCCGGTGGGAGGCGCCGGAGCAATGTGTCCGCTGACGCGACTACGCTTGCACCATGACTCTTGTACTGTCGCGTGTCGGACTCGCTCCCGACTACATCGAGTACACGCAGGGCTGGGAGATGCAGAAGGCGCTGCATGACCAGGTGGTAGCCGGCTCGGCCCCCAGCACCGTGCTCCTGCTCGAACACACGGCTGTCTATACTGCCGGCAAGCGGACGGAGGACCACGAGCGGCCCTTCGACGGGACTCCCGTCATTCCGGTCGACCGGGGTGGCAAGCTCACCTGGCACGGACCAGGGCAACTCGTGGGGTACCCGATCCTCGCTCTCCGGAATCCGGCACGGGTGGCCGAATATGTCGACGTCCTCGAAGAGGTCATCATCGCCGCCCTCGCTCACGTCGATATCGACGGCATCAGGATCGCGGGCCGCTCGGGCGTCTGGCTCGCAGCATCGGGGAGCGCACCGGCGCGGAAGATCGCGGCAATCGGGATCCGGGTCAAGGAGCGTGTCACGATGCACGGGTTCGCCGTGAACTGCAGCAACGATCTGGCACCCTTCCAACAGATCGTCCCCTGCGGCATCAGCGATGCCGGAGTCACGTCGATCTCCGAAGAGTGCGGCCGGATCGTCGATCCTGCGGAGATCGTTTCGCTTATCGAGGCTGAACTGCGCAAGAATGAGGCGGTGCTGGTAGGCGATCATGCCACCGAGCCGCCCCGACCACATACTGCTGACGCCGCCGACTCCCCCGGCCCCGCCCGCGACCCCCAGTCAGAAGGAGCTTTACTGTGAGCCTTGCACCCGAGGGTCGCCGCATGCTGCGCATCGAGGCGCGCAACGCCGAGACGCCGGTCGAGCGCAAGCCCGACTGGATCAAGGCCAAAGTCAACATCGGCCCGGAGTTCGTCGCCATGAAGAATCTGGTGAAGAAGGAAGGCCTGCATACCGTCTGCGAAGAAGCGGGCTGCCCTAACATCTTCGAGTGCTGGGAGGACCGCGAGGCGACGTTCCTCATCGGAGGTTCGGAGTGCACGCGCCGGTGCGATTTCTGCCAGATCGACACGGGCAAGCCGCAGCCCCTGGACCGCAGTGAGCCCTTCAAGGTGGCCCAGTCGGTCAAGTCGATGAATCTGCGCTACGCGACGGTCACCGGCGTCGCGCGCGATGACCTCGCCGACGAGGGCGTCTGGCTGTATGCCGAGACCATCCGGCAGATCCACAGCATGAACCCAGGCACAGGTGTCGAGATCCTCATTCCGGACTTCTCGGGCCGCTCCGAGTACATCGCTGCGATCTGCGATGCTGCTCCCGAGGTCTTCGCGCACAACGTCGAGACCGTCCCCCGCATCTTCAAGCGCATCCGCCCCGCTTTCCGCTACGAGCGCTCCCTGGATGTCATCACCCAGGGTCGTGATCTGGGCATGGTCACCAAGTCCAACCTGATCCTCGGCATGGGCGAGACACGTGAGGAGATTTCGGAGGCGCTTCGCGATCTGCACCAGGCCGGCTGCGACCTCATCACGATCACCCAGTACCTCCGCCCGAGCGAGCGCCACCTACCAGTGGACCGATGGGTGAAGCCCGGCGAATTCGTCGAACTGAGCGAGGAAGCAGAAGAGATCGGTTTCCTCGGTGTCATGAGTGGCCCACTGGTGCGATCGTCCTACCGTGCGGGCCGCCTCTGGGCGCGTGCCATGCGGAAGAAGGGGCTCGAACTGCCCCCTGAACTCGCCCACCTGGACGAATCCGGGTCGGCGATGCAGGAAGCCTCCTCCCTCCTCGCAAGCTGACGGACGACCGGCCCCGACCGCTCCGTACGCGACCGCCGTAGTGCTCAGGCCATCCCGTAGAATCGAAGGACTATGTCACACGCGATCGATTCCTCAGGTTCACCTACGCCCAAACGCCGTTTCTTCTCGCGGAAGCCGAAGCCAGGAAAGGGCCCGAAGAAGCCCGGACGGATGAAGCAGATCGCCGAAGTCTTCACGATGACGCGGCGCAATGACCCTAGCGCTGTCTGGTTCATGCTGCTGGCCTTCGTCGGCATCATTGCCGTCGGTCTCCTGATCGGGCTCCTGATCAACAACGTCATCACCCTGATGATCATCGCCGTCCCACTTGCGTTCCTCGCCGCGATCTTCATCCTGTCGCGAAGGGCCGAACGGGCAGCGTTCTCCCAGATCGAAGGACGGCCAGGAGCGGCCGGTGCCGCGCTCAGCGTCCTCCGCCGTGGATGGATCCTGCAGGAGCAGCCCGTCGCGGTGAACCCCCGCACGCAGGACGCCGTCTTCCGCGTCATCGGCCGACCGGGCGTCATCCTCGTATCCGAGGGACCGTCCACCCGGGTCAAGCAGTTGGTGGACGGCGAGAAGCGGAAGATGGCCCGGATCATCCCCAATGTTCCTGTCCATGTGATCGAGACCGGCCGGGACGATCGCCAGGTTCCCCTGTCCAAGGTGCCGAAGACCGTACAGAAGCTGAAGAAGACCCTGACCAAGCAGGAGGTCTACGCCGTCGACAAGCGGCTGACCGCGCTGGGCACCAAGCTGCCGATCCCCAAGGGCGTCGACCCCTTCAAGGCGCGCCCCGACCGCAAGGCGATGCGCGGACGCTGAGGTAGCGGCTGTTTCGACGAATACAGTCTCATAGACGAGAAGAGCTCCTCCCGATCCAGGGAGGAGCTCTTCTCGTCGACGGCCTGTTGCTCAGATTCGAAACAGACCGGTGGCGCGGGCCCGGTCGTGGAGACCGCGCTGATCGGTGTCGATGACGAACGCCGGGATTACGAGGCACAGGAGGACGCTGCGGATCAGGGCGGTCAGGTATCCGGCGGGCTTCCCGTCGAGGGTCTGCACCTGCATCCGGAAGATCCTGTGCCCGATGCTGTACCCGAAGAATCCGACGAACAGGATCTGTTCGATGAGGAAGATATACAGCGTCGCGAAGCTGTCGTACTCGAAGAAAGCGGCAGAGAGCACTGAGCAGATCAGCCAATCGATGAGGAGAGCTCCAACCCGTGGACCGAAGCGGGCAATGGATCCGGGCCCGGATTCGGGCCGCCCCAGGCGTTGGCCCGGCCATTGCTGGTTGCCGGAGGGCGACGCACCACCCATCCACGAACCGAGATCATTTCTGTTCACCACGTCCACAGCCTACCGTTCGCGGGCGACAGGCATTATGCCCCCCATGTCTACGAACAGGCTAGGGTGAAAGGCGCAGTTCACATCATGTAACGTCCCGGAAACAACCGCGACACCAGCGAGAAACTGCCCGCTCCTAGAGTTGTAACGAGTCGGCGGCAGCGTTTCATCCTGCCAGAGCTCGTGACTTCCCGTGCGGTGCAGGGACACGCGCTGGCGCCGCGTTCTATCCCCAGCCATGCGTTAGGAGCATGAATCGATGTTTAAGAATGCGGACGAGGTCCTCAAGTTCATCGCCGATGAAGACATCAGGTTTGTCGATGTCCGGTTCACCGATCTGCCGGGGGTGCAGCAGCACTTCAATGTTCCTGCCAAGTCGGTCGACGCGGACTTCTTCATTCACGGCCAGCTTTTCGACGGATCGTCCATCCGCGGGTTCCAGGGCATCGCCGAATCGGACATGCAGCTCATTCCGGACGTGACGACGGCTTTCGTCGATCCGTTCCGCACGGAGAAGACCCTTGCGCTCAACTTCTCGATCGTGAATCCACGCACCGGTGACCCGTACCACCGCGACCCCCGCAGTGTCGCCGAGCGCGCCGAGGCGTACCTGTCCTCCACGGGCATTGCGGACACGGCATTCTTCGCACCCGAGGCCGAGTTCTTCATCTTCGACAACGTTCAGTACGAGTCGTCTCCGCAGGGCAGCTTCTACAAGGTCGATTCCATCGAGGCGCCCTGGAACTCGGGTCGCGAAGAAGTGGGCGGCAACCTCGGCAACAAGACTCCGTTCAAGGGCGGATACTTCCCCGTGTCCCCCGTCGACAAGCAGGCAGACCTGCGCGACGCCATCTGCGTCGAGTTGGACAAAGCCGGCCTCGAGGTGGAGCGCTCGCACCATGAGGTGGGCGGCGCCGGCCAGGCCGAGATCAACTACAAGTTCACGACCATGACGCACGCTGCCGATGACCTGCAGAAGTTCAAGTACATCGTCAAGAACGTGTCCAACGCCTGGGGCAAGTCGGCTACGTTCATGCCGAAGCCCATCTTCGGCGACAACGGCTCGGGAATGCACTGCCACCAGTCGCTGTGGGCCGATGGACAGCCCCTCTTCTACGACGAGCGCGGCTACGCCGGGCTGTCCGACATGGCCCGCTGGTACATCGGCGGGCTGCTGAAGCACGCCTCGGCCGTCCTCGCTTTCACCAACCCGACGGTCAACTCCTACCGCCGCCTGGTCAAGGGCTTCGAGGCACCGGTCAACATGGTCTACTCGCAGGGCAACCGCTCCGCCGGTATCCGTATCCCCATCACGGGCTCGAACCCGAAGGCCAAGCGCATCGAGTTCCGCGCGCCGGACCCCTCGTCGAACCCCTACCTGGCCTTCGCCGCACAGCTGATGGCCGGCCTCGACGGTATCAAGAACCGGATCGAGCCCGCGGAGCCCATCGACAAGGACCTCTATGAGTTGCCTCCCGAGGAATCCAAGGACATTCAGAAGGCCCCCGGTTCCCTCGAGGAAGCATTGCTGGCCCTCGAAGCGGACAACGAGTTCCTGCAGGCCGGCGACGTCTTCACGCAGGACCTGATCGACACCTGGATCGACTACAAGCGCGAGATGGAGATCAAGCCCCTCTCGCTCCGCCCGAACCCCTACGAGTTCGAGCTGTACTACGGCGTCTAGCTATATGACGCAGCATAAGCGGGGTTAGTCCGCAGTAAGTCCGCAAGACCTACGGGGCCGGGAGGGAGACACCTCCCGGCCCCGCCTTGCGGCTGGTGAGAAACGTTCACTTGGACGGTCAGACTCAATTTGGACGCGGACGGCGTTTTTGGTTGGCCTGCAAGGGGACGCTTCTGCGGCCTACTACCCTCTACGGTGGAAGCCAACCTGTCGGTTGTCGGTGACGACCCGAAGGTTCGGCGAAGTAGCGCGCGCCAGCCTCAGCCGAGGGAAGTCGCGAGCAACATAAAGCAGCCTTCACGAGCGGACTTCAGCTATTCACGCGATGTGATCCAGCCGATCAATGGTGCGAAGAACGCATAGGCCCAGCCTAGTGCTCGAATGCAGTAGGTCTGGCTGTGCTACCTAGGGGTTGAACGGGCCGGATGTATGAGGCCATCTGGGTAGGCCGCCTGGCTGGTCTCATGGCGTGGTTACAGGTGAAGGACCATCCGGCAGCGCGTGTTCGATGAAGATACTCGATCATCCAGTTGGACCGCGGCCAAGTCTTCTTCGCTCTGATATCTCCTCGATGATCGAGCACCGGTTCGCAGCCGCCGAATCAGATAAGGGCGGCATCAGCGTGATGCACCTGGGCTGCCGGATCGGAACAGGAACCTAGGCGGCTCCAGTTCCAATCAAAGGTGCTCCTCGCGTCCAAAACCTACTACGCGTCATCGCACCTCGACCAACCTCCTAGGCGGTGTACTCGCTCACCGGGTCGAGGGCCTGAATGAATGCACCTGTAATGCGCGCCGGCCTCCCAAGAATCCCTGACGGCGCCACGACATGGCTAGAGCGACCGTCTATGTATAGGCAGCCTGATCACCTGCCCAATGTCGCCCGTAGCTTCGCAGTGTACAGGGGGGCGACGGCGTCGTGCCCGGCTTGCGACAGGTGGACGTTATCCAAGTACTGGGCGTTGGCTGTGCTGGCGAGGCCGGCAACAGAGATGAACGTGACGCCCTGCTTCGCCGCATTGGCTGCCAGAACACCGTCTATGTGACGGCGCTGGAAGTGTGAGGCATCGTTGCGCGACATGACGCCATTGATGACGATCTTGCTTTGCGGATACATGAGCTTCAGCTTGGCCCACAGGGCTGAGCTGTCCGCTATGACCTGTGCGTCGGACCTGCCGGCCGATGCATCGTTTCCGCCCATGGAGACCAAGACCAGGCCCGGAGTTCCGCCCGGGAAACGCACGAGTCCCTGCTGGACTGCCGTCCAGCCTGTCCCACCGGCCGAGGATGTCGGGGTCGAGTAGCCGATGCCTCCGAAGGAGAGGTGTGCTGCCTGGTCGGTGAAACCCATCGCACGGGCGCCCTGCTCGCTCCAGGAGTCACCGTCGAGTTGTGAATCACCGTAGAGCACCACCGATGTGGCAGTGGCTTTGACATCAGTGAAGGGGTAGACGGGCGGCGCGCCTCGAATCTCGGGCTTTGGAAAGCCGGCGGCGGCCCACTGGTTGTAGTTCACTGCGCGATTCAGGAAGGGACCCGAGTAGTAGATGGTCGGGTTCCCGTAGAGCTGGTAGAACACGTCACCGTTGACCCTGGCTTGCGATCGGGGCGTCGGTTGGCCTTCACCTCGCCATTCGTTGTAGCTCAGGCCGGACCCTTGTCCGGCTGACAAGCTGGTCATGCGTCCGATGTCGCTTGACCAGCTCAGCTTGACGAAGCCCTGGTCGTAGATCGGCTGGAAGGGCTGGAAGCCGGAGCGCTGCCACTCGGCGTAGTTCAGGGCGTGCTTCGTTGCATCAGGGGCTTGCACGAAGATCTCGGACGAAGTTTCCCACCTGTAGAAGGAGCTGCCGGGGATCCATCCGATGTTCCGCTTGCCCGGAGATCCTGCTGCCCGGAACTGGTTGTAGTTCAGCATGTCCCACTGCCAGGCATTTTCGCCCCCCGGCCAAAATGTCACTGCATACACCGAAGAGGACCAGGCATAGCCGACATAGTCAGTAGGAGTGCGCGCAGGGCGCTGGAATCCGTAGACGTCGCGCCACTTCGCGAAATTGAGCGGCACCGGACCCGAGCTGCCGTCCTTGTAAGTCACGAATTCGTAAATTGTTCCGTCATAACTGTTCTTGAACAGCGGCCACAGAGTTTCCTGCGGCGCTTCAGAAGCAGTGACGGCCAACGGGGGGACTGCCATCACGTAGCTTTCGCATGCACCGGAGAGGAAGTAGCGAAGTTGCGCCTGCTCCCTCGAGTCGACGGTGAGACCCCATCGGTACTTCACGCGAACCCACTCCGACACATACTGGCAGCGCGTATCGGCCAGTGATGGCAACCACTCATACGGGTCTGAAGCCCCCCTCGATGCATTCAAGCTGCCCATCATGCCGGTCAAGGATGCATCAAGGTCGAGATCGTTGGCGAACCGCTGCCGTGTACTCGAGTCCCAGGAAGACGCTCCTGAGAACCAGGCTTCCTGCAGCGGCACGAAGTGAACGACGTCGATTTCGACGGGCGTGATCGATGTTCGGCCGTCCCACGGCGAATACCACTCGCCTGAAGCAATGGTGCATGCGTCTGCCATGACGACCGGTGTCACGGATTCGTCGATGAGTACTTCCTGCCGGGTATCGAGGCAGTCGCGGTCGTCGTCCAACCAGTGCTCGAAGTAATCCTGGCTATAGGCCGGTCCTCCTTCGGCCCTCAGAACGAGTTCCGAGAGGAGCGCAAGGCCGTTGAGGGCTTGGCCTTCTACGGCGTCGGCGTGCGAGGGTGCCACTACTCCGGTAAAAGCTGATCCGGTGATCGCAAGGCACGCGAACGCAAACATAGTCCGCCCTAAGCGATTGTTCAAAGGTGTCCCCCAAAAGAAGCCGTAGCCACAGCTCAAAGATGATGGCCTGAGCATACCGCCGCCGACAACCCTCGACCGTCACCTGCCTCATTAAGCGGAAGTTCCGCGAGTACGCCTGGCGTTAGGCATAACAGGGTTCCCTTGCGCCATGAATATCCACGAAACGGTCATAGTGCTCCATCCACTGCTCAATCGGATTGTGACCATTCACAGGCGATTCCGTCGCCTTCGCGGTCGACCCTGTAGCGATAACCTGGGCTGCCCGCGGTCCGTGAGCTTGCAGTTCGCCAACGGTTCTGGTCGACTGACGGAAGCGCGCGAGGTCAGCACGGCGGACACTGCGGCTCTAGATGGGCTCTTGTCATGTGAAGGCCAGAAGGAACTGTGTCACCAGCAACACCCAGGGTTCCGATGTGGTTCAGAACGAGAGGTATGAAAACTACTTTCTGGCCCTCGTTCGGAATGCCAATGAGGGCGTCCAACTCCATGCCGAGATAGACGGCACTCTGAGCCGTGAGGACAGTCTGAAGCTTGGAACGGACATTGCTCGGATAGCCGAGCAGATCAACGACCTCAATTAGACATCGCGTTCAGCGGACTGTGACCGGTAACCGAGCCGGACGGCCGTCGTTGGTCGTTCGTCGTTCGTCGGATAGAACGTAGCGCTGTTCAGTCCGCAGAAAGTCCGCAAGCGGGCTATTCCAACCAACGTCATACAACGGCTACTTCTGCGTACTGGCGCGGAATCCAATGATCCTCGACCTCTCACAAACACCACGCGCGAGGTTGAGCTGTACTACGGCTTCTAGCTGCCGCACGGGCCGGAAGCCGTTTGTTCTACAGACTCTCCACAGGAAGTGCTGTGGCTGAACCGAAGGCCCCTCCCGTCATTGCGACGAGGGGGGCCTCTTGGTTGTGTCGGCACCACTCCTGCCCGCGGAGGGCGGCAAGGAGCTCTCGCGATCACGCGGCGCGCGGCGTTCCCAGAAAGATCTGGGAGAGCGGCGTCCGGTTGAGGATCATGGCTACCGACCATGGCAGGACCACCGCTGCGATCAGCACCCAAAAGGGCCGCTCCGTGTCGGGGATCCCGAGCAACCAGAGAACGTACGTATGGGTCAGCACGACCATCAGGCAACCCGCGGCGAGTCTCGTGGAGACCGTGTGAACCAATCCGGGCAGCCGGGCGAACACACCCTCGAGGATCAAGAGGAGGCCGAAGCTGATCAGAACCGCAGCGACGATACTGAGGACCGGCGTGCCGAGCTCGCCGTATTTCATGTCCAGTGGTGCTGACACTCCGGCGAGGACAGGGGCGGCACCCGCAACGAGGCACCCTGCACCGAACCGGACCGGCTTCTTCACCCGGCTACGGAAGTGCCGCAGCCCCTGGCCCGCGAGCATGAAGATGAGCGCGGAGCCCGCGACTCCGATCGACAGCGGCAGCGGTGCGAGGACGTCCCCGAAGAAATGGGTGATGACGGTGATCGCTACGATGATCGCGACTCGAAGGACAAGGGAAAAACGCTCGAGTGCCCGGAACATGATCGCCGAGAAGAAGAGCGCAGGCATGAACCAGTAGGCGCCGAACGGCCCCACGTTGAGGGAGCCACCGATGAGGGGCAGGGTCACGGCTTCGGGCTCGAACGTGCCACGGTGATTGAGGATGGGGACGTGGACGAGGAGGGTCGCGACCAACCATGCGAAGTAGGGCGTCATGATGGTCCGGAACCGCTTCTTCGCTTCGCCCGCAACGGCCCCTCGGGCATCCGGTTTCCGGACCTTCCAGAGGTACCCGGACAGCAGGAAGAATGCAGGGACGTGCCACGTGTAGAGGCCGGCGTCGATGAACGGGCCCGCCCAGACGTGCCCGGTAACGATCCCGACGACCGCGACGACGCGGAGTGCGTCGATGGCTCCGGAGCGGGTCGCGGTGTCGGCGTCCGGTGTCGGTGCGTGCAATGACGCCAATCATCCCTCCGAGGCCGAATTGGTCAGTATCAAGGGTAGTCGAGGGCTCCTCGACGACTCGAATCACAATTTTGGACTGCCCCATGAGCGCATACCTGCTAGCTGACGAACTCGTCGAGGGCTCCCTGGCCTGGTCCGCGGGCGCCGGACGAGGCCGCCATCGTCCTCTCCTCCACACGACGCCGAGGCGGAGCCAGTGTGTAGCTAGACCGCCAGCGACACGTTCTTGCCGAGGGCAACCCTTCAGCAAGGTTCTTCCTGTCTCGCCAGTTCACGGACGCGCCTTACCGCCGCTGTGCAAGCACCTTCATGCGATCACTCACCCCCGTGCTAGCCGAACGGTTCGCGGCCAGTAACGGATAGGGAGAATCCGCCGCACCAGACGCGGAGGCTGAATCCCAGGAGCCGTTCATCGGTGCGGCCTCAGTAGCCGTAGAAGTGCCGCTCGAAGATGGCCCGGCTCCTGCGTGTCATGCGGAGGTAGTCCTCCTCGAGGTCGGCGCCGCTGCCCGGTCCGTAACCGCACCACCGTGCCACCGCCTCGAGATCACGGCGGGGTGAAGGCAGGAGGTCGGAGTTGCGACCACTCCAGATCACGTTCGCCGCTCGGATACGCGTGGCGAGGCTCCAACCAGCCCGCAGCGTGGCGACGTCCTCGACAGGAAGCAGCCCCTCGTCCGCGATGACGTCCAGCCCCGAGAGCGTGGACTGCACCCGCAGGGCCGGAATCGCATGGGCGTGCTGTAACTGGAGAAGCTGTACGAGCCATTCGACATCACTCAGTGCCCCCCGTCCGAGCTTGAGGTGCCGTGACGGGTCAGCGCCGCGGGGAAGCCGCTCCGACTCCACCCGGGCCTTGACCCGCCGGATCTCCCGGACGTCGGAGTCGCCGAGCTCCTGCGGGTAACGGACGGGATCGATCAGTGCGAGGAACTCGGCGGCGAGCCCGTCGTCACCGGCAAGCGGCCTCGCCCGAAGGAGCGCCTGCGCTTCCCAGACGAGTGACCAGCGGCGGTAGTACTCCCGGTAGGAGTCGATGGAACGAACCATAGCGCCCTGCTTGCCCTCGGGCCGCAACGCCGCATCGATTTCCAGGACCCGTTCTGCACGGACCGGAGGCTTGCACGGCTGGGTCAGGAGGGCGGCAAGGCGGGCCACGATCGCCTCGGCCTGCTTCTGCGCAGCAGCCTCGTCCGCACCCTCGAACGGGCGGTGCACGTAGATCACGTCAGCGTCGGAGCCGTACGTGATCTCACGTCCGCCCTGCCGGCCCATGGCCATGACGACGATGTCGGTCAACCGCTCCTCCCCCCGCCCGAGGATCTCCTTCTCCGCGACGTGGAGTGCTCCGAGAATCGCGGCGCGGTCGGCATCCGCAAGGGCCTCTCCCACCTCCGCCTGCGTCAGAAGGTTCGAGCTGTCGGCGATGGCGATCCGCAGCAACTCGCGGCGTCGGATCAGGCGGATCAGGCGGATGGCCTCGCCCGGCTCCGGATGCCGGGACATCTTGGACTGGATCTCCTGCCATTGCGCCTCGAAGGTATCGGGCACAAGCGCGGCATCGGATCCGAGCCACTGCGTCGATTCCGGGGAGACCTCCAGCAGATCGGTGATGAACCGGCTACTCGAGAGCACGGCGCAGAGGCGTTCCGCCGCCGCGTTCGAGTCGCGGAGCATCCCGAGATACCAGTGACTCTCTCCGAGTGATTCGCTCAGTCGGCGGAAGCCGAGGAGGCCGGCATCGGGATCCACGCCGTCGGCGAACCATGCAAGCAGGATGGGCAGTAGCTGCTTCTGCAGCATCGCGCGTCGGCGCAGTCCGCCGGTCAGGGCCTCGATGTGGCGCATGGCCCCGCGTGGATCCTGATAGCCGAGGGCCGCCAAGCGGGCTTGCGCCGCTTCGGCCGTCAGCTGGACGTCCTCAGGTTGGAGTGTTGCCGCGTTGTTGAGCAGCGGTCGATAGAAGATCGCCTCGTGAAGCCGCTTCACGAGGCGTCGCGTGCGCTGCCACTTCTCGTTGAGGCTCTGCGCACTGGGCCTGATCGTGACCATGCGCCCCTCGGATGAACGTGCGAGGGACCGCAGGGACGTCTCGTCCTCGGGCATGAGATGCGTGCGACGCATCTGGGTCAGCTGGATCCTGTGCTCCAGGACGCGCAGGTAGCGGTAGGAGTCGTCGAGGTCCAGTGCGTCCGACCGGCCGATGTAGCCCGCCGAACTGAGGGCGGCTATCGCGGACACGGTGTCCCTGACGCGCAGCGACTCGTCCAGCCGCCCGTGCACCAGCTGCAGCAACTGGACCGTGAATTCGACGTCGCGCAGGCCCCCGGGTCCGAGCTTGAGCTGGCGCGCCTCCTCCTCGCGCGGGATGTTGTCCGTGACGCGGCGGCGCATGGCGCGGACGGCTTCGACGAAGCCCTCACGCTGCGACGACGCCCACACGAAGGGGGCGATGGCCTCCTCGTACCGGCGGCCGAGCCCCGGGTCACCCGCGACGGCGCGCGCTTTGAGGAGAGCCTGGAACTCCCACGTCTTCGCCCACCGCTGATAGTAGGACACGTGGGATTCCAGGGTCCGCACGAGTTGCCCGTCCTTGCCCTCGGGCCGGAGGTTCGCATCCACTTCCCAGAGCGCCGGTTCCGGGCCGGGTGAGTAGACACCGCGGGACATTCCGGAGGCCAGGCCGGTGCCGATCCTGGTGAGCGTCGTGTCATCGAGGTCGTCGGCCTCCACGACGTAGACGACGTCGACGTCGGAGATGTAGTTCAATTCGCGGGCCCCGCACTTACCCATCGCGATCACTGCCAGCCGGACCCGGGCGACGACGTCGGGCCCGTAGACCTCGCCGAGCTCCGCACGTGCGACGGCGAGCGATGCCTCCAGCGCAGCCGCGGCGAGATCGGCAAGCTCACGCGCGACGACGGGTAGGTAGTCGACCGGCGCGCAGTGGGAGAGGTCCCGGACCGCGAGATCGGTCAGGTGCCGTCGGTAGGTCACCCGCAGTGCGCGGTAGGCGTCCACTCCTACGGCACCGGCCACCGGGTTGTCGTCCGCCGGGTCGGCGTCGACCGATTTGAGCAGGAGGGACCTGAGGTCCCCGGATTCGACGACTCGCGGCATGGCAGGCCCCGGCGAGACGACGTCGAGGTGCTCCGGGTGGCGCATGAGGAACTCTCCGAGAGCTTCGGAGGCACCGAGCAGCCGGAACAAAGGTGCGCGCCTGCCTTCGTCCGAGAAGGCGGCATCGGCTGCCCTGCGATGGACGGCCAGCAGGCGCACGAAGGACTGCAGCGCGAGGTCCGGGTTTGCGGCGACCGCGAGCCCGGCGAACAGGGCATCGTCGTTCAGTCCCTGCAGCTCCGGTGCGTCCAGGAAGCGCCGACTCTTCTCAAGGTCCGTGAAGCCGTAACTGATCAGCTTTCGGTTAAGGCTCATGGGCCAACATTAGCCAAGCAGCGAGCGGCGGACAGGGCTCACAGGATGTTGAGGTTCCGGCGCAGTTCGTATGGCGTCACCTGGATGCGGTAGTCGTGCCACTCGGCGCGCTTGTTCCGCAGGAAATTCTCGAAGACCTGCTCACCGAGGATGTCCGCCACGAGCTCGGAGTCCTCCATGACGCGGATTGCATCGTGGAGGCTTGCCGGCAGCGGATCGTGTCCCATTGCGCGGCGTTCGGCAGCGGTGAGGCTCCAGACATCGTCCTCGGCGGCCGGCGGGAGTTCGTAGCCCTCCTCGATGCCCTTGAGGCCGGCGCCGAGCAGGACGGAATAGGCGAGGTAGGGGTTGCTCGCGGAGTCGATGCCCCGGTACTCGATGCGTGCGGATTGGCCCTTGTTCGGCTTGTACAGCGGCACGCGGACCAGCGCGGAGCGGTTGTTGTGACCCCAGGACAGGTAGCTGGGTGCCTCTCCCCCACCCCAGAGCCGCTTGAAGGAGTTCACGAACTGGTTGGTCACGGCCGTGAACTCGGGAGCGTGCCGGAGGATGCCCGCGATGAAGTGCCGCGCGGTCTGCGACAGCTGGAACTCGGCGCCGGCTTCGTAGAAGGCATTGGTGTCGCCCTCGAACAGGGAGAAGTGCGTGTGCATGCCCGAGCCCGGGTGCTCGGAGAACGGCTTCGGCATGAAGGTCGCGTAGCTGCCGGACGTCAGCGCGACTTCCTTGATGATGGTGCGGAACGTCATGATGTTGTCCGCGGTCTGCAGCGCGTCGGCGTAGCGCAGGTCGATCTCGTTCTGGCCGGGACCGGCCTCGTGGTGGCTGAACTCCACGGAGATACCCACGGATTCGAGCATCGCGACGGCGGTCCTGCGGAAGTCCTGCGCCACACCGCCCGGTACATGGTCGAAGTAGCCGGCGTGGTCGACGGGGACGGGCTGCCCGTCCAGTCCGACGTCGGCCGACTTCAGCAGGTAGAACTCGATCTCGGGATGCGTGTAGCAGGTGAAGCCCATGTCCGCGGCCTTCGCCAGGGTCTTCTTGAGGACACCGCGGGGGTCGGCGGTGGACGGCTGGCCGTCCGGGGTCAGGATGTCGCAGAACATGCGCGACGTCTGCTCCTTGTCACCGCGCCATGGCAGGATCTGGAAGGTGGTCGGATCGGGTTGCGCGAGCATGTCCGATTCGTAGACACGGGCGAGGCCCTCGATCGATGAGCCGTCGAAGCCGAGCCCCTCCTCGAAGGCGCCCTCCACTTCCGCCGGAGCGAGGGCGACGGACTTCAGCGAGCCGACGACGTCGGTGAACCACAGGCGCACGTACCGCACGTCGCGCTCCTCGATGGTTCGCAGTACGAACTCCTGCTGCCGGTCCATGACCACCCTCATTCCTTGATTCGTCGCCCGGGCCGCCCCATCGGGGCAGCGGACTGTCCATGCCCGACGTCGTGCGCGTCCAGCCCAGCACTCCCGCGGCACACTCGTGCCCTGCGGGCATTCAAACGCCTGCCGTCAACACTCTACTGACCCGCACGCGCAGTTCGGGTGCGGCAGGTCCGCTCATCGTGGCGCGCCCTTGCCGGTATGCCGCTTCGGCCCTGTGTACGCGACCTGGCGCCGAGCATGATCCGGTCGACGAATGACGACGGCAGGCGGCCGCACTGCGGGGTCCGATAGTCTCGTGGCATGACGTCCGCTGAATTGCCCGCCCCCTACGGGGACGGTGTGGCCCCGAACTCCGCCGGACCGTCGGGCACATCATCGGGACCGAGGATCCCTGGCAGGATCCGGATCCACCACCTGCAGCAGGCCAAGGACACGGGCACGCACTTCGCGATGCTCACTGCCTACGACCAGTACGCCGCGGCGGTGTTCGACGAGGCCGGCATCGAGGTCCTCCTCGTCGGCGATTCGGCAGCCAATAACGTCCTCGGACACGCCACGACATTGCCCATCACCCTTGACGAGATGATCCTGTTCAGCCGTTCGGTGAGTCGAGCCTCGCACCGGGCCCTCGTCGTGGCCGACCTGCCGTTCGGCAGCTATGAGGTGTCACCCCAGCAGGCAGTGGAGTCCTCGGTCCGGCTGCTCAAGGAAGGACTTGTGCACGCTGTGAAGATGGAGGGCGGCGCCGACTACGCCGCCACGGTGCGCGCCGTGGTTCGCGCCGGCATCCCGGTCATGGCGCATGTCGGTTTCACCCCCCAGAGCGAGCACGCTCTCGGCGGCTACCGTGTCCAGGGCCGGGGTGAGGCGTCCCAGCGGATCGTGGACGACGCCGTCGCCCTCGCCGAGGCAGGGGCGTTCTGTGTGCTGATGGAGATGGTTCCCGCCGAGACGGCAGGTGCCGTGGAGGCCGCGGTGCGCGTGCCGACGATCGGCATCGGAGCCGGTCCCGGCACGACCGGCCAGGTACTCGTCTGGCAGGACATGGCCGGGCTGCGTGGCGGCCGGCAGGCGAGGTTCGTCAAGCAGTACGCGGACCTCCGGACGACACTCTCGGACGCGGCCAGGGCCTACGCGGACGATGTCCGGGGAGGAACCTTCCCGGGACCGGAGCACACCTTCTGACAGTCGGCCCCTGCAGCGTGGGCCCTAGTCGTCGTCCCTGTCCCAGTCGTCATTGCGCTGCTGGACTTTCTCGAGCGCCTTCTCCGCCTCGGCGCGGGTCGCGTAGGGCCCGAGAAGCTGCGACCAGTCCGACAGCCGGTCCTCCTCGATCTCGTGGGTGCGAACGTTGAACCAGTACTCCGTCATGTCGACCTTCTTCTGTCCGGGGCTTGTGGATCCGGCCCCGTGGATGCGGGACCCGCGCCGTGTCATCCGGGCGTCGGAGCGCCAGCTCTGACAGCTGTCGTACCGACCCCGCTATAGGATCAAGGGTATGCCCCAGCCATCCGCCACCGCCCCTCTCGGGACCCTGACACCCGGCACCATCTCGCCGCAGCGTCCCGTCCCACCGGGCATCGCCCGTCCCGAGTACGTGGGGCGCACGGCGCCTGCACCGTTCACCGGATCCGAGGTCAAGACACCGGAGACCATCGAGAAGATCCGCGTCGCGGGCAGGATCGCCGCACAGGCCATCGTCGAGGTCGGACACCACGCGAAGCCCGGCGTCACCACGGACCACCTCGACCGGATAGGCCACGAGTACATCCTCGACCACGGCGCCTACCCCTCGACGCTCGGCTACCGTGGCTTCCCCAAGTCGCTCTGCTCATCGCTCAACGAGGTCATCTGCCACGGCATCCCGGATTCGACGGTGCTCAAGGACGGCGACATCCTCAACATCGACATCACGGCCTACAAGGACGGGGTGCATGGGGACACGAACTACACGTTCTGTATCGGGGATGTCGACGAAGAGTCACGCCTTCTGGTCGAGCGTACGCAGGAGTCCCTCAATCGGGCCATCAAAGCCGTGGCCCCCGGTCGCGAGATCAACGTCATCGGGCGATCCATCGAGTCCTACGCGAAGCGCTTCGGTTATGGTGTTGTCCGTGACTTCACCGGGCACGGCGTCGGAGAAGCGTTCCACACGGGCCTGATCATCCCCCACTACGACGCCGCCCCCGCCTACAACCGTGTCATCGAGCCGGGAATGGTCTTCACCATCGAACCGATGCTCACCCTGGGGAGCATCGACTGGACCATGTGGGCGGATGACTGGACCGTCGTCACGAAGGACCGCAAGAGGACAGCGCAGTTCGAGCACACGCTCGTTGTCACCGACCGCGGCGCGGAGATCCTGACCCTGCCCTAGCGCAGCCTCCCCGCACTTCCTGCCCGCACACTGCACCACGCCATTCCGGCTCGCGCCGACCCACCTCAACGCCGACCCACCTCAACGGAGAATCATGGCCAAGGACATCGAGAAGAAGAAGTCGAAGAAACTCCCCGCAACAGTCATCGGCGTCGATATCGGCGGCACGGGCATCAAGGGCGGCATCGTCGACCTCGAGAAGGGCGTGATCGTCGGCGAGCGGTACCGCATACCCACGCCGAAACCCTCGACTCCTGAGGCTGTGGCGGAGGTCGTAGCTCAGATCGTCGCTGAACTGTCGGCTCGACCCGAGGGTCCCGGAGCCGACGTCCCGGTGGGAGTCACGTTCCCAGCAATCATCCAGCACGGTGTCGCCCGCTCCGCGGCCAACGTGGACAAGAGCTGGGTCAACACGGATGTCGACGCCCTGTTCACGAAGGTCCTCGGTCGCGATGTCCATGTGATCAACGACGCCGACGCGGCCGGGCTCGCCGAAGTCCGCTATGGAGCCGGCAAGGGAAAGATGGGCACGGTCCTGGTGATCACCCTCGGAACCGGTATCGGCTCAGCCTTCATCTTCGACGGAAGGCTCGTTCCGAACGTGGAACTCGGGCACCTCGAGCTGGACGGCCACGACGCCGAGACCAGGGCTTCCGCCGTCGCTCGTGAACGGGACGGCATCGACTGGGACGAGTACGCCGTGCGCCTCCAGCGCTACTTCGCCCACGTGGAGTTCCTCTTCTCCCCCGAGCTGTTCATCGTCGGCGGCGGCATCTCGAAGCGCAGCAGCGAGTACCTGCCCTCCCTTCAGCTGCGTACGCCCATCATCCCGGCGCAGTTGAAGAACCATGCGGGAATCGTCGGCGGCGCCCTGCAGGCAGCACTCCTTCAGTCCAAGGGCCTGAGCTAGTCCGAGGGCCTGAGCTAGTCCGAGGGCCCGGATTTCCGGACAAGCCCCGTATAGCGGTGAAGCCCGGTACGGATCCGATCCGTACCGGGCTTCACCTCTATCCCGGTCCTGCCTCCCACGAGGCGGACGTGGAACCGGTGGTGGCGTCGGCTTCCCCTCCGCAGCCACCACCGGGGTCTTATGGGCGCTACCGCGCCGTCAACGGCCTCTGCGCCCCGGCGGGCACGCGCTCGTTGTCACTCGTCTGCCGGCGAAGGGTGCTGATGGCCTCTTCGAAGTCCTCGAGGGATTCGAAGCCCTGGTACACGCTGGCGAAACGCAGGTAGGCGATCTGGTCGAGCTTGCGCAGTGGCTCCAGGATCGCGAGCCCGACTTCATGCGCATCGATCTCGGCGACACCGCTTGCACGGACCGTCTCCTCGACCTCCTGCGCCAGCAACGCAAGGTCGTCCTCCGTGACGGGCCTGCCTTGGCACGCCTTGCGGACGCCGTTGATGATCTTCGACCGGCTGAAGGGCTCCCCGGCACCCGAACGCTTGACTACGCTGAGGCTCGTCGTCTCGACGGTACTGAAACGCCGCCCGCACTGGGGACACAGACGACGACGGCGGATTGCTGATCCGTCATCTGCGAGCCGGCTGTCGACGACACGCGAGTCGGGATTGCGGCAGTACGGACAGTACACAGCTTCCCCTTCAGTTCCTCGGCGGTCATTATGCCCAGTTTAGGACTACATGTGGTGAAACAACAACACTGTAATTACCAGATGTAGTGGCCGGAACCCTTCAGGAGGCAGATTCCGACATCTTCTCGAAGCGTGCCAGAACTGCTTCACCGTGCGCAGGGAGATTCTCAGCAGCCGCAAGGGCCACGATCGACGACGACACTTCGCGCAGAGCGTCCCGATCGTAGTTCACGAGCTGCACCGCCTTCAGGAAGGTCGTGACGTTCAGGCCGCTCGCAAAGGCAGCGGTGCCGCCCGTCGGCAGGACGTGATTGGATCCGGCACAGTAATCTCCGAGGCTGACCGGGCTGCTGGCGCCGATGAAGATGGCCCCCGCGTTCCGGATACGCGCCGCTACTCCTGCCGCGTCCGCCGTCTGGATCTCGAGGTGCTCCGCCGCGTAGGCGTTGCACACGGCGATGCCCTGCTCGATGTCGTCGACCAGGATCACTCCCGATTGCGAGCCGGACAGGGCCGTCCGCACGCGCTCGGCGTGGCGCGTCCGTGCGGCCCGCACCTGGAGTGCTTCGACGACGGCTCCGGCAAGGCCCCCGGAATCCGTCACGAGCACCGATGCCGCCTGTGGATCGTGCTCCGCCTGGCTGACCAGGTCCGCGGCCACCAGGTCCGCGTCGGCAGTCGCATCGGCAAGGACGGCTATCTCGGTGGTCCCTGCTTCGGAATCGATGCCGACCTCACCGCGCACCAGTCGCTTGGCTGTGGCTACGAAGACGTTGCCGGGTCCGGTGATGACATCGACGGGGTGGATCGCAGCACCGACCAGCGCCGGGTCCTGCACCCCGGCACCGGCGACTCCGTAGGCGAGGGCAGCCACGGCCTGCGCTCCGCCCATGGCGTACACCTCGGAGATGCCGAGCATCGAGGCGGCCGCGAGGATGACGGGATGGGGCCAACCGCCGAACTCCTTCTGCGGAGGGGAGGCGAGTGCGATGGATCCGACCCCGGCCGCCTGGGCGGGAACGACGTTCATGACAACGGATGAGGGGTAGACCGCCAGGCCCCCGGGCACGTACAGGCCCACGCGGTCGACGGCGATCCACTTGTGGGTGAGGGTGGCTCCGGGAGCGATGTCGACCTCCACGTCCCGGGGCACCTGGGCCTGGGCGAAGATGCGTGCGCGGCGGATGGCCTCGTCGAGGGCCGACCTCACCTCGTCGTCGAGCCCCTCCACCGCGGCTGCGATCACCTCGGCCGGCACGCGGGGGTGCTCCTGCTCGACGCCGTCGAAGCGGAGGGCGAAATCCCGGAGTGCAGCGAAGCCACGGCTCCGGACGTCATCGATGATCTCCTGCACTGCACTCTCCGAGGACCGGGCACTCGCGGCTGCCCTCGGCATGGCGCGCTTCAACTCACCCGGCGGCAGTGCCCGGCCCCGAAGATCGATCGTCCTGAAGGCAATGGATGAGGTGCTGGGCGCTTGGGTCACCTCCGAAGTCTATCGGGAGCCGCGGCCGGTCCTCGCGGACCGGAAGCGGTCAGGACCTCCGGCGTGCAAGGCCGATGAGGGCCGTGACGAAGATGATCACGGCGGCGACGGCGGGCCAGATCGCGAGAGCACCGTACGACTGGAGCAGGAAGTCGGACCCGGGAAGCTCGTCGCGCCCGTGCGGGCCGAACAGATAGGCGAGGCCCTCGCCCACGCCCAGTGCTAGCAAGGAGCCGAGCACCGAGCCCCCGATTGCGGCGAGGATACGGGCTACCACCCCGGGGCCCCTGAGCCTGACCGCGACGACGGTACCCACTGCGACGCCCGCGACCAGTTCGAGGCCGGCCAGGGTGAGGTCACGAAGCACCCACTGGTCTGCACTGACCGGATCGCCGAAAACGCGCCCGGTCGGAGCGAGCAGCCACCACGCCACCCCGATGACGGCCCCCAGCAGGATGGTCGAACCGAGCCACCAGAAGACTCCGGCCGGTGGCACGGATCGGCGGTTCTCGGCGACAGCGTAGACAGCAGGTGGATAGTTGCTCGAACCGGCATCCGGTTCCTGGCTGGCACGCATGACTTCTACATTAACAAACCACCCCGTGTCCGGGGACCGCGCCTAGTGTTGTTGTGGCAACGCGAAGGGTCATCCTCATCGGACGGGCCCTCCACACAGCGCTGTCCACCGCCGTCGATCCCCCGGAGGAACCACGTGAACAATTCGAGCACCGCGCCGGAGCTGCAGCCCCTTTCCGAGTCGCACGGCGAGTCCTTCCGCGAGATCTTCCGCCGCCATGCCGCCGGCGTCGCCATCATCACGGCCACGTACAACGACATCCCCTTCGGGTTCACGGCCACCTCGGTGGCCTCGCTGTCCGCCGAGCCACCGCGGTTCTCGTTCAACATGGCGCGGACGTCATCCTCGTGGCCGGCGGTGGCCAACACGAATTTCGTGGGGGTGCACATGCTCAGCACCGAGAACGAGGGTCTCGCCAATCGCTTCGCGCGTACCAAGGACCGTTTCACCGGTGACCACTGGGAGTCCGGCCCCGAGGGCGTGCCCATCCTGAAGGACGTTGCCGGCTGGCTCGTGGGACGCATCAGCATGCGCCTGTCCTTCGAGAACAACGCCGTGGTCGTCGCCGAGGTGGTCGCGGGGAATATCGGGCCTGACGGCGCCCCCCTGCTCTACCACGGCGGCAGCTACGGAACGCCGACGACGACCGACTACGTGATCTGACCTCGCCTGGCCGCCCTCGGGCCGTGCCGCGCCGCCCTCGAGCCGCCCGTCGCCGCCCTCAGGCGTCGAGGCACGCAGGCCCGAGCAGGACCTTCAGGTCGCCGAACAGTCCCGGCGTCGGACTGACCCGCAGGTCGACACCCAGCTTCAGGACCTCTACCTTCCTGGACCCGTTGAGCCGGATCAGCACCTCGCTGGTTCCGGGATGGGTCCGCAGGACGTCGCCGAGGGCCGTGACGGCGGTCTCCGTCGCCTTGTGCTGCAGCATCGAGATCACCACGGGCCCTGAGTGCCCCTCGCTGAGGTCCGGCACGGAGAGTTCCTGCGCGTTGAGCATCACGGCGCCGTCGTCCCTGCGCTGCAGGCGACCGCGCACGACGACGATCAGGTCCTCCGCGAGGACACCCGAGATGGGTCCGTACACCTGACCGAAGAACATGACCTCCATGGAGCCCGCGAGATCCTCGACCTCGGCCCGTGCGTAGGCGTTGCCGCTGTTCTTCGCGATCCTGCGCTGCAGCGAGGTGATCATGCCCGCGATGGTCACGATGGCGCCGTCGGCCGGACCTTCGTCACTGATGATCGAGGGGATCGACGAGTCGGCGTGCTGACCGAGGATGCCCTCCAGGCCCTGCAGCGGATGATCCGACACGTAGAGCCCGAGCATGTCGCGCTCGAAGGACAGCTTGTCCTTCTTGTCCCATTCCGGCAGGTCCGGCACCTCGACCGACAGTCCGCCCACGCCGCCAGGGCCGTCGTCGAATGCGCTGAAGAGGTCGAACTGGTTCGCCGCCTCGTTGCGCTTGAGGACGATCACGGAGTCGACGGCTTCCTCGTGAATCATCGCGAGGGCCCTGCGCGGATGCCGCAGCGAATCGAACGCTCCGGCCTTGATGAGCGACTCGATGGTGCGCTTGTTGCAGACGACGGCGGGAACCTTCTGCAGGAAGTCGCTGAACGAGGTGAACGCGCCCTTCTCCTCGCGCGCGGCCACCATGGCGCCGACGACGTTCGCGCCGACGTTCCGGATGGCGCCCATGCCGAAGCGGACGTCCTTCCCCACGGGGGTGAAGTTGACGCTCGATTCGTTGACATCCGGAGGCAGTACGGTGATCCCCATGCGGCGGCACTCGTTGAGGTAGATCGCCAGCTTGTCCTTGTCATCGCCGACGCTCGTGAGAAGCGCGGCCATGTACTCGGCGGGGTAATGTGCCTTCAGGTAGGCGGTCCAGTAGGACACCAGTCCGTACGCAGCCGTGTGGGCCTTGTTGAACGCGTAGTCCGAGAAGGACTCGAGCACGGTCCACAGCTTGTCCATCGCGGCCTGAGAGTAGCCGTTGGCCTTCATTCCCGCGAAGAAGTCGGCCTGCTGCTTGTCCAGCTCCGACTTCTTCTTCTTGCCCATCGCGCGGCGGAGCATGTCCGCCTGGCCGAGCGTGAAGTTCGCGAGCTTCTGCGCCGCGGACATCACCTGCTCCTGGTAGACGATCAGGCCATAGGTCCCACCGAGGATCTCCTCGAGCGGCCCCTCGAGCTCAGGGTGGATCGGCTCGATGTCCTGCAGCCCGTTCTTGCGCAGGGCGTAGTTCGTGTGCGAGTTCACGCCCATGGGACCGGGCCTGTAGAGGGCAAGAACGGCCGAGATGTCCTCGAAGTTGTCGGGGCGCATGAGCTTCAGCAGGGACCGCATGGGCCCGCCGTCGAGCTGGAAGACCCCCAGGGTGTCGCCGCGCGCCAGGAGCTCGTAGGACTCCTTGTCGTCGAGCTCAAGATTCTCGAGGACCAGGTCGGTGTCCTTGTTCGCCTTGATGTTCTCGACGGCGTCCGTGATGATTGTCAGGTTCCTCAGGCCGAGGAAGTCCATCTTGATCAGTCCGAGGCCCTCGCACGTCGGGTAGTCGAACTGCGTGATGATCTGGCCGTCCTGCTCGCGGCGCATGATCGGGATGATGTCGATCAGCGGGTCCGAGGACATGATGACGCCGGCTGCGTGCACGCCCCACTGGCGCTTCAGCCCCTCGAGGCCGAGAGCCGTCTCGAAGACCTTTTCGGAGTCGGCGTCCGTCCTCAGCAGCTCACGCAGTTCCTCCGCTTCGGAGTAGCGCTTGGCACCCTTGTTGTGGACGTCCGCCAGGGCAAGGCCCTTACCCATGACGTCGGGTGGCATGGCCTTCGTGAGGCGCTCACCCGTGGAGAACGGGTAGCCCATGACGCGGGAGGAGTCCTTGAGCGCCTGCTTGGCCTTGATGGTGCCGTAGGTCACGATCATCGCCACGCGCTCGTCGCCGTACTTCTCCGTCACGTACCGGATGACCTCTGAGCGGCGCCGATCATCGAAGTCGACGTCGAAGTCGGGCATCGAGACACGTTCAGGATTCAGGAAGCGCTCGAAGATGAGTCCGTGCTTCAGGGGATCGAGATCGGTAATGCGCATGGCGTACGCCACCATGGAGCCCGCACCGGAGCCACGTCCGGGGCCCACCCGGATGCCGTTGTTCTTCGCCCAGTTGATGAAGTCGGCGACCACGAGGAAGTAGCCCGGGAAGCCCATCTGGGTGATGACGCCGACCTCGAACTCGGCCTGCTTCCGCACATCGTCGGGCACGCCGGCCGGGTAACGGAACTGCAGTCCCGTTTCGACCTCCTTCACGAACCAGGACTGCTCGTTCTCCCCCTCGGGGACGGGGAACCGCGGCATGTAGTTCGCCTTGGTGTTGAACTCGACGTCGCAGCGCTCTGCGATGAGCAGCGTGTTGTCGCAGGCCTCGGGGTAGTCGCGGAAGATCGCACGCATTTCTGCCGGCGACTTGAGGTAGAACTCGTCGGCGTCGAACTTGAAGCGTTTCGGGTCCGCGAGCGTCGACCCGGACTGGACACAGAGCAGGGCGGCGTGGGCCTTGGAGTCCTCGGCGTGGGTGTAGTGCAGGTCGTTCGTGGCGACGAGGGGGAGGTTGAGTTCGCGGGCGAGCTTGATCAGGTCCGCCTTGACGTTCCGCTCGATATCGAGCCCGTGGTCCATCAGTTCGCAGAAGTAGTTGTCGGCCCCGAAGATGTCCCGGAAGTCCGACGCCGCCTGCACCGCTTCCCTGTACAGTCCCAGGCGCAGCTTCGTCTGCACTTCACCCGACGGGCAACCGGTGGTCGCGATCAGGCCTTTCCCGTAGGTCTGCAGCAGGTCGCGGTCCATACGGGGCTTGTAGAGGTAGCCCTCGAGGGAAGCCAGGGACGACATCCGGAACAGGTTGTGCATGCCACCGGTGGTCTCGGACCACAGAGTCATATGGGTGTAGGCACCCGCGCCCGAGACGTCGTCGCGCCCGCCGCCGCCCCACTTCACACGGGTGCGGTCGTTCCGCGCGGTTCCCGGCGTGAGGTAGGCCTCGACACCGATGATGGGCTTGATGCCCGCGCTGGTCGCCTTGCTCCAGAAGTCGAAAGCGCCGAACACGAACCCGTGGTCCGTGGTCGCGAGGGCCTTCATCCCCAGTTCCTCGGTGTGGCTGAAAAGGTCCGTCAGCCGGGCGGCGCCGTCGAGCATCGAGTACTCGGTGTGGTTGTGGAGATGGACGAACGAGTCTGTTGATGCAGGAGTAGCCACCCCCTGAGTCTAGTGCGCCGACTCCCCACCGGGGATCGTCGAGGCCGTCCTACGAGGTCCTCGCGGCGTGTCGCACTGGTCCGTCCCTCGGGTCACACCAGGCCGTTGGACAGCGCCGTCAGCGCATACGCCAGGTCCACGGGGTACGGGCTGGTGACGAGCACCGGCTCCCCCGTGCGGGGGTGTGCGAAGCCCAAGCGGTGCGCATGGAGCCACTGCCGCGTGAGACCCAGCTCGGCGGCGAGACGCGGGTCGGCACCGTAGGTCAGATCACCCGCGCAGGGGTGGCGGAGCGCGGAGAAGTGGACGCGGATCTGGTGCGTCCGCCCTGTCTCGAGGTGGACTTCGACGAGGCTCGCGCGCCCGAAGGCCTCGAGCACCTCGTAGTGGGTGACCGAGTCCCGGCCGTCCTCCATCACGGCGAAGCGCCACTCATGGTGCGGGTGCCGCCCGATCGGCGCATCGATGGTGCCCTTCAGCGGGTCTGGCAGGCCCTGGACGACTGCGTGGTAGACCTTTTCGACCTCGCGTTCCTTGAAGGCGCGCTTCAGGGCCGTATAGGCGGGCTCGGTCTTGGCGACCACCATCGCGCCCGACGTTCCGACGTCGAGCCGATGGACGATACCGACGCGCTCAGGTGCACCCGAAGTCGAGATGCGGTAGCCGGCTGCTGCGAGGGCTCCGACGACGGTGGGCCCGACCCAGCCCGGAGAGGGATGGGCGGCGACACCGACGGGCTTGTCGACGACGACGAAATCATCGTCATCGAGCAGTATCCCCATGCCGTCGACGGCCTCGGGGATGATCCGGTTCCGGTCCTCGGGATCGGGCATGTCGATACCGATCCGCTCTCCCTCATGAACCCGGTCCGACTTGGCCAGGCGCGTGCCGTCACGGATGACCCGACCGTCCGCGCACCACTGTGCGACGGCGGAACGGGAGACCTCCAGCAGGCGGGCCACGGCGGCGTCCGCCCTGGTGCCGGTTTCGGATTCGGGGACGATGACGTCGCGGTGCTCAGCGGCCACGGTCGTCGTCCCCGTCCTCGGTCGTCGATTTCGTCGCGCCGTCCGAATTCGTCGCGCCGTCCGCGGCCGCGTCCGGTGCTTCACCGGATGTCGTGTCCGTCGGTCGGTGAGCGACGTCTGTGCCCTCCGCGTCTGCAGCGCCTGCCGAGCCTTCCGAGCCTGCCGAGCCTGCCGAGCCTTCCGCCGTCGACCCTGCTGGAGCCTCGTCAGCGCTGCGGCGTCCATCCATCCCGATGCCTCGCAGGGTCAGGATGCAGATCAGTACGACGCCGCTGACAACGGCCGAATCGGCGATGTTGAAGATTGCGAAGTTGGGCAGGGCGATGAAGTCCACGACATGGCCCTGTCCGAAGGAGGGTTCCCTGAACAGCCGATCGGTGAGGTTGCCGAGCGCACCGCCGAGGACCAGCCCCAGTGCCACCGACCACCCCCACGATGCGACCTTCCGGACCTGCAGCACGATGGCCGTCGCGACGACCACCATGATGATCGTGAAGACCCAGGTGTAGTCCGTGCCGATCGAGAACGCGGCCCCCGGATTGCGGATGAACCGCCAGTCGAGGAGCGGCGGGAACACCGGGGTGACCTGGCCCTCGCTCATCGTCGAGACGACCCACCATTTCGTGAGCTGATCGAGGACATAGGCCACGAGGGTGCACAGGAGCATGACGACGCCGTAATGCCTGGGGATGCGCTGCCCGTCACGGGATTCAGCGCTTCCTGGGGGTCCCTCCGCCGCCGATGGCGATGCCTCGGGTGTCGGGTCTGTCGGCTGGTGCTCGTCCACTGTCCATCCAGGGTGTAGGTGCTGATGCGGCCACGGGCGACCGTGGCCTGAACGGCGAAGGGCCGGCTTCCGGGGTTGTGCCCCCGGCAACCGGCCCTTCCACTGCTGGCCCGACAAGGATCGGGCCGGATGCCTGCTAGGCGGCCGGCGCGTCGGAGGCGAGCGATCCACGCGAGTCGAGGTCGCGGAGCTGGCCCTCGATGTACGCCTTGAGGCGCGCACGGTAGTCACGCTCGAAGCCTCGGAGCTGCTCCACCTTGCGCTCCAGGACGGACTTCTGCTGCTCGAGGTCCCCGAGGGTCTTGCGACTCTTCTCCTCGGCGTCATTGACGAGGCCGCTTGCTTCGATCTGCGCTTCGGCGATGATCTTGTCACGCTGCTCGACGCCGGCGTTGACGTATTCGTCGTGCAGGCGCTGTGCCATTGCGAGGACACCTGCAGCGGACTCGGCGGTCCCACCGGTTGCTGCCGGGGCGGCGGGTGCCGGTGCGGGCGTCGGCTCTTC
Organism: Arthrobacter sp. PL16; assembly: GCF_035985055.1. NCBI lineage: Bacteria > Bacillati > Actinomycetota > Actinomycetes > Micrococcales > Micrococcaceae > Arthrobacter > Arthrobacter sp. PL16. Next base: position 290,821 of record NZ_JAXCIC010000004.1, read on the forward strand.
GACCTCGGCCACCGCTACGGCGGGAGCGGACTCGTCCTCGGAGCCGACCTCCTCGGTATGCGACCTCGCCGCGACAGGGGCGGGAACTGCGGTGGCCTGGGAGGTGTCCGACGAGCTGCCCGTTACCTTGCGGCGCAGGTCCTCGTTCTCCTGGTTCAGGCGGCGGAGTTCGACGACGATCTCGTCGAGGAAATCATCCACCTCGTCCTGGTCGTAGCCCTCGCGGAACTTCGTCGGCTGGAACCTCTTGTTGACAACGTCTTCTGGCGTTAGAGCCATGTGGTCACCTCATACTGATAGGAGCCCACCCGCCGGACGGCGGGTGAGGCTGCGGTACCGAATTATGGACACGAGCCGCTGGACTCACATCGAACTGTGGATCAGCGTATATGGTCGGGAACTCATCACGAAACGGGCCTGTACGCTACCTCGCGAGGCTGCTCGAGACCGACATCAGGATCAGCACGACGATGAAGAGAACCAGGAATGCGAGGTCGAGTTGCACCCCGCCCAGTCGAAGCGGAGGGATGAGGCGGCGCAGTGCCTTGATGGGCGGGTCCGTGATGGAGTACACCCCTGAGGCAAGCACGAGTGCCAGCTTCTGCGGGCGCCAGTCACGGGCAAAGCCCTGCACGGCGTCGAAGATGATGCGAAGGATCAGCGCGAGCTGGAACAGCATCAGTACCAAGTAGATCAGGGCGAATACCAAACTCACAGAGCTGTTCCAGTCCTTCGGGCCTTAGGTGGTCTAACGCGACCGTCGAGGCCGCCGGGCTCAGCTCTGGTTGAAGAAGCTGGTCTGAGCTTCGCTTGCCTTGAGGTCCTCGCCGAGGACTTCAATATACGACGGCGACAGAAGGAACACCTTATTGGTGACCCGCTCGATGCTGCCGTGCAGCCCGAAGACGAGTCCTGCGGAGAAGTCGACCAGGCGCTTGGCGTCCGACTCGCCCATGTCTGTGACGTTCATGATCACGGGAATGCCGTCGCGGAAGCTCTCACCGATGAGCTTGGCGTCATTGTAGGAGCGCGGGTGGATCGTGGTGATCTGGCGGAGCGCGGCGGAGTCCTCGCGGGACGACGGTGCGCGCTTGATCGGGGTCACGGGGGCTCGGTATTCCTCGGCGGGAGCTACCCGGCTGACGGCAGGAGCCGGCTCCAGGCGTCGTTCGTCACGGTCGTAGTCCACTGTGTAGTCCTCGTTCCTGCTCTGCGCGCTTTTCGATTCGGGCTCGTAGTGCTCGTCACCATCGGCGAGCCCAAGGTAGATCATTGTCTTGCGCAGTGCGCCAGCCATGGTAGCTCCTGTCATAAGAGAGTGGATGAGGGGTCGGCGCCTGGGCTTTCAGGATCCGACTCGGAGGCCTTGGTGTGCCGCCGTTCTAGCTGGAACGCTACCCCACGGCCGGACGCGGACCGAGGACATCAGAACCAATCCTCAGGTGTGTCGCTCCTGCGGCGATCGCCTCCTCGAGGTCCCCGCTCATACCGGCCGAAACGGCGGTCGCGGACGGCTCGACGGCCCGCACCGACGCGGATATCTCCAGCAGACGTTCGAAGGCTTCAGCAGGAGACGCACCGAGCGGGGCCACGGCCATGACCCCGGCCAGACGAAGGCCCTCGGTCGCGAGGACCGCCTCAGCAAGCGACTCGGCATCCACGGGTTGCGCCCCTCCCCTGCTACCCGGGGCGGTTTCGAGGGTGAACTGGAGATAGCAGTCCAGTTCACCGCGTAGCTCCATACCCGCCTCCGCCCGGCGTCCGTTCTCCGCTCCGACCGCCTTTCCCAGGGCGGCGACGAGGGATGAGCGATCGACGGAGTGAACGCTGTGTGCGTAGCGGACCACCGACTTGGCCTTGTTGGTCTGCAACTGACCGATGAAGTGCCACGACAGCGGAAGCGCCTCGAGCTCCCCTGCCTTGAGGGCCGCTTCCTGGTCGCGGTTCTCTCCGACGTCGGTGACGCCGAGGCCGGCGAGGATGCGCACATCGGACGCCGGGAAGTACTTGGTGACGACGATCAGGTGCGGCTCGGGGCGATCTGCTGCGGTTGCTGCAGCGGAGATGCGCGACCTCACGGCGCGGAGGCGTGCCTCGAGGTCCTGTTCGCGGGCGCTTCCAGCCCCATCCGGCATCAGGTGCGCCATACGAGTCCGGCGATGCGTCCGGCTCCTGGTTCACGCCGATGGGAGAACAGTGCGGGGTTCTCCAGGGTGCAGAGCGAGCCGGCACCGTGTACCTCACCGACCATCACCCCGGAGAGGGCGAGCTGCCGGCGGACTGCGGCGGGAAGATCGAGCGCCGTCGTTCCCGAAGGAGTGCGGGACGCCGCGGCGGGGATGTCCCGCGCAATTCCGAGCATCATCGCCTCGGGCACCTCGTAGCAGGATCCGCAGACCGAGGGACCGATCCACGCCGCGAGGTCCGTTGCACCCTGGCTCTGCAGGACACGCACCGCATTCGCGACGACACCGTTGGAGACACCGGCGCGACCGGCGTGGACGACCGCCGTCGCTCCTGTTCCGCCCTCGGCGATTCCGGCATCCGCCAGGACGATCGGCACGCAGTCGGCGACGAGGACGGCGAGTGGGTCGGCTCCCCTTGGTGAGACCATGCCGTCGGCATCCGGCGCGGCCGTGACGCCTCCCGATCCGACCACGGCTATCCGGTCCGAGTGGGTCTGGCTCATGAAGCGGAGTGATGACGCCGTGATGCCCATTGCCCTTTCGAGGCGACGGCGGTTGTCCCGCACGGCCTCCGGCTCGTCCCCGACGTGTAGGGCGAGGTTCCCCGCCGATGCTGCCGTGAAGGCTACCCGCAGCCCCGGGCGGACCTCCTCGTTCGCGTAGAACGGGGAAGAACTCCCGGGACCGACGGCTGCGTCCACCGACTACTTGAGGAAGTCGGGGACGTCGAGGTCGTCCGACCGGCCGGCGGACAGGTCGGGCTCCACGATCGCGGGCAGGTCGACGTCGAAGCCCGAGTCGGCCGGGACGGCCTGCACGTTCTGCGCGCGCTGCTGCGACCATGCGCCGAGTCCGGCGGTAGCGGCACCGGCCATGCGCTGCTGCTCGCCTCCGACACTCGGGGCGACTACCGGCCGCGAAGCAGGCGCCGACGTGGGCGCGGGCTGCGACGTGGCATCCACCTGGTCGAAACCGGCCGCGATGACCGTCACGCGTGCCTCGTCACCGAGGGCGTCGTCGATGACGGCACCGAAGATGATGTTCGCTTCCGGGTGAGCGACCTCCTGCACGAGGCGGGCGGCCTCGTTGATTTCGAAGAGTCCGAGGTCGGAGCCGCCCTGGATCGACAGCAGGACGCCGTGGGCGCCATCGATGGAGGCTTCGAGCAACGGCGAGGCGATGGCCAGCTCCGCGGCCTTGACGGCGCGGTCCTCACCGCGAGCGGAGCCGATACCCATGAGCGCCGAACCGGCACCCTGCATGACCGACTTCACATCTGCGAAGTCGAGGTTGATCAGGCCCGGCGTCGTGATTAGGTCGGTGATGCCCTGGACACCCGAGAGCAGCACCTGGTCGGCGGAGCGGAAGGCATCGAGCATCGAGACGTTCCGGTCACTGATGGACAGCAACCGGTCGTTCGGGATGACGATGAGGGTGTCGACCTCCTCGCGGAGGGTGTCGATGCCGCTCTCGGCCTGGTTGGAGCGCCGGCGGCCCTCGAAGGTGAAGGGGCGTGTGACCACGCCGATGGTGAGGGCGCCGAGCGATCGAGCGATGCGGGCCACGACGGGAGCACCACCGGTACCGGTGCCTCCACCCTCTCCTGCTGTGACGAAGACCATGTCGGCGCCGCGGATGACTTCCTCGATCTCCTCGGAGTGATCCTCCGCGGCCCGCCGACCCACTTCCGGATCCGCTCCCGCGCCGAGGCCGCGCGTCAGTTCGCGGCCGACGTCGAGCTTGACGTCCGCGTCACTCATCAGCAGCGCCTGTGCGTCCGTGTTGATGGCGATGAATTCCACGCCACGGAGCCCGACCTCGATCATGCGGTTGACGGCGTTGACGCCGCCGCCGCCGATGCCGACGACCTTGATGACGGCCAAGTAATTCTGAGGTGCTGCCACGTCCTGTGTCCCTTGTTCGAATCTGTGTGCTGTACGGGGTCTGCCGATGGTCCGGCATTCGATCTTCACTCGAGAAAACGTTAACGTTCAGGTTGAGAGTTAACGTTATGTCAAGTAACTTCTATGTTCGACGCTAGGTGTATGTCTTCCGCGTTGCAATGACCGAGCGCCGTGTGTCGGGCGTGTCGACGTGTCCCACTGTCCGGGCAACTGCGTGAACGGCGCCCGGGCAGTTGGACGAACGACGCCCGATCACCTCGTGACCGGCCGGTCGGGGGTGCTGACATCGAACTCCCTGACCGGCGGATCGGACTCCGGTATCGCCAGCATCGCCTCGAGGACCTTCGCCTTCTCCGCGCTGCGCTCCGAGCTACCCCAGAATATTCTCTGGTCCCCTGTGAGGGACAGTCGGATCGAGTCGACACTTGCCGCCGACGCGTTGTTGAGCCTCGAGAGGATCGAGACCGGCAGTTCGGCAAGGACCGCGGTGATCGAGGAGAAGACCTCGGAGTTCACGGCATTCGTGCCGCCGTCGATCAGGGGTAGCTTGACCTGGTCCCGCTCGGCCACGCTCGTCAGCTGCCGTCCCTCGGAGTCGATGAGCACGAAGTCCCCACCCTCCTGCAGGACGGCGACCGGCACGCGTTCATGCACCGTGACGACCAGCGTCGACGGAGGCTCGGCGGCGATCTCCACGTCCTCGATGGGCGCCTGGTCAACGAGCAGTGCGCGGACCTCGCCCGTCGAGATGCGCGTGAGCGGCGTCCCGGTCAGCGGGGCGAGGGCGGACTCGATCTCGGCTGTGGCCACCAGCGCATTGCCCTCGACGACGACGGCACGAAGCGCGAGCGCGGGCGAGAAGATGACGTACGCCACGACCCCTCCCAGGACGAGCACGACGGCCGTGATCGCCAGGAGGAGGTTGCGGAGCCGGTGGGAGCGCCGGGGCGCGGGGAAGTCAAGCACCTTTCCCGGCGGCAGGGCTCCATCCGAACGCTCGAGCAGGGAGACCTTCCCGGGCGCTGATCCCCCGGACCGGATGACGGGCGGCTTCCGCGGCGTCATCCGCTCACTCCTGCCAACGATGTGCCCGCTGCGCGGTCCCGGAGCAGTCCGACGAGCCGGACGCCGTACTGCGTGACGTCCCCGGCTCCGATGGTCAGGACGAGGTCGCCGCGCCCGGCGTGACCGACGACGGCGCGAAGGGCTTCGGAGGGGTCCTCGATGAAGGTCGCTTCCGCAGCGGGCATGAGGTCGGTGATGGTCCAGCCACCCACGTCGTCGACCGGGTCCTCGCGTGCTGCGAAGACCGGCAGGACCGTCGCCGTGTCCGCCAGGGACAGCGCATCGGCGAAACCGTTTGCGAACTCGCGCGTCCGGGAGAAGAGGTGCGGCTGGAAGAGCACATGCACGCGGTGCTCGCCCGCGACCGTGCGCGCCGCGGTCAGCGCGGCCCGGACCTCCGTCGGATGATGTGCGTAGTCGTCGAACACGCGCACGCCGTCGCCTTCACCGCGTGCCTCGAAGCGGCGCGCGGCACCTGAGAAGAGGGACAGTCCCGTCGCCGCCATGGCCGGGTCGACGCCGAGTTCGAGTGCAACGGCGAAGGCGGCTACCGCGTTCAGGATGTTGTGCCGTCCGGGCACACTCAGCTGCAGCTCCTGCTGGGCGTCGAGTCCGTCGACGCTGAACGAGAGCACGCTGTTCGTGGTGCTTCCGAGGGCCCTTGTCCCGCTGATCCTGATGTCTGCGGTTTCTGCGTACCCATAGGTCCGGACGCGGCGCGTCGACGGGATTGCCGAGGCCAGCTCTGCCGACCCCGGGTCATCCGCGCAGGCCACGAGGAGCCCGTCATCGGGCAGTCCCTCCGCGAACTGCCGGAACGCTGCGTGGACGGCGTCGGCGGTGCCGTAATGGTCGAGGTGGTCGGCCTCGGCATTGGTGACGACGGCGATGCTCGGCGAGTAGTTGAGGAAGGAACCGTCCGACTCGTCGGCCTCGGCGACGAAGACGTCCCCGCCGGTCCACTCCGCATTCACCCCCAGGGCCGCCACCTCTCCCCCGATGGCGAACGACGGATTGCGACCTGCCTGCTGAAGGAGGACCGTGATCATCGCCGTCGTCGTCGTCTTGCCGTGCGTCCCGGCAACCGCTATGGCCCGCTGTCCGGACATCGCGGCCGCGAGTGCCTCGGACCGGTGGAGGACGGGCAGCCCCCGACGGCGAGCCTCGGCGAGCTCGGGGTTCGTCTCGCGGATCGCCGATGACACGACCACTGTCCCGGTGTCAGGGACTGCTGCGGATTCATGGCCCACGTGGACGACGGCGCCCAGAGCAGCCAGGGCGCGAAGTCCCTTCGATTCGGCTGCATCCGATCCGGACACGCGCATCCCCTGGCCGAGCAGCACCCGCGCGACGGCGGACATTCCCGCACCTCCCAACCCGATGAAGTGCACGGGCTCCTGCAGACCGCTGCGCCCGCCGGGCGCTGGAAGGGAGGGGCCGGGGTCGGCCGTTGCTGGAACAGCCGTTCCAGCGGTGGCCGGGGTTGTGCTGTCCGGGGTCATGCCGTCCGTCGTGATGCTGGGTCCTTCCGATGCGCCCTGTGCGGGCTGCGTGCGGCCGTCGTCGGTGGGCGACGCCGTCGTTCCTCTGTCAGCGGGCATGGCGGTCACTGTCCGCCTGCCGCTGCGGCGAGGACGAGGTCGGCCATCCGCCGGTCCGCGTCGCGCACGCCCTGGGCGTAGGACGCAGTGGACATCGCGGACAGTCGTCGGGGATCGGTGAGGAGCGGCAGCACGGTCGTGCCGATCCATTCCGGGGTGAAGGCGGCATCGTCGACCAGGACGGCTCCTCCGGCGTCGACGAGCGCCGCGGCGTTGAACCGCTGCTCGCCATTGCCGTGGGGCAGCGGAACCAGCACGGCGGGGAGTCCCACGGCGCTGACCTCGCTGACAGTGGCGGCACCGGCGCGTGCGACGAGCAGATCGGCCGCCGCGTACACCTGTTCCATGCGATCGACGAACTCGACCTGGTGGTACCCGTGGGCGGCCAGGGGATCCCGGTCGGTCCCGAGTACCTGCTTGCCCCGTCCGGTGATGTGGAGGATCTGGACCCCGGCGGCGGTGAGGAGCGGGACTGCAGCGGCGATCGCGCGGTTGAGGCTCGCGGCTCCCGATGACCCGCCCGTCACGATGAGGGTCGGGCGGTCGGCGTCCAGTCCGAGGGCAGCGCGGGCGCTGCTCCGTTCCGCTGCACGGTCGAGGTCGGCGATGGTCCTGCGCATGGGCATGCCCACGAGGACCGCGCCGGGGAGGCCTGTGCCATCGAAGGCGACCGCGACGCGCGCCGCGATCCGCGCGCCTACACGGTTGGCCATCCCGGGTCGCGCGTTCGCCTCATGGATGACGACGGGCACGCGTCGGGTCCAGGCTGCGAGGTAAACAGGAGTGGACACGTAGCCACCCACGCCGACGACGACGTCAGCCCCGGCCTCGGCCACGATGGCGCGGGCCTGGCGAACGGCTCGCACGAGACGGACCGGCAGTTTGACGAGGTCGATGGAGGGCCTGCGCGGCATGGGTACGCGGTCGATGGTGCGGAGTTCGAACCCGGCCGCGGGGACGAGGCGCGTCTCCATGCCTGCCTCGGTACCGACGGCGGTGATGCGCGTGCCCGGTCGCTGATCGACGATCGACCCGGCGATCGCCAGCAGGGGGCTGATGTGTCCGGCCGTCCCGCCGCCCGCGAGGACGACGGAGAGCGCGCGGTCGGGCATGGAGGGGTGTGTCATGAAAGTGAGTGGCCTCTTCCGGAGGTGGGCACGGCGGGCTTCCGGTCGGCGGCCGCAGGAGTCGGAGGGTGAGGGGTCTTCCGCGCGAACGAGAGCAGCACGCCGACGGCGGCGAGCGTGAACGTGAGCGCGGACCCACCGTAGGAGATGAAGGGCAGCGGCACGCCGATCACGGGCAGCAGCCCGGTCACCATGCCGATGTTGACGAAGGCCTGCCCGATGAGCCAGACGAGGATAGATCCCATCAGGATCCGCACGAACGGATCGGTGTAGCGCAGCGCCACCCGGATGGTCGCTACAGCGAGGATCCCGAACAGCAGGATGACGACGAGGGTTCCGAGGAGCCCGAACTCCTCACCGATGATGGCGAAGATGAAGTCGTTGTGCGCTTCGGGGATCCAGTTCCACTTCTGCCGGCTCTGGCCGATGCCGACGCCGAACCAGCCGCCCGAGGCCATGGCGAACAGCCCGTTGTCGGCCTGCAGGCAGAGGTCCGCGCCGTCGTCGCAGTTCAGCCTCAGCCAAGCGCTGATGCGGCCACCGCGGTTCGAGCTCGTCGCCACCATCAGGAGGGAGCCCGCCAGGGCTGCGGCTCCCGCCAGCGTGAAGAGCTTGAGGGGTGCCCCGGCGAAGAACAGCGCGGCTCCGGCGATCATCATCAGCACGAGGCCGGTGCCGAGGTCGCCACCGATGAGTACGAGGCCGATCGGCAGGCCGCCGAACGGCAACGCCGGGATCATCGCGTGCTTCCAGTCCCTGATCAGCGCTTTCTTGCGCTCGAGCACGGCCGCGAACCAGAGGGCCAGTGCGAGCTTGGTGGGTTCGGAGGGCTGGAAGGTCTGGCTGCCGATCTGGATCCAGTTCTTGTTGCCGTTGATCTCGACGCCGATGACGAGCACGAGGATCAGCAGCACGATGGCGATGGCCAGGCTCGGCCAGGCGAGGGCCTTGTAGGCGCGGGGGCCCAGGCGCGAGAGAACCAGCATCAGCATGAGCCCGGCGCTGGCCCAGACGGCCTGCTTGAGGAAGAGGTCGAAGGTGTCCTTCCCCTCGGAGATCGCCTCGACCGACGACGCGGAAAGAACCATGAGGAGGCCGATGGCGGTCAATGCCAGGGCGGAGCCGAGGATCAGGTAGTAGCTGGAACGGGAGGGCGCACGGTCAGCACCCTCGAGGAGTTGCCAACCCCGCCGGGCCCGTGCCCTGATGCCCCGGTCCTGGACGTCGGCTGCCTGCACCGCCGGGGCTGCTGTCGTGGCTCGGGTCCGTGGCTGAGACGTCGTGCTCGCGGCCGCTCCGGATCCGCCGGGCGTCCTCGTACCGGCGCCGGTGACCGGCCTGCCCGTCTCCTTGGTCCGGGCTGGCCGGACGGAGGGCTTACGTCCTCCTGGGCGGGTCGGCGTGGTCGCCATCTAGAACTCCTTCGCGATTGTCCCCTGGCCACCACGCGCACGGACGGCCGCCATGAAGGCGGCCCCCCGGTGCGCGTAGGAGGAGAACTGGTCCATCGATGCGGCGGCCGGTGCCATGAGCACGGTGTCACCATCCCGGGCGACACGGGCTGCTTCGGCGACCACCCACTGCATCAGGGCGTCGCCGGACACGGGGTCGGGTGACCCGCTGCCGTCGTGCCCGAATCCAGTGTGAAGCCTTGGATAGGAGGACACCGGAACATCGGGAGCGTGTCGGGCGAGGGCGCCCTGGAGCGGCGTCGGATCCTGCCCGATCAGGACGACGGCGCGGAGTCGCTTCGCATTGTCCTTCACGAGGTCGTCGTAGGAGACGCCCTTCGACAGGCCGCCGGCCACCCACACGACGGATGGGAAGGAGGAGAGGGAGGCGGACGCGGCGTGCGGATTCGTGGCCTTGGAGTCGTTGATCCAGAGCACTCCGTCCTCGTTCGCCACCACCTGTATGCGGTGATCACCGGGCTGGAAGGCGCGGATGCCGTCCCGCACGGCGGCCACCGGGAGTCCCGCAGCACGGACCAGGGCTGCCGCCGCCAGGGCATTCGCGACCAGGTGCCGGGGAACCACGTCACCGAGCTCGCTGATGGACGCCAACTCGGCGGCCGAGTCCTTGCGCTGCTGGATGAAGGCTCGGTCGACGAGCAGGTCCTCCACGACTCCCAGCATGCTGATGGACGGCATCCCCGTGGTGAAACCGACGGCCCTGCAGCCCTCGATGACGTCGGCCTCCTCGACCATGGTCTCGGTGTCGCGCTGCTCGACGTTGTAGATGCAGGCGATGCGGGTCCGCTCGTAGATCGATGCCTTGGCTGCGACATAGGCCTCGTAGCTGCCGTGCCAGTCCACGTGGTCTTCGGCGACGTTGAGGCAGACGCTCGCCAGCGGCGAGATGGAGTGCGCCCAGTGCAGCTGGAAACTGGAAAGCTCCACGGCGAGGAAATCGTAGCCCTGGGGGTCCCGGATGACGTCGAGGATCGGTGTGCCGACGTTGCCCGCTGCGACGGCGCGCTTGCCGCCCGCGATGAGCATGGCTTCGGTGAGGCCGACGGTGGTGGTCTTGCCGTTCGTCCCGGTGATCGTCAGCCATTCCGCCGTCGGGCGTCCTTCGCGCACCCGAACGCGCCAGGCCAGCTCGACATCACCCCAGATCGGTACGCCCGCGGCCGCAGCCTGTGCGAGGAGCGGTTGGCTCGGGCGCCAGCCGGGCGACGTGACGACGAGGTCGGCCTGCTCACCGTCGACGAGCGGGAGGCTTTCGGCATGGTCCGCCCCGAGCAGGACCTGCCGGGCGCCGACGATCCGGAGCGTGTCGGCCTTGGCCTCGTTCTCCTCGGTCGCGCCGGCGTCGACGACGACGACGATGGCTCCGAGTTCGATCAGGGTGTCGGCTGCAGAAAAGCCGGACGCACCGATACCAGCGACGACGACCCGCAGGCCCGCCCAGTCCGAGTCCCAGCTGGTCAGGTTCTTCAACCGTGGGGTCTCCCAACGGGGCAGCCCGGTTTCCTCGGCCCCGCTCATCCGACGACCCATTCCGCATAGAAGATACCGAGCGCCACGGCGACGAACAGTCCGGCGAGGATCCAGAAGCGGACCACCACGGTGACCTCCGCCCAGCCCTGGAGCTCGAAGTGGTGCTGGAGGGGCGCCATCTTGAACACCCGCTTCCCGCCCGACATCTTGAAGTAGCCGACCTGGATGATGACGGACAGCGTGATCATCACGAACAGTCCTGCCAGAATCACCAGGAGCAGTTCGGTGCGCGAGAGGATCGCGAAGCCGGCGATGGCTCCGCCGATGGCCAGTGAACCGGTGTCACCCATGAAGATCTTCGCGGGCGAGGTGTTCCACCAGAGGAAGCCGACGAGCGCACCGCACATCGAGCCGGCGATCAGCGCCAGGTCGAGCGGATCACGTACCTCGTAGCAGACGCTGCCTGCACCGGGCGAACCACAGCTCTGGTTGCTCTGCCAGATGCCGATCAGCATGTAGGCACCGAAGACGAGAATGGAGGCGCCGGCAGCCAGGCCGTCCAGGCCGTCGGCGAGGTTCACGCCGTTGCTGGCACCCGTGATGATGAGGTTGGACCAGATGACGAAGAGGATGGCCCCGACGACCGTGCCGGCGAACGCGAGGTCGATGGGGAGGTCACGGATGAACGAGATCGCCGTCGACGCCGGGGTACGGCCCTGCTCGTTGGGGAACATGAGTGCCAGGACACCGAAGATGATGCCCACCGCGGTCTGCCCGATGATCTTGGCCGGCGCGCTCAGGCCGAGGCTGCGCTGCTTCGAGATCTTGATGTAGTCGTCGGCGAAGCCCACCAGTCCCATTCCTGCGGCGAGGAACAGCAGCAGCAGGCCGGAGGCACTGGGCCCGCCGACCGGGGAATCGGCCGCCATCATGATCAGGTGGGTCAGGAAGTAGGCCAGCAGGACGGACCCGACGATCACGGCACCGCCCATGGTGGGCGTGCCGCGCTTGGTGTGGTGCGACGTCGGACCGTCGTCGCGAATGAACTGACCGTAGCCCTTGTTGACGAGGAGCCGGATGAACAGCGGCGTGCCCACGAGGGCGAAGAACAGGGCGGAGGCCGAGCTGATGAGAAGTGCTATCACGGCTGGTGGGCCTTTCCGGATCCGTCAGGTCCACTGTCCGCTTCGGAGTCTGCGGCCAGGCGGTCAGCCGTGTCCGCCTGACCGGCGGAGACCGAGGCGTTCGGCACGGCGTGCGCGACCCGATCGCCGAGGAAACGCAGTCCGGCCCCGTTGGAGGATTTGAAGAGAACGATATCGCGTGGTTCGAGCTCCGCGGCGAGGATGCGTTCCGCTGCCTCGGGGTCGTCGACGTGGACCGCCTCGCTCCCCCAGGAGCCCTCGAGGACTGCCCCGTTGAACAGCGCCCGTGTGTTCGGACCGACGCAGATGAGCTTGGAGATGTTGAGGCGGACGACGACGCGTCCGAGGAGGTCGTGCTCCTCGATGGAGCGGTCACCCAGTTCGAGCATCTCACCGAGCACCGCCCAGGTACGGCGGCGCCCACTACCCAACTCGGCGAGGGTGCGGAGGGCTGCGCGCATCGACTCAGGGTTCGCGTTGTAGGCATCATTGATGACCGTCACGCCGTCGACCCGCTCGGTGCGCTCCATGCGCCAGCGGCTCGCCGCGGCCTGGGTGCGAAGACTTGCCACGATGTCGTCCGGCGCACAGCCGATCGTGTACGCGACCGTCGCCGCGGCCAGCAGATTGGTGGTGTGGTGCAGTCCGAGGAGCGGGGACACGACCTCGTGCTCGCTGCCGTCGGGAAAGAGGAGCGTGAAGGAGGGATTACCCTCCGCCGTCGTCGTGCTGTTGCGCGCCCGCACCACCGGATCGCCGCCGTCGGCTGCGAAGTCGGCCGAGGATGTGAAGAAGGTCCGCCGTGCCCGGGTGCGGGACTGCATGGCCAGGACGCGCTCGTCGTCGGCATTGATGACCGCGGTGCCGGTGGCCGGAAGCGCCTCGAAAAGCTCGCCCTTCGCCTGGGCGATGTTCTCGACGCCGCCGAACTCGCCGGCGTGCGCGGAACCAACGCCGAGGACGACGCCGATGTCGGGCTGCACGAGGGACGCGAGGTACGCGATGTGGCCGGGTTTCGTGGCGCCCATCTCGATCACGAGGTACCGCGTGTCCCAGTCCGCCTCGAAGACGGTCAGCGGCACGCCGACCTCACCGTTGTAGGAGCCGCGGGGGGCGACCGTCGGTCCGTGGGTTGCGAGTATTCCCGCAAGCAGGTCCTTGGTGGTCGTCTTGCCTGCGGAGCCGGTGATCCCGACGACGGTGAGGTCGCCGGCGGCACGCAGGCGCCGTACGATCTCCGCAGCCAGGACACCCATTGCGAGCACGGCATCCGCCACGACGACGGAGGGGAAGGACACGCCGTCGGGTGCAGTGACATCGCGTTCGGCGAGAGCGAGCACCGCTCCGCGCTCGAACGCGGAGCCGATGAACAGGTGCCCGTCCGACTCCTCGCCGGGCTTGGCCACGAAGAGGGACCCGGGCGTACTCTCGCGCGAATCGGTGGCCGCGGAGGTGACGGTGATGGTGGGGCCGGCGGGATCCGTGCCGACCAGGACTCCGCCCGTGAGTGCCGCGATCTCGGCTGCGCTGAATTCAATCATGACGGTTCAGGACTCTATCCCGGCCGCGGAAAGCACAGAGAATCCGTGCCTTGTCAACGCGGACCGCAGTTCGACGCGATCATCCAGGGACAGGTTGATACCCTTCACTTCCTGCCACACCTCGTGGCCGCGACCGGCGATGATGATGGTGTCCGAGGCGCCGGCCAGAGCTACGGCGCGATCGATCGCCTCTGCCCGGGGGAAGACCTCCAGCACCTCGCACCCGAGCCCTTCGTTCCTGACGGCGTCGTCGGCGCCCGCGCGGACGGCGCGGCGGATGACGGCTTCGTCCTCGTCGTGCGGGTCGTCGTCGGTGACGATCAGGATGTCCGACAGGCGGGCACCGACCGCTCCCATGATCGGGCGCTTCGATTCGTCGCGCTGGCCGGTTGCACCGAACACCGAGATCACCCGGCTGCCAGGGCGGCGCACCGACGCAAGGGTGCGCTGGAGCGCGTCCGGGTTGTGGGCGAAGTCCACGATGGCCGCCGGCTCCTCGCTGATGAGTTGCATGCGACCGGGGACCTCGGTCGTGAAGGGATCGTGGGCGTCGAGCGCGCGCTGCACGTCCTCTGCCGGCACCCCGGAGGCCAGGACCATGATCGTCGCCAGGGCTGCGTTGGAGATGTTGAAGGTACCCGGGAGGCCGCAGCGCACGCGAAGCCGCTGCCCCGTCCTTCCCTGCAGCACGAAGGAATGACCCAGCCCGCTGCGGTCCACCGAGGTGACGGTCCAGTCCGCCGGCGGCGCTGCGTCCTGCCCTGCGTCCTGTCCTGGTTCGGTGCGCACCGTCAGGACGGGAACGTCCGCGGTCGCGGCCAGCCTGCTTCCCCAGGGGTCGTCCACGAGCACGACGGCGCTTCGGCTCCGCTCGGACGTGAACAGCGACGCCTTGACCGCGAAGTAGTCCTCCATGGTGCCGTGCAGGTCGAGGTGGTCCTGCGTGAGGTTCGTGAAACCGGCGACGTCGAAACGTACCCCGTCGACGCGTCCGAATTCGAGGGCGTGGGACGAGACCTCCATCGATGCGGCGTCGAGACCGCGCTCACGCATCAGGGCGAGGAGCGAATGCACCTGCGGTGACTCGGGCGTCGTGAGCGCGCTCGGGATGGCGTCCTCCCCCGCGCGGATCTCGATGGTGCCGATGAGGCCGGTGGAACGGCCGAGAGCCTCCAGGAGGGCGTTCAGGAAGTAGGTCGACGTCGTCTTCCCGTTCGTCCCCGTGATGCCGAAGAGGGTCGGCCCCGCCTCGCCGTCGTCCTGCCGGTTGCCGTAGATCACGCGGGCCAACGGTCCTACCGCGCGCCTCGGATCGGGCACGACGACGACCGGCGGGACCACGGAGTCACCGGGGTGGACGCGCTCCCGAAGGATGGCCGCTCCGGCCTCGTCCGTGAGGATGGCGACTGCGCCGGAGCGGGCTGCCTGCGGTGCGAATTCGGCTCCGTGGCGCGCCGCCCCGGGCAGGGCGGCGTAGACGTCGCCCGGGAGGACGGATCGTGAGTCCAGCGTGATGCCGGTGACGGTGACCGTGACCGTGGGATGGTTCCCGTGCGGCGCTGGACCGGCCAGCGGGCCGATGTCGGCGAGGGCGGCGAACAGGTCGATCGGGTGGGGCATGCGAGGACGCATCAGGGAAGCGCTGCTCCCCCGCGGGTTATTCGGTTGCACGGTGCTCTGGCCTCCGGGTCAGTATTCGACCGGGTAGATGTCCGGCTTCTTCGTCGAGGCAGGGACGTTGTTGGAGTTGAGGACCTGCTTCATGACCTTCTGGAAGGACTCACCGGGAATGAGGTAGTACAGGTCCCCCTGGGGCCGCTGAAGCGTGATGACGACGACGTACTTGGGATCCTCGATGGGGGCGATCCCGGCATAGGACAGAGTGTAGCCGTCGTATCCGCCACTGGCGCTGGGCGCTTCCGCCGTACCGGTCTTCGATCCCACGCGGTACTGCTCGAGCTCGCCGGACTTGCCCGACCCCTTCTCCGTCACCGTCTCGAGCATCTTCCGCATCTCCGCCGCGGTCTCCTCGGAGACTACTTTCGTGCCCTCCGCCTCCGGCACCTTGTGCTCCGTTCCATCTGGATCGATGTAGGCCTCCACCAGACGGGGCGTGAGGCGCACGCCGTCGTTCGCGATGGTCTGATACACCATTGCGGTATGGAGGGCGGTCTGTGTCAGGCCCTGCCCGAAGAGCACCGTGTACTGCTGGCGGTCGTCCCATTTGTCCGGCGTCGTCAGGAGCCCCTGGTTCTCCTCGTTCAGCCCGGTACCCAGGGGCTCGCCGATCCCGAACTTCTTGAGCCAGTCGTAGCGCTCCTGCTTCGTCAGCTTCTCGCCGATCTGTACGGTCCCTGTGTTCATCGATTTCGCGAGGACCCCGGCGGCCGTCCGCTTTTCCTTACCGTGCTCCCAGGCATCCTTGAACGTCTGGTCTCCGACCGTGTAGCGGTTGTCGAGCGTGAATTTCGACGTGGGCTCGATCAGTCCCTCCTCGAGTGCCCCTGCGAGCGTGATCACCTTCGTCGTCGAGCCGGGTTCGAAGGACGCGCTGACCGAGTTGGGGGTGCGCTTGTCGGCCGGGGTGGCGCCGGGATCATTCGGATCCGGCGTCGTCGATTCGGCCATCGCGCGGATGGCACCCGTCTCGGCCTCGACGACGACGATGTTGCCCCACTCCGCGTTGTAGTCCTTCACCTGCGAGGCGATGGTCTGCTGGGCGAACCACTGCAGGTCCTGGTCGATGGTGAGCCGGACGCTCTGGCCGTTCACCGCGGGAATGTCCTCGTTGGTGGCGTAGGGGATGCGGATTCCGTCTCCGCCGATCTCGAAGGTCCGGCTGCCCGCTTCCCCCTGCAATGCGTCGTTCAGTGAGTACTCCAAACCCTCCTGGGGCTTCCCGTCCTTCGAGACGTGGCCGATGATCGATCCCGCAACGGGCCCGGCCGGGTAGGTACGCACGCTCGTCTCGTCGGCGTACACGCCCGGAATACCGACGGCCAGGGCACGATTCTTGATCTCGGGGGTCACGGAGGTGGCAACGTAGTTGAACGATTTTTCCCCCAGGACCGCGGCCCTCAGCGTCTCGACGTCGATGTCCAGGACCGTGGAGAGCTCGGTGAGGCCCTGGTCGATCGGGATGCCGGTCTCCCGCCTGACGCCGCCCTCCTCCTCGGGATCATCCACCGTGCGGTCGAACTCCTCGACGGCGCTCAGTCTCTGGTCCACCACCACGTCATAGCGCTCGACGCTCCGCGCGAAATATTTGCCGTTCATATCGACGATCGAGCCCCTGACGGGCGCCACCGTGGTGTTGGTCAATCGCTTGGACAGGCCCACCTGCGCCATGCCGTTGAGGTCCAGTGCCTGCAACTGGAAGAGCCGCACTCCGAGGACCATGAGGAGGACGAGGACGAAGGCGAGCCCTACGCGGAGCCGTGTCGACCCGAGAACCAGGCGGAGGCTGTCAGGGCTGCCGGTGCGTGCAGGGGTCACGGAGGGATCCTTGTCGATCAGTACATGCGGTACGGGAGGAGCGGGTGGGGGCAACGCGGGCGTGACGCCTGCTAGCGGTCGGACCCAGCCTGCTCGGGGCCGGGGATGGTGCCCGACGCCATGCTGCCCGTGTCACTGCTCGACCCTGCATAGTCCGGCGAACCGGCATCCGTGGAAGCTGCGTCCTCGACGACCTCCACCGGCGGGGCCTCGACAGCTACCGGTGCCGGTTGCTCCGTGACGAGGTTCGGTGCGGCGATCAGGACCTCGGGCTTGGGACCCTCCTTCGCAGGTTCGGGCGTGCCGGTTACCTTCTTCGAATCTAGCTCAATGGTTCCGAAGGTCGGGGAGGACACCATGCCGAGTTTCGTCGCGGCCATGGCGAGGTTCTGCGGTGCTTCCCTGCCCTCGATCTCGAGGACGAGGGCTTCGTTCTGCTGGCTGAGTGCCACCTGCTGGTTACGGAGCTGGACCAGTTCGTACTGCGTCCCCGACACGGAGATGTTGAGCATGAGAACTGCAGCCAGAGCAGCGCCGAGCACGAGGAGACTGAGGACGGCGAAGGGGAGCCGTCGCCGTGCGGGCCGCGCGGGCACGACGGACAACGGCGTCCGAGGCTTCTGCGCAACTCCCGCGAGCGTACCCGCCGGCGTGTTGTGGGAGGGAGCGCTCAGCCGCCTGGGAGCGACGGCGAGGGCGCCGTTCCCGGAGAACGCCTGTGCGCTATGCCGCTTCTCAACAGTCAGTGTCTGGCTCATGTTGTCTTCCTGTCGATGGGTCCTGCTTTGATTCGTTCTACGGCGCGCAGTCTGGCCGAGGCCGCCCTGGGGTTCTCTTCGACCTCCGCCGGCGTGGGCGCTTCCGTGCCGCGCGTGAGGGAGCGGAGGTAGGCCTTGTGCTCTTCGAGTTCCACCGGGAACCCGACGGGTGCCGAGGACTTCGTGCCGGCCGTGAAGGCACTCTTCACGATGCGATCCTCGAGGGAGTGGTAGGACATTGCGACCACGCGACCGCCGATCCTGATCGAATCGACGGCGGCCGGGATCGCACGCTCGAGAACGGACAGCTCCTCGTTGACCTCGATCCGCAGGGCCTGGAATGTCCTCTTGGCGGGGTGTCCTCCGGTCCGCGCCGCGGCGGCCGGCACCACGCCGCGGATGACCTCGACGAGCTCGGATGTGGTTCGGAGAGATCGTTCGGTCCTGGCCCGGACGATTGCCGTCGCGATCCGGCCGGCGAACTTCTCCTCGCCCCACGTCCGGATGATGCGGAGGAGGTCCGCCTCGGCGTACGTGTTGACGACCTCGGCGGCCGTGATGCCCTGAGTGGTGTCCATGCGCATGTCGAGGGGTGCGTCGTAGGAGTATGCGAAGCCTCGGTCGCGCTCGTCGAGTTGCAGGGAGGACACACCCAGGTCGAAGAGGATGCCGTCCACGCCGTCGATCCCCAGATCCTCCAGGACCTCAGGTAGCTCGTCGTACACGGCATGGACCAGATCCGTGCGCCCGGCGAAGGGAGCGAGGCGCTCCCCTGCCAGCGCCAACGCCTCGGTGTCGCGATCTATACCGACGAGATGGGTATCGGGAAAACGCTCCAGCATGCTCTCGGAGTGACCGCCCATGCCCAGCGTCGCATCGACGACGACGGCACGGCGCCCCGCCGCTTCGGCGGCTTGGACGGATGGTACGAGGAGGGAGACGCAGCGATCCCGGAGGACGGGGACGTGTCGCTCACCCGTCGGCCGGTCATCGCGCATCCGTCCCCTCCCTCCTGCAGTCCGTTGTTCATCGTCTCTGTAACTTCGCAGGCTGGCGGAGGAGGTGCGCTCTCTGGGATCAGACCCCCATCCGGCCGGACGGTCCTCGCCTGGCTTCGGGGAAGTGAAGCCAGGTGCGGACCGTATCCGGCGGCTGGAGATCTCATCCAAGAGATGTCTTCCGTCCGCTGCTGGTAGTGCTGGTACTGCTTGGATCGAGTCCGGATCAGATGATGCCCGGGAAGCCATCCTCGTCCGTCTCGGAGAAAGCTGTCTCCTTCTCTGTCAGGTAGGAGTCCCATGCGTCAGCCGCCCAGATCTCCGCACGACTACCCGCTCCGATGACCGCGAGATCACGGTCCAACCCTGCGTATGTCCTCAGCGCCGGTGGGATGGTGATCCTGCCCTGCTTGTCCGGGACCTCGTCGGAGGCTCCGGACAGGAAGATACGGTTGTAGTCCCTCGCCTGGCGTGACGAGATCGGTGCGGCCCGCATCTGCTCGTGAACCCTTTCGAACTCACTCGCGCTGAAGACGTAGATGCAACGTTCCTGGCCCCTTGTGAGGACCAGCCCCTCGCTCAGTTCCTCCCGGAACTTCGCTGGAAGGATGAGCCTGCCCTTCTCGTCGAGGCGGGGAGTATGAGTTCCGAGGAACATCCCTGACCGCCTGTTCTGAGTCCGCCAAGCCCAGCTTGTTGCTGCCTTGCTCCTATGTTCCCCACTTTACTCCACAACTCTCCCCGGTCAACGCAACCGGGGCGCGGCGCGCCCTCCTAACCGCTCCCCTGATCGGGATCGATAACCGCTGAAAGCGCCAAGACAAGCGGATCCGGACGTGCGGGGAGCTAAGTGGAGGGGAGTTGCGGGGAGGGAGGACGAACGGCGGGGAGAACGAGTAGAAGGAGGAGTTCGCGTCCGCTCATTCCACTGAAGATCACGGTTAAACAGGAAAGACCCGCCGTAGCGGGTCTTTCCTGTTTATGTGGGCGGTGGTTACGGGAATCAGCTCTGGTCGCGCTTCCGCTCGTCCCACTTGTCCTCGAGGCTGGTCATGAAACCACCCTTACCGCCGGTCGGTGTCTTCGACGGCCTACCGGCCGTCTCACCCCCATCGACCTGCTTCGACTTGGTGGTGGCGAAGTACACTCCTCCACCCATGATCAGGAAGCCTGCCACTCCGATGAAGATGTTCTGATAGACGATGCCTGCAAGCAGGACGAGGATGCCGGCGATCGTGATGAGCGAACCGATGACAAGACGCCTGGTCGACATCGACTTCCGCGTGTCAGAAGCCATCGAATGCGCAAACTTGGGATCGTCGGCGTGCAACTGCTGTTCAAGCTGATCAAGCAACCTCTGCTCGTGTTCCGAGAGTGCCATGACCGCCTCCTTGATGTGGGTACCAACGTTCCTCAACCAACCAACCAACGTCCCGGACGCTGACCAGGTTCCCGGCGGAGGGGCCTGGAACTGCGGGCTCCGGACGACGGAAATGTGTACTTGACGACAGCTGGGCTGCCTCGTTAAAGACTAGTTTGCTACGGGGTGGGCGCAAAGTCACAATGCGGATTCCACGGGGGCTTCCGTTGGAGGCCCTGCGACCCTTATACCGCTCAAGGGCGCGGATCCCGGGCGCCCCGCGGTGGTCCTCCGGAGCCCGTTCCGGGCACTCCGGATGGCCCGGGTCGAGCGCCTCCTTCGTAGCTGTCCGGCTACACGCCACCAGGGGACGAGGATGATCCTCCGGAGTGTCCGCTGCGCGGGTCGTCGTTCCGCTTCGGGGTGAGGAGGCCCGCAGGCATGACGCCTGCACCACCGAACTTCCTGTTCACATCATCGAGGACGCGCTCGGCAAGCCTCCAGTTGTCGTCCCGACGATCGATCGTCAGTTGGGTGGATCCGTCCCCGCCGCTCTCGAGGGCTTCCGCACGCAGGCCGATCAGTCGAACTGCCATAGGTCTATCGCCCAGGGCAGCAAGCAGGGCAGTCGCAGCCGCGTACAGTGCGTTGGCGCTGTCTACCGGCTCATCGAGCTTCTTCGACCGCGTCAGGGTCGAGAAGTCCGCGTACCGGAGTTTCAGCGCGACTCCCCCGGCGCGGTTACCGGAGGCGCGGAGCCTTGTCGCCGTTCGATGCGCGAGTCTCAACAGCTCCCGCCGCAGGACGTCGGAATCCTCGACGTCCCTCGAGAACGTCTCCTCCGCGCCGATGCTCTTCTCCGCCCGCGAGACCACGACACGTCGCGGATCCCTGCCCCACGCCAGCTGGTGGACGTGCTCCCCGGAGCTGCCGAGCAACTGCCTCAGCGCGGACACCGGTGTGTGCGCGACGTCCTCCACGGTGCGGATGCCTATTCGGGCGAGGACCTCCTGGGTTTTCGCTCCCACGCCCCACAGGGCGGACACGGGAAGGGTATGCAGGTAGGCGACGGTCTGATCACCAGGGATGAGCAGGAGCCCGTCCGGTTTGGCCCTTGTCGAGGCGATCTTGGCGACGAACTTCGTCGTCGCAGCGCCGACGCTCGCGGTGATGCCGAGAGTGGACAGGATCTCCGCCCGCACCTGCTCGCCGATCTCGCGCGGGCCGCCCAGCCGACGCATGGAACCGGCAACGTCGAGGAAGGCCTCGTCGACGCTCAGTTGCTCCACATGTGGAGTGACGGAGCGGAAGATGCGCATCACCTGGCTGGATACCTCCGAGTACCTCTGGTGATGTGGCGGCAGGATCACGGCTGTAGGGCATTGGCGCATCGCAACCGACATGGGCATGGCCGAGCGGACGCCGAAAGCCCGGGCCTCGTAGGAGGCCGACAGGACGACTGATCGCCCGGAGGGCGAGCCGACGACGACGGGTACCCCGTGCAGGTGCGGATGGTCGAGCAGCTCGACGGCGACGAAGAAAGCATCCATGTCGATATGGAGGATGTGACACTCCGCGTACTCGGTCGGCTTCTGCCCCTCGTCCTTCACCACGCACACATCGTACGCAGTACTACTGACAAGCCACCGTCCCGTACGGCGAACGCCCTCAAGGCCTTCGGGAGCGACGGGACCGACAGATAGAGTGGAAGCTCCAGACCAGCCGACCTGCCCGGGAGATCCATGCTGTCCGCACCTGCCACCCCCTACCAGGGCAGCCCCGCTCACGATGTCACCGCTGAGCAGGATCTTTTCCGCGGTTCCCTGACGCGCACCATCGACGGCTTCCTGGCCGAGCAGCGGGACGTGTTGGCCGCCATCTCCGAGGAATCGTTGCCCCTCATCTCGAGCATCGCAACGCTGACCGGAGGCGGCAAGAGGATGCGTGCGCTCCTGTGCTACTGGGGGTGGCGGGCCGCGGGAGGATCAGCAGGGGCGTCCGCACCCGTCACGGCCGGGACGGCACTCGAGTTCTTCCAGGCCGCCGCCCTGATCCACGACGACATCATCGACCGCTCGGACACCAGGCGCGGGCGTCCGAGCGTGCACCGGCAGTTCACGGCCAGTCATACGGATGCGGGTTGGCATCTGGATCCCGAGCGTTTCGGTGTGTCGGCCGCAATCCTTGCGGGAGACCTCTGCCTTGCCTTCAGCGAGGAGCTCTTCACGTCGTCGTGCTCCTCCGAAGCGGGCGGTGCTGCCCGGATCATCTTCAACCGGATGCGCACCGAGGTGATGGCGGGACAGTACCTCGATCTCCTCGAGGAGGCGGTCGGGCCGGACCAGACGCCGGAGGTAGCCGAGGAAAGGGCGCTGAACATTCTGCGGTTCAAGTCCGCCAAGTACTCGATGGAACGTCCACTGATGCTCGGGGGCGCGCTCGCCGGCGCCGACGAGGCACTGCTGTCGGCCTATTCCGCGTTCGCGCTCCCCCTGGGCGAGGCATTTCAGCTTCGCGATGACGTACTCGGCGTCTTCGGGGACCCGGACGTGACGGGGAAGCCTGCAGGCGACGATCTCCGGGAGGGCAAGCGCACCTTCCTCATCGCACGGGCCCTTGGATCCAGCGGGACCGATGCCCGGGCAAGGATCAACGGGATGCTGGGAGATACCTCCCTCGACGCGGCTTCCGTCCACACCCTGCGCGGACTCATCATCGCGAGCGGAGCGCTGGCCCATACCGAGCAACTCATCGCTTCGAAGTCGGAGCAGGCCTTCAGAGCGCTCGAAGAGCTCGACATCGACGCGGTCTCGATGGAGGCCCTCCGCCTCCTCGCCGAAGCGGCGGTGACCAGGAGCGCCTGATCGATCCCGGCCGTCGGCGAGCCTCGGTCGGCGATCACGTCGGCGACTCGCGGTCGGCGATCAGGACGAACACCCGCCAGGGGCAGGGCAACCCGGGAACTGCTACCAGGCGGCTGCCTGGGCACGACGCCGGATCTCGGTCTTCCGGCCCTCGCGCAGGGCGTCGATCGGACGACCCGGCAGCGACTCATCCTCTGTGTAGAGCCACCGGATGATGTCCTCGTCCCCGTAGCCCGAATCGGCCAGGACGACGATGGTGCCCTTCAGGCTGTCGAGGACGGCACCTTCCACCAGGAACTCGGCGGGGACGCTGCGGATGTTCCGATCACCGATCCGCACGCTGACGAGAGACTTCTCGCTGATGAGCGAGTGCACTCTCGTGATCGGGAGGTCGAGTGCCCTGGCCACATCGGGAAGGTTCAGCCAGGACGGGACGAGGAGTTCTAGTTCATTCACCGTTCAAGGGTGCCACGCCCACACTCCCCACCTCTACTCGGGTCGACGCCATCACCGACCCATACTCGCCGGACGTACATCCTTTACCGCTCGCCGTCCTGGCGACACGCAGGCCGACAGAGGACGACACGCCGCAGCGGAGCCTTCCGCGCTTTCGGGACCACTTGTGCTAAAGCCTTTATCGTGTAAGTTCACAGGAGTCACACAAGCAACACTAACAACACGTGACACAACAGCATCAGCACGTGCATGTGCCCGGACAGGAAGTTCTCCACCGGGCTCATGCGTCCGCGCGGACTCAGCCGCCAACAGACGAGGAACGAAACATGACTGCCCAGCGATCG
This sequence comes from Arthrobacter sp. PL16, assembly GCF_035985055.1. Lineage (NCBI taxonomy): Bacteria > Bacillati > Actinomycetota > Actinomycetes > Micrococcales > Micrococcaceae > Arthrobacter > Arthrobacter sp. PL16. Next base: position 314,607 of record NZ_JAXCIC010000004.1, read on the forward strand.
AACGCACCGCTGCACGGCGCCCGCAAGAAGGCCGTCGGCGCGAGCCCGCGCCGCTTGAACATCGCCGTCACCACTGCCGCGCTGCCCGCGGTGATCCTCTCTTCCGTGGCCCTCGCCCAACCGGCAGCGGCAGCGCCCGCTCAGGTCGCTTCGACCGCCCACCACCTCGGCGGAACGGCAATCACTCTTCCCTCGAGGGCAATCGTGCCGGCCGCTCTGGTCGCCGTACAGGTACCCGCGCAGAAGATCGCGGTTGTGACGCAGACGATTCCGAGCGAGTACACCATCAAGCCCGGGGACACCATCGGTGCGATCGCCAAGAGGTACGGGCTGGCCACGAACGCCGTCCTCACCCTCAACAGCATGGACGCACGGACGATCATCTACCCGGGCCGGAAGATCAAGCTGACCGGCACCGCGCCCGGTGGGAAGCCATCGCCCGCACCCGCGGCTCCAGCCGGCGAGAAGCCCGGATCCACCTACGTCGTGAAGCCTGGTGACACCCTCGGTGCCATCGCTACCCGTAACGGCGTGAGCCTCCAGAGCCTCCTCTCAGGCAACAACCTGTCGATGAACTCGATCATCTACCCGGGCCAGAAGCTCGCCCTCGGAGGCAAGGCTCCCGCGGCTGCTCCCGCCCCGGCTCCGGGCAAGCCCGCACCCGCACCGGTCGACGGCGGCTCCTACACCGTGAAGGGCGGAGACACCCTCGGTGCCATCGCCTCCCGGAACGGAGTGGGCCTCGACTCGCTGCTGAAGGCGAACGGCCTCTCCATGACGTCGATCATCTACCCGGGCCAGAAGCTGAAGCTGACAGGGTCGGTCACTACCCAGTCCACCCCGCCGAAGGCGAACCAGCCCGCCCCGGCGCCGGCCCCCCAGTCCGGCTCCTACACCGTGAAGGGCGGAGACACCCTCGGTGCCATCGCCTCCCGGAACGGGGTGGCGCTGCCGGCACTGCTGAGCGCGAACAAGATGACGACGTCCACTGTCATCTACCCCGGGCAGAAGCTCACGATCCCCGGCAAGAGCGGCACCCCGGCACCTGCTCCGGCCCCCACTGCCACCGACCTCGTCCCGTCGACGTTCCTCGGCTACACATATCCGGACAGGGTGGTGGCGGACGCCAACGCCAACAAGGCGCTGCTGAACTCCCTGCCCGCGCCGTCGCAGGCTGAGATGAAGCAGATCGTTGCCGACACGGCGCGCTCCATGGGCGTCGATCCCAGCCTCGCACTCGCCTTCGCCTACCAGGAGTCCGGCTTCAACCAGCGGTCGGTGTCTCCTGCGAACGCCATCGGCACCATGCAGGTCATCCCCTCGTCCGGCCAGTGGGCAAGCGACCTCGTAGGTCGCAAGCTCAACCTCATGGATCCTCACGACAACGCTACGGCCGGTGTCGCGATCATCCGCTCGCTCGTTCGCACGAGCCCGTCGCTGGATATTGCAATCGCCTCCTATTACCAGGGGCAGTACTCGGTGCAGTCCCGGGGCATGTACGAGGACACCAAGCAGTACGTCGCCGCGATCAAGTCCCACCAGAAGAACTTCCGGTAGGTCCGGACCGGAGTTCGCGCAGAACTCCCGGAGCAAGGCCGAGGAGGGGGCGGGATCGCGTGGTGGTCCCGCCCCCTCCTGCTGCGCCCGTTTAGTATCGGATGGTGCACCAACAACGGAAGGACCCCCTCGAGGGCGCGACTGTCGACGGACGCTACGTCGTCCAGTCGCGGTTGGCCCGCGGGGGCATGTCCACGGTGTACCTCGCCACCGACCGTCGGCTGGATCGTCGGGTTGCGCTCAAGGTCCTCTACCCGCACCTCGCCGACCAACCCGGCTTCATCGACCGCTTCGAGCAGGAAGCGAAGTCGGCGGCCCGCCTGTCCCACCCCCACGTCGTGGGTGTCCTCGATCAGGGGGTCGACGAGATCAACGGGCAGGCCGTGGCCTACCTCGTCATGGAATTCGTGCAGGGCCGTACCCTTCGGGACCTGCTTCGCGAACACGGCCGGCTCACTCCGCGCCATGCCCTGGTGCTCCTCGACGCCGTCGTCGAAGGGCTCGCGGCCGCACATGACGCCGGCCTCGTCCACCGTGACGTGAAGCCCGAGAATGTGCTCCTGTCGGATACCGGGCAGGTGAAGATCGCCGATTTCGGCCTTGCGCGGGCAGTCTCGGCAACCACCGGTACGGCCACCCTCGTCGGCACGGTCGCCTACCTCTCCCCCGAGCTCGTCCTCGGCAAACCCGCCGAGGCACAGAGCGATATCTACTCGACGGGCGTCATGCTCTTCGAACTCCTGACCGGCAAGCAGCCCTTCACCGGCGAGACGCCCATCCAAGTCGCTATCCAGCACGCCCAGTCCGATGTACCCGCACCCTCCGTCCTCCTGCCGGGATTACCCGAGGACATCGATGAACTCGTCCAGTGGTGCACGTCCCGGGATCCTGAGGATCGGCCCGTCAACGGAGCGGCGCTGCTCGGCGAACTCCGGCACATCAGTGCCGTCCTGACCGATGAGGAACTGGATTTCGCTCCCGCGGATGCGCCCGGACCCCGCCCGGTCCAGAACACCCTCACCTCCGCCGTCGTCCCGCGCATCTCCGTCGATGAACCCGACCACGACGGCTACCGCACGGAGGCACTGCCGCGCACAGGGTTCGCCGACGACGCACGCGTGGAAGCCCCGGCGCCGGGCGGAGCCACGGAGGCCTTCCCACGGACGATGCAGGACGACAACTCCACCAGCGTGATCGGAAGGGACCACAACGCGACGCGCGTGATCGGAACCATGCCCGCGGCTCCGCCGTCCTTCGGCCGGCCGCACGGTACGCCTGCGGCAGCAGCCTCCAGCCAGGCTGTCTCCCCGCCGACCGACACCATGAGAATCGGACACCCCGGGAGCCACGAAAGCGCCTCCTGGACCGACGGCGACGTCGGCTGGTACGACGGGCACACCGAACAGGACGCACCCGAGGCCGGGCGTGACAACACCGGACGCGATGGCGGCGAGCGGCCGGCCGGCGCGCGCACCGCGGGGAGCACGGCACGCCCCCTGTCCAAACGGCAGCAGTCCCGTCAGGCGCAGCGCCCGCAGAAGTCCCTCCACGGCCGAGCGGCACGCCGCTGGGTGCGCGTACTCGTCGCCCTGCTGATCATGCTGGCAGCGCTCGTCGCCATTGCGAGCTGGTTCTTCGGTGCGGGACCTGCGGGAGTCGTGTCCCTTCCCGATGTCGCCGACGTGCCGCTCGAGCAAGCGCGCGCAGCGCTTGACGAGCAGGGCCTCGCGTCCCTCACCACGGAGGAGGTCTTCAACGAGCAGGTCCTTGCGGGACTCGTGATTGCGACCGATCCGGTCGCGTCGTCCGAGGTCCGTCGGTTCGAGCCGGTCGAACTCATCGTGTCCAAGGGACCCGAACTCTTCGACGTCCCTGACCTCCTCGGCAGGACGGCGGTCGAGGCCGCCGTCGAACTCGGTTCGGCCGGGCTCGCTCTCGGAGGCGTGGAGGAGGAGTACAACGAGGAGGTGACTGCAGGAGACGTCTTCCGCCAGACACCCGAGAAGGGCGCCGAACGGCGCCGCGATTCCACGGTGGACGTCGTCGTGTCACTCGGGCCGGCACCGATCGCCGTTCCCGACGTCGCCGGACTCACCGAGCAGGAAGCGGTGTCCGCTCTCGAGCAGGCGGGCCTGGAGGCCGTGGTCGCCGAGGTCAAGGAGTACAGCAGGACCGTTCCGGCGGGCTCTGTCATCAGCCAGGCTCCGACGGCCGTCGAGGTGCAGCGGGGTACACCGGTCACGCTGACACTGTCCCGGGGACCGCGCTCGGTGAAGGTGCCCAACGTCTTCTCACTGCCCGAGGACCGGGCCGTCGCTGCCCTGGAAGCGGCCGGTTTCATGGTGCAGGTCGACTACACCTTCGGCAGCGCTGTCCTCGGCCTCGTGGCCGGACAGAGCCCGACTGGCGATCAGCCCGAAGGGACGACGGTACGCATCACCGTCACGTAGATGATCCGGTCAGCTCTTGGAGAGAGCGCCCGCGACGAGGAACGCCATCTCGAGTGACTGCATGTGGTTCAGGCGTGGGTCGCACACCGACTCATAGCGCTCCAGGAACGCGTCCTGGTCGATGGGGTCGGCTCCGCCGAGGCACTCGGCGACGTCGTCGCCGGTCATCTCCACGTGCATGCCGCCCGGGAAGGTACCCAGCGCATTGTGGACCTCGAAGAACCCGCGTACCTCGTCGATGACGTCGTCGAAGTTACGGGTCTTGTACCCGTTGGGAGACGTCACCGTATTCCCGTGCATGGGATCGGTGACCCACAGGACCTGAGCGCCGGAGGCCGTCACGCGCTCGACGAGCTTCGGCAGTTTCTCGCGGATGTTCGTGGCCCCCATGCGGGTGATGAAGGTCAGGCGTCCCGGTTCGCGGTTCGGATCGAGCTTGTCGATCAGCGCGAGGGCGTCGTCGGCCGATGTGGACGGACCGAGCTTTACGCCGATCGGGTTCCTGACACGCGACAGGAAGTCCACGTGCGCCCCGTCGATCTCGCGCGTCCGCTCCCCGATCCAGAGGAAGTGGGCGGACGTGTCATAGGGCAGCGAGGTACGTGAATCGATCCGGGTCAGCGCACGCTCGTAGTCCAGCAGCAGAGCCTCATGGCTCGCGAAGAACTCAACGCGCTTCAGGGCCTCGAAGTCGGCGCCGCATGCGTCCATGAAACGCACGGCGCGGTCGATCTCCCGGGCCAAGGACTCGTAGCGCGAGTGCGCCGGGTTGGCCATGAAACCCTTGTTCCAGTGGTGGACCAGTCGGAGGTCCGCGAACCCACCCTGGGTGAAGGCGCGGATGAGATTCAGGGTCGAAGCCGAGGTGTGGTAGGCCTTCACCATGCGTGAAGCATCGTGCCCGCGGCTCTCCGGGGTGAAGTCGTACCCGTTGACCATGTCACCGCGGTACGCCGGGAGCGTCACGCCGTCGCGCGTCTCGTCGTTGGAGGACCTCGGCTTGGCGAACTGGCCCGCCATACGGCCCATCTTGATGACGGGCAGTGATGCGCCATAGGTCAGGACGACGGCCATCTGCAGGATCGTGCGGACCCTGGCGCTGATCCTGTCGGCGGTGGCGCCGTCGAAGGTCTCCGCGCAGTCACCGCCCTGCAGGAGGAAGGCCTTGCCCTGAGCCGCGGCCGCGAGGCGCTCGCGGAGCACATCCACCTCGCCGGCGAAAACGAGTGGCGGAAGACTCGAGAGTTCCTTGACCGACGCCGAATACACACCCGGATCCTGCCATGTGGGCTGCTGCACCGCGGTCATCGAGCGCCAGGCATCGAGGCCGGCGGTGGTCGATGAGGCGGATTCCGTCGAACGCGGAAGGACAGGAGTCAGGAAATCAGTCACACCCGAATTCTACGTGCTGGGGGGACATGCCCCGATTCGCCCCGTCATCGCCGCGTAGCGATGTGTCACAGAGGCCGGCGCCTCCACCTGTCCGCCTAGCCCGCCTGGGGTCCGGCGTTCTTGCCCTTGTCCACCGCGGCGTCATCCGTCACCGGGGGCTGCTCGTCGGAGGAGTTCGCCCTGCCAATCTCGGTGACGGCTCCGGGCGCCGGAGCGTTGCTGTCCGTCGAGATGCGCACCGCGGCACGGCGCGTGTCGGCTCCCGGCTTCGGGGTCTTCCGCCCTGCTAGCTTCTCGGCAGCGAGGCGCTCCTTGACCGTGCTGGCGTACGCGTCCACGTATTCCTGCCCCGACAGGCGCATCAGTTCGTACATGATCTCGTCCGTGACGGACCGCTGGACGAATCGGTCGTCCTCCAGTCCCTCGTAACGGCTGAAGTCGAGCGGCTCACCGATGATGATGCCCACCCGCCTGATGTTGGGGATGCGCCGGCCGATGGGCTGGACCTTGTCGGTTCCGATCATCGCCACGGGAATCACCGGGACGCCGGTGGCAAGCACGAGCTTGGCAACACCTGTCTTTCCCCGGTACAGGCGCCCGTCCGGGCTGCGGGTACCTTCGGGATAGATTCCCAGGACGCCGCCCTCATTGAGGATGTCCATGCCGGCCGTCAACGAGGACGACGACGCCGCCCCGCCCGAACGGTCCATGGGCAGTTGGTTCGAGAGGCGGAAGAACATCGCGGTAAGCCTGCCCTTGAAGCCCTTCCCTGTGAAGTACTCGGACTTCGCGAGGAAGACGACGGGCCGAGGCACGACGATCGGCAGGAAGATCGAGTCGGAGAAGGACAGGTGGTTACTGACGATTACCGCAGGACCGGAGGAGGGGATGTTGTCGAGTCCCTTGACCCAGGGCCGGAAGAGGAGGTTCAGGATCGGACCGACGATGATCCGTTTCATGACCCAATAGAACACGCTGCCAGCCTCCCTGCATGGACGGTGCGGCACGTTGCATGCCACCCGCTTTTTCCTGTGGAAGCCTACTCTAAGGGTTTGGTGCCGACGGACGCTCGGCGTTCGATGGTAAGGGAACCGGCGAGCGGGTAGAACAGACCGGTTGACGTAGCGCCGGTCGGTGTCCACGATTGAACCAGCACGCCCTCCGATCACCAGGATGCCGGCCCGATGTCCTCGAGCCCAGGCGCAGCACGCGACAGCAGGTAGCAAAGTATGGGCCCCCGAGGTCAGGAACCGAACGAATCGACCGATGACGCCGTATGGCAGGACCTTGTGGCCCGGCTGGAGGGTACCGGCGTCGATCCTGGGTCCCCCGACGCCCCCCGACGGGAGCACGACTTTCCCCCCGCCGGTGCCGCAGGAACTCACCCGGACGGTCGCGGCGCACACAGGACGGACGCCCACGGAACCCGCAGCAGCACGGACGGCGACGGCCTGACCGATCGGGAGCGGGCAGAGGCCATCTTCCGCAACCAACCCTTCAGCTCGGCCGGTCCGCGGGATTACGACGCACCAGTGGAGCCCGAGGAGGAGGACAGCGGCTTCACGCCTGACGAGCCGCCTCCGCTCGGCTCGGGCGATCCCCTGACGGTCCTTGCCTGGATCGGGGCGGCCGGCGGACCGATCCTGCTCCTCCTGTTCGCCATGTTCTGGCGCGACGCTCCCCTGGCAGCCACGCTCGGAGTAGTCGCCCTGTTCCTGGCGGGCGTCGGCTTCCTCGTGACGAAACTGCCGAAGCACCGGGATATCGGGGACGACGGCGCCGAAGTGTGACGCCTCCCTGTCCCGGACGGCTCACGGGGCGGGCGATCCTGACGCAGCGGCAGGACGGACGACCGTCTGGGGCCTCAGGTTCCGCTGCGGGAGAGTAGTCGCGACAGGTCGGCAGCGCCGATGAGCCCGGCCTCGGGGCCGAGAGCGGCGCGCTCGATCCGCGCAGCCGGCCTGAAGCCCCGACCCGTCAGGTTCCTGCCGAAAGCCCTTCGAGCCGGATCCAGCAGGAGTTCGCCGGCGGCACTGAGCCCACCGCCGATGATGAAGGTCCCCGGGTCGAGTGCCGCGGCCAGATTGGCCAGTCCGAGCCCGAGCCACTGACCGACGTCGTCGACTAGCTCGCGCGACGCCGCATCCCCCTCCATGGCCAGCCTTGTGACGAGCGCGCCCGTGATAGCGGTGCCGTCCTTGGGAGCGGCGTCGATGATGGCCTTGGCGACGGGCGAATTCGCTGCGGCGAGCTCGCGCGCCTCACGCCCGAGAGCGTTACCCGACGCGTACTGTTCCCAGCAGCCGCGGTTGCCGCACTCGCACCGGTGACCCTGCGGCACGATGATCTGGTGCCCGAACTCGCCTGCGACGCCGTGCCGCCCGCGCTCCACGCGGCCCCCCATGATCATGGCGCCGCCGATGCCCGTACCGAGGGTGACGCAGACCAGGCGTGACTCCCCGCGCCCCGCGCCGAAACGCCACTCGGCCCAGGCTGCGGCGTCGGCGTCATTGACCACCGTCACGCGTCGGCGCAGCAGTTTTTCGAGATTCCGCCTCAGCGGCTCGTTACGCCAGGCGAGGTGGGGCGAGAAGAGAACCGTACTGTTCGACAGGTCCATCCATCCGGCAGCACCGATACCGACCGAGCGGATGCGATACTCGGCCGAGAGCTCCCGGACGAGCTCGGTGATGACCGCTTCGACGGCCCTGGGATCCTGTCCCGGCGTCGCCCTCCGAGCTTCGGCGAGGATCCTTCCGTGCACATCGACCACGCCTGCAGCCACTTTGGTGCCGCCGATGTCGACGCCGACCGAGAGTCCTCGCCGGGCGGGATTGGGAAAGGAGGTCCGGGCCGCCCGCTGTGACAACGGCCCGTTGGCGCGCCACGCGATACCTGCCTCGCTGCGTAACCGGCGGGGCCTCGTTCCACCCGGTTCGGTGGTGGTCGCCATGCGGTCCTTCCTCGTCCTCGCGGACCGCGCTCGGCGCCGCGTTACCGATCTGTACATTACTGGACGGAGATTCGGGCAGCTGAACCTATAGGCTGAAGCGACCTCACGGTCGAGGTCGATCCCAAAGGAGCTATCGTGCGCGACATCAGCGTTCCCGTCCTCGTGGACGTTCCCCGCCAGACCAACATCACGGATCTGGTGATCCGGCAGGCGGCCAAGCCATCCAATCCCGCGCTGTTCGCCGTCAAGCGAGAGTCCGGTGAGTGGGAGGACATCCCGGCCACCGAGTTCCGCCGCCAGGTCGAGGACATCGCGAAGGGCCTGATCAGTTCGGGAGTCCAGCCCAGCGACCGTGTGGCCATCATGGCGCGCACGCGGTACGAGTGGTCCCTGGCCGATTTCGCCATCTGGTTTGCCGGCGCCGTGTCCGTCCCCATCTACGAAACGTCCTCGCCCGCGCAGGTCGCCTGGATCCTCAGTGACTCCGGAGCCGTCGGTGCTTTCGTCGAGTCCGCCCGCCACGAGAATGTTGTCCGCGAAGCCGTAGCACTCGAGGGCATCGAGTCCCTGCAGCACGTCTGGCAGTTCGACGGCAACGGCCTCGACACCCTGCGCACCGCCGGTGCGGGTACCGAGGACCGGACGGTTGCCGACCGCCGCGCCTACGCCGGGCTCGACGACGTCGCGACGATCATCTACACCTCAGGCACCACGGGCAAGCCCAAGGGCTGCGAGCTGACGCACGGGAACTTCGTCGAACTGTCCGAGAACGGGGCAGCCGCGCTGCCGGAGGTAGCCCGCGAGGGAGGCCAGACCATCATGTTCCTTCCCCTGGCCCACGTCTTCGCGCGGTTCATCTCCGTGCTCTGCGTCGCGGCCGGCGCCACCGTGGCCCACACCCCCGACGTCAAGAACCTCCTGCCGGATCTGCAGAGCTACAAGCCCACCTTCATCCTCGCCGTGCCCCGCGTGTTCGAGAAGGTGTACAACAACTCCATGCTCAAGGCCGAGGACGGCGGCAAGGGCAAGATCTTCCACGCCGGCGCCGACGTCGCCATCGCCTGGTCCAAGGCCGAGCAGGCCGGCAAGATTCCACTGGGCCTGAAGGTCAAGCACGCCATCTTCGACAGGCTGCTCTACGGCAAGATCCGCACAGCCATGGGTGGACGCGTCCAGCACGCGGTCTCGGGAGGCGCGCCGCTCGGGGACCGGCTCGGCCACTTCTTCCACGGCATCGGCCTGATGGTCCTGGAGGGCTACGGCCTGACCGAGACGACTGCGCCCATCACCGTGAACACCCCGAAGAAGATCAAGATCGGCACGGTAGGCGCTCCACTCCCGGGTAACGCGGTCAAGATCGCCGACGACGGCGAGATCCTCGCGAAGGGCGTCTGCGTGATGAAGGGCTACTTCAACCGTCCCGAGCTCACCGAGGAGGCCTTCGTGGACGGCTGGTTCCGGACAGGCGATATCGGTGAGCTCGACGAGGACGGCTTCCTGCGCATCACGGGACGCAAGAAGGAGATCATCGTGACGGCCAGCGGGAAGAACGTCATCCCCGCGCTGCTCGAGGACGCCATCCGCGCCAACGCCCTGGTGTCCCAGTGCGTCGTCGTCGGTGACCAGCGTCCCTTCATCTCGGCGCTCGTCACCCTTGACGAGGAAGCGCTCCCGGGCTGGCTCGAGCGGCACCAGCTTCCCGCCGGCACCACCATGTCGGAGGCCGCGGAGCATCCGTTGGTCCTCGCGGAGATCCAGGAGCTCGTGGATACTGCCAACACCACCGTGTCCCGGGCCGAAGCCATCAAGGTCTTCCGGATCGTCCCGATCGACTTCACCGAGACGTCGGGTCACCTGACCCCGTCCCTCAAGATCAAGCGCGCGCAGGTCCTCAAGGACTACTCGGACGTCGTCGAATCCATCTACTCCGCCACCAAGGTCTAGCAAACGCAGCCTTCCTCCCCGCAACGTCGGCGAGGAGGGCTGCGTCATTCCGTCTTCAGGCTGAGCAGCGCATTCTCGATGACCTCGGTGAGCGCCGGGTGGATCCAGTACTGCCCGCGAGCCATGGTCTTGGCGTCGAGTCCGAACGACATGGCCTGAATGACCGGCTGGATGATCATCGACGCCTCGTGGCCCAGGACGTGAGCGCCGAGGATGCGTCCGGTGGACTGGTCCGCGATGATCTTCGCGAAGCCCGTGGTGTCCTCCATGGCCCAGCCGTACGCCGTCGAGCCGTAGTGCTGAACGGCCGTGACGATCGTGGTACCCGTGGCATCCGCATGCGTCAGTGCCTCCTCCTCCGTCATACCGACGGAGGCGACCTGCGGATGGGAGAACACCGCTGCGGGCACGAAACGGTGGTCGCTCGCCCGCAGGGATCCGGGATGCAGCAGATTGTGAGCGACGATCTTCGCCTCATGATTCGCCACGTGCTTCAGCTGGTAGTCGCTGCTCACATCACCGAGCGACCACAGGCCATCGACGGGCTCGCCGTTCCGCAGGACGCGCTGATAGTCGTCGACGACGAGGCGACCGTCGTCGTGCAGGTCGAGGCCCACCTCTGCGGCGCCGAGGGTATCGGTATTGGGCGTGCGGCCGACGGCGACGAGCACGACGTCGGCCTCGAGCTCCACGACGCCATCCGGTCCGTTGAGGCGCGCGGTGACGCTGCCGTCGGCCGTGGCTGCCAGGCTCGTCACATCGGTGAGGAGGCGAAGATCCCACTGCTGCTGGGCCTGCTGCGTGAAGGCCTCCGATACGGTGTCGTCGAGGTGACGCAGCATACCGCCGGAACGCACGGCTACGGTCACCTCGGTACCGAAGGAGGAGAAGACGTGCGCGAACTCCGCGGCGACATAACCGCCGCCGATGATGAGCAGCCGCTTGGGCAGCTCGTCGAGGCGCATGACGGTATCCGAGGTATGCACCTGGGGCAGGGAAATTCCGGGGATATCCGGCAGGATGGCACGGGATCCCGTCGCGATCACCAGTTGATCCGCTGTCACGGTCTCGCCCGAGGCTGTCTCGAAGGATCTCTCCCCGGTCAGCCGGACGTACTCCTCGATGAGCGTCACGTTCTGCAGCTCGTCGGCCCGATAGGTCCTGCCACCTCCCGCGATGGCGTCGATCCGGGTGAAGATGCGGTCCCTGATGTCGGTCCAGCGCACCCCCTCGAAGGACAGGTCGACGCCGAGGCGCGCTGAGGCGGTAGGGGCGGACGCGAGTTCCGCCGGATAGACATACATCTTCGTGGGGATGCAGCCGACGTTCAGGCACGTGCCTCCGAAAGTCCCACCCTCGACGAGGACGACTGTCCGGTCATCCCACTCCGGCGAGATGAGCGTGTTTCCGGAGCCGGAACCGATGATTGCGAGGTCGTAGTGGGTCACCTCCGAAGTCTAGCCGCGGGTCAGGCACCCAACTGGTCGACGACGAGCGCCGCCAATTCGGTCACTGCCCGCCGTGTCGCCGGATTGAGCCTGCTCAGGTCCACGCACGAACCTTCCGCCAGGTGCCGGTCGTAGGGGATGCGGACAACCGTCTTCACCCGCGATCGGAAGTGCTGCTCGATCTGCGAGATGTTCACCTGAGTGCCGTTGCCCGAGGACAGGTTGATCACCACGATGGCCTTGGCCACGAGGTCCTGCCGACCGTGGGCCTCGAGCCAGCTGAGTGTTTCGGAGGCCAGTCTCGCTTCGTCGATGCTTCCACCCGACACCAACACCACCGAGTCCGCCTTCTCGAGCGTTCCCTTCATGACGGAATGGACCATGCCTGTCCCGCAGTCGGTCAGCACTATCGAGTAGTAGCGACTGAGCAGGTCCGTCACCGCGCGGTAGTCGGAATCGTCGAAGGCCTGGGCCACTGCCGGATCCGTGTCGGAGGCGAGCACATGAAGCCGGGAGCCGTCGCGCGTGACGTACCCGGCGAGCTGGGCGAACGAGTCGATCGTGTAGCGGTTCCGCACCAACTGCCGCGCGGTGTGGTCCGCGCGACCCGGGGACCTGTCCGACAGCGTGCCCCGGTCCGGGTTGGCGTCCATGGCGATGATGCGGTCCTCGCGGACGTCGGCGAGGACCATACCGAGGAGAGTGGTGACGGTCGTCTTGCCGACACCACCCTTGCGGGAGAGCACCGGGACGTACCGCGTCCGTCCGCCGAGCCGGGCGGAGATGCGGTGCTCAAGGGCCCGCTGGACGCGGACGGCGTCCGAGTCACCGACGTTCACGCGTCCGAAGGTGGCCGTGTACAACCAGCGCCGCCAGCCCGAAACGGGCGGCCGGTCTACGCCGACCAGCAGTCGGCCGGCGGTGAGTGCCGACGCCGGCTCGGGTCCGAGTTCCCTGTCGCGTCGACTCGTGCGCTCGGCGGCGGCTCCAGCTGTCGAACCGGCAGTGCCCGGTAGGCCTCCGCCGTTCGAATCTGCTTCGGTGGGCGACGTCCTCCCGCTCCCTGAACCCGACGGCGTCCAACCGGTAGCTTCAGCCGCTTCGGTGAGGCCCGCAGTAGCCGGGCTCGCGCTGGGACGAAGTGCGGCGCCTTCCTTGGCAGCACTGGCCGAGGTGGCAGCGCCACCGCTCCGGTCGCTGTCGCCGTCGGCGTCGGCGTCAGCGTCGGCGTCTTTGATACGGCCCTGCCCGGGGAGAAGCGGGACACCGGGCACGATCGGGACGCCTTGCGTTCGATCCGGGATCGTCGCGTCAGCACCCGGCGCGGTGCCGCCGGTTCCGGCTGTCGAGGGGTCGGTCGTGTCGCTTGCCATGGTTCCTCACAGATCGTCGGGTTGGCGACTCCGCCGTCGTGCGCGAATCCGCCGTACTGATCTTTCCAGCGCTTCACTGTAGCCTGCCCGCAGTTACACAGGATCACGTGCTGAGGGAGCGCGGGCAGGCCGTGGCGCAAGGAGCTATCAGGACGGTGCGATGACGAGGAGGAGGTCTCCGCCCTGGGCTGGTGCGGTGCCGGTGAAGGCGAGGCGTTGGATGGTTCCGTTGATGGGTGTGGTGATGTTGGCTTCCATTTTCATGGCTTCGATGGTGGCGATGGTGTCTCCGGCGGTGACGGTGTCTCCCTCTGTGCGGTTGATGGTGACGGATCCGGCGAAGGGCGCGGCGATGTGGCCGGGGGTTCCGGGGTCTGCTTTCTCGGCGGCCTTGACGTCGCTGTCGACGCTGCGGTCGCGCACGCTCACGGGTCTCATCTGCCCGTTGAGGGTGCACATCACGGTCCGCATACCCTTCTCGTCGGGTTCGCCGACGGCTTCGAGGGTGGCGATGAGCCGGACGCCTTTTTCGAGTTCCATGACGTGCTCGGTGCCCGGCTGCAGTCCGTAGAGGTAGTCCGCGGTCCCCAGCACGGAGACGTCGCCGTAGGTGTCGCGGATACCCTGGAAATCCTTGGTGGGTCCGGCGAACAGCAGGGTATTCAGTGCCGTCCTGCGCTCCTTCGGGGTTCCTGCGAGCTTCTTCTCGTCATCGGCGGACAGTTCGGCGTTGCGGGGTTTGAGTTCCCTGCCCTGGAGGGCCTTGGTGCGGAAGGGCTCGGGCCAGCCACCGGGCGGGTTGCCGAGGTCTCCGTTGAGGAACCCGATGACCGAGTCGGGGATGTCGTAGTCCTGCGGGTTGTCCTCGAACTCTTTCGGGTTGGCATTGGCGCCCACAAGGGCCAGGGCAAGATCCCCGACGACCTTCGAGGACGGTGTGACTTTCACCAGCCGACCCAGGATCCTGTCGGCCGCGGTGTACATGTCCTCGATGGCCTCGAACCGCTCCCCCAACCCCAGGGCGATGGCCTGCTGCTTGAGGTTGGAGAGCTGGCCTCCCGGGATCTCGTGCCGGTAGACCCGGCCCGTGGGTCCGGGGAGCCCGGACTCGAACGGGGCGTACATGCGCCGCACAGCCTCCCAGTAGGGTTCCAGCGCGCACACGCTGCCGAGGTCCAGGCCTGTGTCCCGGGGTGTGTGGGCCAGGGCGGCGACCAAAGCCGACGCCGAGGGCTGGCTGGTCGTTCCGGCCAGGGCTGCGCTGGCGACGTCGACAGCGTCGACGCCGGCGTCGGCGGCCGCCAGCAGGGTGGCGAGCTGCCCGCCGGCGGTGTCATGGGTGTGCAGGTGCACCGGCAGATCGAAGCGTTCCCGCAAGGCGGTCACGAGCTTCGCCGCCGCGGCGGGGCGCAGGAGCCCCGCCATGTCCTTGATGGCCAGGATGTGCGCGCCGGCATCCACGATCCGCTGGGCAAGATCCAGGTAGTAGTCCAGGGTGTAGAGCTTCTCGGCAGGATCCAGCATGTCCGAGGTGTAACACAGCGCTACCTCTGCGACCGCGGTCCCTGTGGCCCGGACCGCGCGGATCGCCGGTTCCATCTGCGACACGTCGTTCAGGGCGTCGAAGATCCGGAACATGTCGATGCCCGACGCTGCGGCCTCCTTGACGAACGCCGTCGTGACGGCCTCGGGGTAGGGGGTGTAGCCGACGGTGTTCCGGCCGCGCAGCAGCATCTGCAGGCAGATGTTCGGCACCTCCCGCCGCAGCACGTCCAGGCGCTCCCACGGGTCCTCACCCAGGAACCGCAGCGCGACGTCGTACGTCGCACCACCCCAGGCCTCCACCGACAGCAGGCCGGGAGTCAGGGCAGAGACACTCGCACCGGCCGCGGCAAGATCGCGGGTCCGCACCCGTGTCGCCAGCAGAGACTGGTGCGCGTCCCGGAATGTCGTATCCGTCACCGCGACCGCGGTCTGTTCCCGCAAGGCCCGCGCGAAACCCTCCGGACCCAACTCCAGCAACCGCTGCCGGCTACCTGCCTGAAGCGGCGGGGCCTCCCGCCCAGCATCGCGCCGAGCATCCCGCCCGGCATCCCGGTCCGCCTGGTCTTCGGGCAGGGCCGGGAGTTTCTCCCGTGGGTCCAGGTGCGCCGGCCGGGCACCATTGGGTTGGTTCACCGTGACGTCGGCGAGCCAAGTGAGCAGCTTCGTCCCGCGATCGGCGGGAACCCGGGCGGTGAGCAGTTCGGGGCGTTCGTCGATGAAGGAGGTGGCCACGTTCCCGGCGATGAAGTCCGGATCATCCAGGACCGCCTGCAAAAAGGAGATGTTCGTCGAGACCCCACGGACCCGGAACTCGGCCAACGCGCGCCGGGCACGCGTCACCGCAGTCGGGTAGTCGCGGCCCCGGCAGGTGAGCTTGACCAGCATCGAATCGAAGTGCGGACTGATCTCCGCCCCCGCGTACACGGTCCCGCCATCCAGGCGCACCCCCGCTCCACCCGCGGACCGGTAGGCGGAAATCCGTCCGACGTCGGGACGGAATCCGTTCGCCGGGTCCTCCGTGGTGATCCGGGACTGCAGGGCAGCACCCCGCAGGTACACCGTGTCCTGGCTCAGTCCCAGATCGGCCAGCGTCTCCCCGGCGGCGATCCGCAGCTGCGACTGGACGAGGTCGACGTCCGTGACTTCCTCGGTGACGGTGTGCTCGACCTGGATGCGCGGGTTCATCTCGATGAACACGTGCTGACCGGCCCGCTCACCCACCGTGTCCACCAGGAACTCCACTGTCCCGGCATTCACATAGCCCAGGGCCGTCGCGAACTTCACCGCGTCCCGATGCAGGGCCTGCCGAATCCCTTCATCCAGGTTCGGCGCGGGAGCGATCTCGATGACTTTCTGGTGGCGGCGCTGCAGCGAACAATCCCGCTCGAACAGATGCATCACATTGCCTTCGGCGTCCGCGAGGATCTGCACCTCGATATGCCTAGGCCGCAACACCGCCTGCTCCAGGAACATCGTCGGATCCCCGAACGCGGACTCCGCCTCCCGCATCGCCGCCTCCAGCGCCTCCGGGAGCGCCTCGCGGGTTTCGACCCGGCGCATCCCACGGCCACCACCACCGGCAACAGCCTTCGCGAACACCGGGAAACCGATCTCGTCCGCCGCAGCGATCAGTTCCTCGACGTCGGCGCTGGGCCGCGACGAGCCCAACACCGGGATACCCGCGGCCCTTGCAGCGTCGAGGGCCAACACCTTGTTACCCGCCAGCTCCAGCACGTCCGCCGGCGGGCCCACGAATGTGATGCCCGCCTCGGCCGCAGCCCTCGCCAGCCCGGGGTTCTCCGACAGGAACCCATACCCCGGATAAATGGCGTCACACCCCGACTCCACCGCGACCCGGATGATCTCCTCGATATCCAGATACGCCCGGACCGGGTGTCCCTCCTCACCGATCAGGTACGCCTCGTCGGCTTTTTGCCGGTGGATCGAGTTCCGGTCCTCATGAGGGAACACCGCAACAGTCTTCGCTCCCACCTCATGACAAGCCCGAAAAGCCCGAATCGCGATCTCGCCGCGGTTAGCTACCAGAATCTTCGAGAACATCGCACTCCTGCATCCTTGCCGGTTGGGTCCTTCACGCTGGCATGATCCTACCCGGCGGCCGGCCGGAGTCCTCTGCGCAGGTCGCTGTGCTTCTCCGCCCTCCATCACGACGAGCACGGCAGCGCCGTCCCGGGAGTCCGGGCGCTTCTCCCCTATGATTGGTCGGGGATCAATCGGACATCCGCCTGCTCCGGCGGCGGTCACAGACAGGTATGGGTTCAACACGTGCAGGTAGTGAGCATCAGCAGTCTCAAAGGCGGCGTGGGCAAGACGTCGGTCACTCTGGGGCTGGCTTCGGCCGCGCTGGCAGCGGGCATCCCCACCCTCGTCGTCGACCTCGATCCTCACGCTGATGTGACCACCGGGCTCGGCGTCAGACCGTCGGACCAGATCGACGTCGGGCGCCTCCTCAAGGACGCGCGGCGCGGCGATCTGGGAGCCAACACCGTCCCTGCCGGCTGGGTGGCGACCGCCGCGAAGCTGTCGGGTCCTTCGACATCGACGCTCGATGTGGCCATGGGGTCGGCGTACTCCGGCATCTACGACCGGCCGGATCTCGGTCGACGTGATCAACGACGACTGACCACGCTCCTGTCGCGGGTCAAGGGCTACAGCCTCGTCCTCATCGATTGCCCGCCCTCACTGAACGGACTCACCCGCATCGCGTGGACCGCGAGCAACAAGGTGGTCCTCGTGGCCGAGCCCGCCCTCTTCTCGGTAGCAGGCACGGAACGAACGATGCGTGCCCTCGAACTCTTCCGCCGTGAGTTCGCCCCTGACCTGCACACTGCGGGCATCGTCGCGAACCGCGTTCGCGCGACCTCCCACGAGCACGCATTCCGGCTCGGAGAGATGAAGCAGATGTTCGGAGACCTCCTCCTCAGTCCAACCATTCCGGAGCAGGCGAACTGGCAGCAGATCCAGGGCGCAGCCCACTCGGTGCATCACTGGCCGGGAGAATCCGCCCGGCAGGCAGCGGGCTACTTCGATGAGCTGCTGAGAGGTGTCATGGATTCCGGAAGGATGCGGAGCCGCGGCGCTCGACGCTGACCCACATACGACCATGCCGCCCTCATCAAGTGCTTCGATGAGGTAACGGCACACGTTGTCGAGATCGCTCCTGCCCGGTGAGGAATCGCCCGGGCCGCTGGTAGCGTTAGCTGATCTTGCGGGTGGCCCGGCGCTTGCTGAGCTCGTCGCCCGGGAAATCCTGTTCCAGTGCATGTTCGCTCGGGAGGGCCGCGAGGCTGCCTTCCACTTCACGCCAGACACGCCCCACTGCGATGCCGAACACTCCCTGGCCGCCCTGCACGAGGTCTATGACCTCGTCGGCGGAGGTGCACTCGTACACACTGGCGCCGTCGCTCATGAGAGTGATCTGCGCAAGGTCCTCGACGCCGCGCTCACGCAGGTGCTCAACAGCAGTGCGGATCTGCTGGAGGGAGACGCCGGTGTCGAGCAGTCGCTTGACGACCTTGAGGACGAGGATGTCGCGAAATCCGTAGAGCCGCTGCGTACCGGACCCGGAGGCACTGCGCACAGCCGGCTCCACGAGCCCTGTGCGGGCCCAGTAGTCGAGCTGACGGTAGGTGATGCCCGCGGCCTTGCAGGCTGTGGGGCCGCGGTAGCCGGCATCCTCATCGAGGACGGGGAGATCTTCCGTGAACAGTAAGCCCTGGGCGCTCGCCGGCACACCAGCGCCTGCCGGGCTGCTTGCCTTGCCGGCGTCACCCTTCGGACTCACGTGTTGCCTCCTCGTAGCGTCCCCGGGAAAGATGCTCTGGGAGGAACCTCAGGACATGCACTCACGTGCGCCTCGAGTCCCCCACACATGATGGGAACTGTATGGTTCGACGTTAGATCGCGGAAGGGCCGAGGTCAAAGAGGCTGCATCCCAAGAATCGGCGTGTCGGCGAAGGCTCGCCGCCAACACGAAGCCGGCGCCCGGGAACTCCGGAAGAAGAACCCATGGGTGTCCGCAACTCCGCCTAGCGCTCGAAGTCCTCGGGCTCGACATCGGCGAGGAACTCCCTGAACTGGAGGACCTCCTTCTCGGCCGTCTCCTCCGTGTCGCCGTCTTCTGCGTCATCGGCATCAGCGTCGGCAATCTCGACGCCGGCCACTGCCATCACGTCGTCGGCGCAGTAGATGGGACACGGGACACGCAGCGCAATGGCCAGAGCGTCCGAGGCGCGGGAACTGACGGTCACACCATCACTGAACACGAGTTGCGCATGGTACACGGTGTCCTCGACCGAGGTGATCCGTACCTCACTGATGACCTTGCCCACAGCAGCGACGACGTCGACCAGCAGGTCATGCGTCATGGGTCGTGGCGGTACTATTCCCTGCTGCACGAAGGCGATGGCACTGGCCTCCGGGGCGCCGATCCAGATCGGTAGGTGCCGCTCTCCCGACGATTCGCGTAGGAGGACCAACGGCTGGTTCGAGGGCAGTTCGATCCGTACGCCCACCACTTCTACTTCGATCACGGGGACGCCGCCTAACTGTCCATGCGGGCTATATGGCTATGTACGAGGGCGCTGTGCAGGCCCAGGCAGAGTTCACTGATCTCACGCGCAGTCTCAGCGGCCCGAGCCTTGGACGCGACGTCCTTCCGGGAAGCCAGGGGTGCCACGACGCGCTCGACAAGACCCAGTTCGCGGTCGGCGGCTGCGCGGAACGGCCTCAGGTGACGGGGTTCGATACCGTGGCTCTCGAGCTGGACACAGGCTCTGGTGATCTTGAGGGCGTGCTCGTCGAACCGGTTGTCGACGGCAGCGATGAGTCCGAAGCTCACTAGGTCGTCGACGAAGCGGCGCGGTGCTCCGGCCTCGGCGGCCAGCGTCTCGGCGGTGAGTCGACGGGCATGCGCGCTCAGTTCCCTCGACAGCTGGTCGGAGACGACCCGCGGCGAGAGCGTCATGCCGCCGGGGAGCGAGTCCGGTCGCTCACCGCGATCGATGGCGTCGACGTAATCCTTGATGACCTTGAGGGGAAGATACTGGTCGCGCTGGAGAGCGAGCACGAAGCGCAGGCGCTCGACGTCGTGCGCTGTGTACTTCCGGTATCCGGCGCGCGTCCTTTGCGGGGAGATGAGGCCCTTTTCCTCCAGGAAGCGGATCTTCGACGCTGTGACCTGAGGGAACTCCCCGGACAATTCGCGCAGCAACTCACCGATGGTCAGGACACCGGCACCGGAATGACCGGAGAGGAGACCGGCCGGCCGGGGAGCGGGTTGGGAGACAGGCATGAAGCGGACTAGGCCTGCGCTGTCGTGCGCTGCGCGGTCTGGCCAGGGACGGTCCGTGCCGCATAGAACGTCAGGCGGAACTTGCCGATCTGCACTTCGTTGCCGTTGCGCAGTGCCACGCTGTCCACACGATCGTTGTTGACGTACGTGCCGTTGAGGCTTCGGGTATCGACGACCACGAAACCACTGTCGCTGCGGCGGAACTCGGCGTGCTGGCGGGATACCGTCACATCATCGAGGAAGATGTCCGCGTTGGGGTGGCGCCCTGCCTTCGTGATGTCTTCATCCAGCAGGAACCGCGCCCCGGCGTTCGGGCCGGAGTGGGCGATCAGGAGAGCGGAGCCGTCGGGAAGGGCCGCTACAGAAGCCTGCTCCTCGCGCGTCAGATTTCGTTCCAGCTCAGTCGTGGCGACGTATGGCGGCAGACCGATCGTCGTTGTCTCAGGAGACGTCATGTGCGGCTCTTCTCCATTCACGGCTGGGTTCACGTTGGGTACCATCGAACTTTCCTCCCCTACTGCGTGGAACGGCTGGTCGCGCTGAGCCGCTCCGCCCCTGCTGCCTTCGCCGGGTGGTTCTAGCCTACCTGCTGGGAGTAATCGGCTGAACTCAGCAGGCCCTGTACTACGGAAGGGTCCGAGACCTTGATCTCCAGCAACCAGCCCTCGCCGTAGGGGTCGGTGTTGATCAGGGAGGGATCGTCGTCGAGCGACTCGTTGCGCGCGACGACCTGACCCGTGACGGGGGCGTAGATGTCGCTGACGCTCTTGGTCGACTCGACCTCACCGATGACGTCGGAACCGGTGACCGCGGTGCCGGCCTCGGGCATCTGCACGTAGACGACGTCGCCGAGGGCGTCCTGGGCGAAGTCGGTGATGCCGACCCGCACCGTACCGTTGACGGCGAGCTCACTGACCCACTCGTGCTCCGCGGTGTAGTACAGGCCATCGGGAATGTTGCTCATGGTCGCCTTTCGAACGCGCGGGGTGCATCGGCGGCTGGAACGGCCGCCCGGGACGGGTACTGGTCGAGTATAGGCATATCCCGGCCACGGGTGACGAGCCTTCCACCCATCGTTCCGCTGCATCCGCGAAAGCTCGGCAGACCATGCAAAAAGCCCGTCTCCTCCGGCTCGAAAGCCGGCGGAAACGGGCCCTGCAGTGTCGGGATGACAGGATTTGAACCTGCGACCCCTTGACCCCCAGTCAAGTGCGCTACCAAGCTGCGCCACATCCCGATCGGCCTGTCCAGCAGGCCAAACCACTCGGATAACGATACATCATGACCGGGGTGGATCAGCACATCGGACGGCGTCAGCGCTTGCGGCTGCGCTTCTCGCGGACCCGCATGCTGACCTCGATGGGAGTGCCCTCGAAGCCGAAGGTCTCGCGCAGCCGACGCGTGATGAAGCGGCGGTAACCCGGGTCGAGGAACCCCGTGGTGAACAGGACGAACTTGGGCGGGCGGCTCGAGGCCTGCGTCCCGAAGAGGATGCGAGGCTGCTTGCCACCGCGCACGGGGTGAGGGTGTGCTGCGACGAGCTCACCCAGGAACGCGTTGAGGCGCCCCGTGGGGATACGGCGATCCCAGGATTCGAGCGCGATGTCCAGCGCGGGTACCAGGCGGTCCTTGTGCCAGCCGGTCAGGGCCGAGATGTTGACGCGGGGAGCCCAGTCGACGTGTGCGAGGTCCTGTTCGATCTCACGCTCGAGGTAGCGGCGGCGCTCGTCGTCGAGCAGGTCCCACTTGTTGAAGGCCAGCACGATCGAACGGCCCGATTCGATGGCCATGTTGAGGATGCGCACGTCCTGCTCGCTCATCACCTCGTCGACGGCAAGGAGCACGACGGCCACCTCCGCCTTCTCGAGCGCCGACTGCGTGCGCAGTGATGCGTAGAAGTCCGCGCCCTGCTGCATATGCACGCGGCGGCGGATGCCGGCGGTATCGACGAACCGCCACGTACGCCCACCGAGCTCGATCATCTCGTCGACAGGATCGCGCGTGGTACCGGCCAGCGGGTCGACGACGACGCGATCGGTGCCGGCCAGCTTGTTCAGCAGGGATGACTTGCCCACGTTGGGGCGACCGATGAGGGCCACCCGGCGTGGTCCGCCGGAACGCTCGATGCCGCCGTGCTCAGAGAACATGGGAAGGATCTCGATGACCTTGTCCAGCATGTCGCCGGTACCGCGCCCGTGCAGTGCCGAGACCGGCCAGGGCTGACCGAACCCGAGGCCCCACAGGACGGAGGCGTCGGCCTCGTTCTGGATGTCGTCGACCTTGTTGGCGACCAGGATGACGGGCTTCTTCTTGCGGCGCAGCATGCGCACCACGGCCTCGTCGGTGGCCGTGGCTCCGACGGTCGCATCGACGACGAGCAACACGGCGTCCGCCATGTCGACGGCGATCTCGGCCTGGTCGGCGACGCGGGCGTTGATGCCCTTCGCGTCCTGCTCCCAGCCGCCGGTGTCCACGAGGGTGAAGTTGCGGCCGGTCCACTGGGCGGGATAGGACACGCGGTCGCGCGTGACACCGGGTGTGTCCTCGACGACTGCCTCCCGGCGCCCGAGAATACGGTTGACCAGGGTCGACTTGCCGACGTTGGGACGCCCGACGATGGCGAGGACAGGGTTCAGCCGGCCCTCCGCCTCGTCGTCGTAATCCTCGTCCTGACGGGCAAGGAGCGCGGCGTCCTCGTCGTCGAGCTCGTAGTCCTCGAGGCCGGCCCGCAGCGACGCGGCGCGCTGCTCCGCCTCGGCGTCGTCGAGGGTGTCGAGCAGTTCGCTGACCTGGTCCTCGCCGCTCGGCTCGAAGTACTCGTCGGGCCCGGTGCCCTGGTCCGTCGCGTTCGGCGAAAGGTTCTCGCTCATCGTTAGTTCCTTCGGTTGGTGTTCACCGTCTCCCGACGGTAATCCTGGTGGGCGCGAGCCCGGAGAGTTTGGTGCGGGCGCCGGTTAGTGCGCCACGGTCCGCACGACGTCGAGGACGGCCGAAACGGTTTGTTCGAAATCGAGGTCGGAGGAGTCGAGCGTGACCACGCCATCGGCTGCCTGACGGAAATTCACCACGGTCGAATCCTTGGCGTCACGATCGATGACCTGCTGCTTCAACTGGACCTCCGATTGCGTCCCCCCGAGCTGATCTCCCCGGCGACGCAGCCTGGCCTCCTCGCTGGCCGTGAGGAGGATGCGCACCTCGGCGTCCGGGGCGACGACGGTGGTGATGTCGCGTCCCTCTGCCACGATGCGGTGCCCCGCTCCGGCGATCAGTGCTCGCTGGCGACGGATCAATTCTGCCCGCGCGCCCATGGTCGTCGCGACTGCGCTGACGGCCGAGGAAACCTCCGGCTCGCGGATGGCAGCCGTGACGTCATCGCCCGAGATGGTCACGGACTCCCGGTCCGGGCTGGTGCTGATGAACAGCTCGATGTCGCGTGCCGCGGCCTCTACCGCGGAGCCTTCCTGCAGGTCGATGCCGGAGGCGATGCAGTGCAGGGTGACGGCCCGATACATTGCACCGGTGTCCAGGTACGCGGCGCGGAGTCGGCGGGCGACTTCGCGGCTGACGCTCGACTTCCCCGACCCGGACGGCCCGTCGATGGCCACCACGAGGGACTTGCCGAGGCGGAACCCGGCGTACGGACTCGCCGCCCCTGCTGTCCGGGTGGCGTCGGTCGTCGGTGTGCTGTCTGCTGATATCCGGGTCACTGCACTACCTTCCAGCCCCGCTGCGTGAGGGACTCCGTCAATTCCTGTCGCCTGCCCGGCAGGACCGATAGCTCCGCAAGGCCGACCTGACGTCCGGGCGAGTGTTCCAGCCGGAAATCCTCGACGTTGATGTCGGTATGCCCGATCTCCGTGAGGAGTTTCGCTATCTGTCCTGGTACGTCGTCGACGAGGACGGTGAGCCGCGCGAAGGAGTCCGGCGGTGTCCCGTGCTTGCCCGGCACGCGTGCCTGGCCCGCATTCCCCTCCGTCATCAGCTGCGCCATGTCGAGTCGCGCTCCGCCTGCCAGCGGATCCTCCAGCGTGGTGATCAGGCGGTTGAGGTCCTCGCGCACCCCGTACAGGATGTCGACGAGGCGGCCCGCGTTCGCCGAGAGGATCTGCACCCACAGGCGCGGATCACTTGCCGCGATGCGGGTGACATCCCGCAGTCCGTTGCCTGCGAGGGCGAGCGCCTGCACGGGCGAGTCCTGCAGGCGGCTCGCCACCAGTGAGGAGACGACCTGCGGGAGGTGCGAGATCAGGGCGACGGCGCCGTCGTGCTCCTCGGCGGTCATCCGCGCAGGCACCGCACCGAGGTCGACGGCGAGCGATTCGGCGCGAAGGACGGCGTCCGGCGCGCTTCCTGCATGGGCGCACAGCACCCAGGGAGCTCCGATGAACAGTTCGGCACGTGCCGCGACGGGACCGGATTTTTCGCGGCCGGCCATCGGATGCGTGCCGACGTAGCGGGACAGGTGCCCGGCCACGCCGGGCATTCCGGCGAGTTCGCGGAGGATCGCTTCCTTCACACTGCAGATGTCGACGACGACGGCGTCCGGGTGTGCCAGCAGTGCCTCGGCGATGACCCGGGCGGTGACGTCGGGCGGAGTGGCCACGACGACCAGCTCCGGCGACATGCCCTCCCCCGCGATCTCGACGTCCGAGTACAGTCGACCCGCGCCGATGTCACGGGCCACCGCCTCCGTGGACGGCGAGCTGTCGGACAGGACGACATCGAGCCCGCGGGCCCGAAGGCCCAGCCCGATGCTCGCGCCCAGCAGGCCCGCCCCCACGATCAGGACGGGACCGGCGAGATGCGTTCCCTGTTCCGCGCGCATGACCATCTGCTAGAGGCCCACCGATGCCAGCAGGTGCCCGACCTCCTGGCGTCCGAGCACGCGGATGCTGCCCTGGCGCTGGTCCCCGACGCGGATGGGGCCCACCTGGATGCGGACAAGTCGCTCGACGGGGTGCCCGACGGCGTCGAACAGGCGCCGGACGACACGGTTGCGGCCGGAGTGAAGGACGACTTCGACGAGGACGTGTCCGGGGGTCGAGTCGACGAGCTTGAAGGAGTCCACCTGCGCGATGCCGTCCTCGAGCTCGATGCCCTCCTTCATCTGGGCGCCGATACCCTGGGCCATGGGCCCGCGGACCTGGACGAGGTAGGTCTTCGGAACCTCGTAGGACGGGTGCGTCAACCTGTTGGTCAGCTCACCGTCGTTGGTCAGCAGGAGCAGGCCCTCGGTCTCGGCGTCGAGCCGCCCGACGTGGAAGAGCCGCTCGCTCTTGTCCTTGTTCTTGAGGAAATCGCTGATGCAGCGACGACCCTCGGGATCCTCCATGGTGGAGACGACGCCGCGGGGCTTGTTGAAGACGTAGTACTTGAGGTGCTCGTTCAGCTGGAGCCGGATTCCGTCCACATGGATGGCTGCCTGCTCGGGATCGACCCGTACGCCGAGTTCCGTCACGACGGTGCCATCGACCTCCACGCGACCGTCGAGGATCATCTCCTCGCAGATGCGGCGGGACGCGACGCCGGCGAGGGCCATCACCTTCTGCAGGCGCACGCCCTCGGGGTTGTGCACATCGATCTCGTCCGCGGGACGGCTGGCACGCTTGGGCTTCGCCGTACGCACAGGACCGAGGTTCTGTCCGAAGCGCTCCCGCCCGAAGGCCTTGGCGCCTGCGAGCTTCTGGCGTGCGGCACCGTCCTGCCCGGAGCGGGCACCCGGACGGCCGGGCTTGCTTGCCGCACGCCCTCCGGCCTTCGCGCCGAAGCGGCTCGACGGCGTTCCTGCCGACGGGCGGCCTGCAGCAGAACGGGCGCGGCCATCGGCTGACTCACGACGCTCGCCACTGCCCTGCGGACGGCCCTCACCGGAGCGGCCGGCACTGGGACGGCCCTCGCCGGAGCGGCCGGCGCCACGCTCATCGCGCCCCTGGAACGGACGGCCCTCACCGGAGCGGCCGGCACTGGGACGACCCTCGCCGGAACGGCCGGCGCCACGCTCATCGCGCCCCTGGAACGGACGGCCCTCACCGGAACGGCCGGCACTGGGACGACCCTCGCCGGAACGGCCGGCGCCACGCTCATCGCGCCCCTGGAACGGACGGCCCTCACCCGAGCGGCCGGCGCCACGCTCATCGCGCGCCTGGGACGGACGACCCTCACCGGAACGGCCGGCGCCCTGCGACGGAGCGCCTCGCGGCGAGGACTTCCGGGCACGGTCAGCGTCGGATGGGCGTCCGGCAGACCCGCCGCGGCGCGGCGTATTGCGTCCGGAACCGGATCCTGGCTGCTGTGTCATGTGGAAAGTCCTTCGTGTAGGTCATGCTCAATACGTCGTTTCGTCATACTCCCCAAGGCTCTCGAGGCCCGGTAGGTGGGGAGCGATCCGGGGCAATTCGGTGACGCTGCCCAGCCCCAATCTTTCCAGAAAGAGGGTGGTGGTCCCATAAAGAACCGCGCCGGTCTCGGGATCGGTCTCCATCTCGACAACCAGTCCACGCTGAAGCAGCGTGCGGACCACGGAATCGACGTTGACGCCCCGAATTGCAGAAACCCGGGCACGGGAGACAGGTTGGCGGTATGCGATGACCGCCAGAGTCTCGAGTGCTGCCTGTGAAAGCCGGGCAGATTGGCCATCGAGCACGAAGTCGGCGACAACGGATGCGAACTGCGTCCGGGAGAAGATGCGCCACCCGCCGGCGATGTTCCTGAGTTCGAAACCGCGCGGCGCAGGTGGCTCGGTGCTCTGGAGGCCTAACCCAGTATAGCCGTCGTACTCACGCTGCAGGTCCACGAGGACCGAGTGCACCAGGGCCGTCGGCCGATCGAGGACCGCAGCTACCTGTTCGTCCGTGACCGGGCGGTCTGCCACCACGAGGATCGCCTCGATGGCGGCCCGGATCCCACCGGGCAGGTCCTCGATGCGGGAGCTGCGCTCACCCCCGGAGGGTGGCATCGCCTCATCCATACCGCGCTACCTCCAGACCGTTCCGCTGGATCCTCCCGGGAACCGAGCGCCTCGCGCCGTCCTCAGGGATCCCACCACCCTCGACATCGCCCGTCAGCCTGTCGGCAGGCCGGCTGAGCTCTCCCGCACTCCAGCGGACCACCAACTCGGACAGCGGCGCCGCCTGTTCGAAGGAGATGGCACCGTCCCGGAACAAGTCGAGCAGCGCGAGGAACCGGACGACCAGCAGCAGTCGGCTGTCGGCGTCCTCGGTTAGTTGCCGGAAGGACAACGGCCCCCGGGCGAGCAACAGGTTCTGGAGGACCAGCGCCTGGTCCCGCACGCTCACAGGCGGCGCGTGCAGGTGCTCGATGCTGACCTTGGCCGGCTTCTCCTGGCGCGGTGACAGTATCTTCGCTGCGAGCGCTGCGAACTCCTCGGGTGAATGCTTCCAGAGAAGCTCCGGAAGCAGGCGTGAGAACTGCGGCTCGAGGGGAGCATTCCGAGGATGACGTGCGTCCTCCATCTCGAATCGTTCCGCGAGGTGCCGCGCCATCTCCTTGAACGCCCTGTATTGCAGGAGCCGCGCGAACAGGAGGTCGCGGGCCTCGAGGAGCGCGATGTCCTCCTCGTCCTCGACTGCTCCGGCCGGCAGGAGGCGAGCGGCTTTCAGATCCAGGAGCGTAGCTGCGACCACGAGGAACTCGCTGGCCTCGTCGAGCTTCCATTCTCCTTCGGCTGCCTGGATGCGCCGGATGTGTGCGATGAACTCATCCGTCACCTCCGCCAGGGCGATCTCGGTGATATCGAGTTCACGCCGGGAAATGAGGTTCAGGAGCAGGTCGAACGGTCCGCTGAAATTGGTCAGCCGCACCTCGAAGACAGTCTTCTCCGTTGTGGGCGCGATGGTTGCCACCTACCGGGCCTGGGCGGACCCGACATAGGCCGGCACTAGGGTGCTCCGCCCCTGGCTATGAGCTCCTTGGCGAGCCTGCGATAGGCGTCGGCGCCCGAGTGGTTGGCCGCATAGGTCGTGATGGGCTCGGCGGCCACCGTTGCATCCGCGAACTTGATGGTGCGCTTGATGACCGTCTCGAACACCTTGTCACCGAAGGCCTCCACGAGGCGCGCTATCACCTCCCGGCTGTGCAGCGTCCGCGCGTCGTACATGGTGGCGAGCACGCCGTCGATCTGGAGCCGCGGGTTGAGGCGGTCCTGGACCTTCTCGATCGTCTCGACCAGCAGGGCCACGGCCCGCAGGGCGAAGAATTCGCAGATGAGCGGGATGATGACGCCATGCGCCGCTGTGAGGGCGTTGACCGTCAGGAGTCCGAGGGAGGGCTGGCAGTCGATGAGGATGACGTCGTAGTCGTCCGACACCTTCCGCAGTGCCCGGTCGAGCACCTGCTCACGCGCCACCTCGTTCACCAGCTGGACCTCGGCGGCGGAGAGGTCGATGTTCGCCGGCAGGAGGTCGATATTATCGATCGCGGTGTGCTGGATCGCGTCGTGGATGGTGACCTTGCGATCCATCAGGACGTTGTACACCGTGACGTCGAGCTCATGTGGGTTCGTTCCGAGCCCTGCGGACAGCGCTCCCTGCGGATCGAAATCCACCAGCAGGACCTTACGTCCCGCTTCGGCGAGCGCGGCGCCCAGGTTGATGGTCGACGTCGTCTTGCCGACCCCGCCCTTCTGGTTGACCATCGCGATGACCCTGGCCGGGCCGTGCGATTCAAGGACCCGGGGTTCAGGGAACTCCGTTACCGGGCGGCCGGTCGGGCCGAGTCCCGCGTCCGCTGCGCCGGGCAGAGTTGCGGAACCCTGTTCACTACTCACGTTTGTATCCACGCTTCCATCAGAATCGGTGCGGGCCGGCCGGGAATCGGGATCCAGGCGGCATTTCTCTTGGTCAACCGTACAACGCCAGCGGCAACGGCCGGAAAGGCCGGCACCGTTCGGCCGCGAGCCTTGATCCTCAAGCTGAGGTCTAACCTTCGCCTGGATGCACCTCTCCGCGGACCGTTCGACGCTCCCGGCCCTGCATCGGACGTGCTCCAGAACAACGACGGCGATGGTCCGGAATCAATCCGGGCCATCGCCGTCGTTCACGACCCGGGCTGGTGGCCCGGTGTCAGGTGCTGATCAGCGGGACGTTGTTCCGCGCACTGCAGCGTCCGTCCGGACAGCAGCGCCCTCCTCGACGTCGATCCCGTCGGCGCTGTCGACCTCGACGTCGTCGTTCTCGAAGCGGTGATCCGTGGTCATCGTGGCCTCGTCGAAGGGAAGTCGTCCCTCGAGGACCTCGTCCACGCGGGCCCGGTCGATCTCCTTGGTCCAAGTGCCGATGAGCACCGTGGCCACGGCGTTCCCGGTGAAGTTCGTCAGTGCACGGGCCTCGGACATGAAGCGGTCGATGCCGACGATCAGGCCGACACCGTCGACGAGGTCGGGGCGGTGCGACTGCAGGCCGCCGGCGAGGGTCGCCAGACCGGCACCCGTGACGCCTGCAGCACCCTTCGAGGCGATGATCATGAAGACCAGCAGGGAGATCTGCTCACCGAGGGCCAGCGGCTTGCCGAGCGCCTCCGCGACGAAGAGGGCCGCCATGGTGAGGTAGATCGCGGTGCCGTCGAGGTTGAAAGAGTAGCCCGTGGGGACGGTCACACCGACGACGGGCTTGGAGACACCGACGTGCTCCATCTTCGCGATCAGGCGGGGCAGTGCCGCCTCGGAGGAGGAGGTGCTGAAGATCAGCAGGTACTCCCGGCCCAAGTACTTCATCAGCTTGAAGATGTTGACGCCGGTCACGATCTTCAGGAGCCCGCCGAGGATGACCACGATGAAGAGGGCGCAGGTGATGTAGAACGCGATCATGAGGGTCGCCATGCTGATGATGGCCTGCACGCCGGTCTCACCGACGACGGCTGCGATGGCACCGAACGCTCCGATGGGTGCCAGCCACATGATCATGATGAGGATGCGGAACACGAGCGCCTGGATGTGGCCGATACCGCGGAGCACCGGCTTGCCGGCGGAGCCCATCTTCTGGAGCGCGAAGCCGACGAGCAGTGCGACGAACAGTGTCTGCAGGATGCTGGGGCCCGTCAGGGCGGACAGCAGCGTGGTCGGGATGATGCTCAGCAGGAAGCCGACCGTGCCCTCGGGTGCGCCCTCAGCGGTAGCGGGGAGTTCGTACGTCGACGACGAGATGTCCAGGCCTTCGCCCGGGTTGATGAGGTTGCCGACCACGAGACCGATGGCGAGCGCGAAGGTCGACATGATCATGAAGTAGGCGAGGGCGAGGCCGCCAACCTTGCCCACCGTCGCAGCTTTCGCGATGGACCCGACGCCCAGCACGATGGTGCAGAAGATGATCGGGGCGATCATCATCTTGATGAGGTTGATGAACCCGGTCCCGAGCGGCTTGAGGGCCTTGGCGAATTCGGGCGCCGCGAGGCCGAGGATGGCCCCGAGGATCACCGCCGCGATCACCGCGATGTAGAGGAAGTGGGTTTTGTCGACCCTCTTGCGTGGTTGTGCAGATCCGCTGTCGGACCGCGATGGCGCCATAGCCATGAGGTTCTCCCTAGGTGGTCGGCCGCCCGGCAGCGCCGTCGGCCGGAGGTCGTTCTCCGACTGCGGGTCTCACCAGGAAAGCGTAGTGTTGGGTGTTTCCCCTTCATCATTGCACCGGGAGTGATCCCGATCACGATTGAGTTCATACTGGTCGTGGCTCGGTGTGGCCCCGGCCGCCCATCCCCGGCGAAAGCCGGCAAGCCCGGAAGGAGCAGGATCACGGCGTGAGTCGATGGAGCCTCGCCCGGCAGTTCTTCCTGGCTCAGCTCGTGTTCATCCTGGTGCTCTCGGCGTCGCTGTCCGTGATCCTGTACGTGGATGCCGCCCAGGGAGTCAATGACGCGACAGCCGAGCGCATGGTCGCGGTCTCCACTGCCATCGCGCTCGAGCCGGCGGTACTCGAGGCGGTCGAGGGACCTGACCCGACGTCCACCCTCCAGCCGTACGCGGTCACGGTGATGGACCGGCTCGGAGTCGATTTCATCACGATCATGGCGCCCGACCGCACGCGTTTCACACACCGGAACCCGGAGCAAATCGGGAAACCCTATATCGGGTCGGTCTCCGAAGCCCTCGCCGGGCGGACGCAGATCGAGACCTACGCGGGGACCCTCGGTCCCTCGATCCGCTCGATCGTCCCGGTGGTCGACGACAGCGGCACCGTGCGCGCGATGGTGGCGGCGGGCATCACGGTGGATCGGGCAGCCATCGCGCGCAACGCGCAGCTGCCCCTCGTCGCTTCCATCGCCCTCGGCGCCCTGGTGCTGGGTGCGCTCGCCTCCTTCCTGCTGAGCCGACGGCTCCGGAATGCCACGCTCGGCATGGGCCCGGCAGAACTGTCGCGCACCTTCGTCTTCTACGATGCCGTCCTCCACTCCGTCCGTGAAGGGCTACTCCTGACGGATGCCGACGGGCGACTCGTCCTCTACAACGATCAGGCCGCACGCCTCCTCGGGCTCGACAACACGCAGAAGCCCGTACCGGCGTCGCACCTCGGGGTTCCGCCGTCGCTGCGTGAACTGCTTGCCTCGGGCCGTCCCGCGCACGACGAGGTACACCTCACCGACAGCCGCGTCCTCGTGGTGAACCAGGAGCCCGCCGTCCCGTCGACTGCCGCGGGCCGCGGTGTCCACCCCCAGGCCGCGCTCGGTACCGTGACCACCCTGCGCGACCATACCGAGATCAAGGCGCTGACCGGACAGGTGGAGACGATGCGCACGCTGACCGATGCGCTGCGCTCGCAGACCCACGAGCATGCCAATCGCCTGCACACCATCGTGTCCCTGGTGGAGCTCGGCAGGAGTGCGGACGCCCTCGATTTCGCGACGAGGGATCTGCAGCAGTCACAACGACTCACCGACGAGGTGGTCCGCGCCGTCGACGAGCCCTTCATCGCCGCCCTCCTCCTGGGCAAGGCCGCGCAGGCGCACGAGCGCGGCATCGAACTGACGTCGACCGTCTCCCCCGATGCGCAGGCCGGGTCGTTGAACCCCGTGGACCTCGTCACGATCATCGGTAACCTCCTCGACAACGCCTTCGACGAAGCTGCGGTGTCAGAGGAGCCACGGGTCCTCCTGACCGTGCGGCGCGTGGCGCCGGAGACCGGCGCACCCCGCCTGGAGATCGTCGTGGAGGACAGCGGCAACGGTCTGCCCGACTCCGAGAAGGCGAAGGTCTTCGAGTTCGGCTACACCACCAAGGACGCGAAGGGCGGCGGTCGCGGCGTCGGCCTGGCCCTCGTCCGTCAGGCGGTCCAGCGTTTCGGCGGCGCCCTGGACGTCACGGACACTGATGACGGCGGCGCACGGTTCTCGGTCCACCTGCCCTACCCTGCTCCGGAACGTTCGGGTGCTCCTGCCCGGGCGGATGCCGCCGCAGCCAGGACCGGAGCGGCGGGCCCCACCGAACTGCAGGCGGCGGACGGCGGGGCCGGCACATGAGCGCCATCCGCGTCCTGGTCGTTGAGGACGACCCGGTCGCCGCGGACGCACACGCCGAGTACATCCGCCGTCTGGCGGGCTTCGAACTGGCTGGTGTGGCCCGGAGTGGCGCCGAACTCGCGGCCTTCCTCCAGCTCGCCGGCGAACTGACGAGCCGGACCGAGACCCCTGTCGACCTCATGCTGCTCGACATGAACCTTCCCGACGCGCACGGTCTCGACATCATCCGTCGCGTCCGCGGGCTCGGCCTTCCGCTCGACATCATCGCCATCACGGCTGTGCGGGACCTGCAGGTGGTCCGAGCGGCCATCTCCTCCGGGATCGTGCAGTACCTCATCAAGCCCTTCACCTATTCGGCCTTCAGCGAGAAGCTCGGTGCCTACCAGGACTTCCGTCAGAGCCTGGTGGAGCAGGCATCAGCGACGACGCAGGCGGAGGTGGACCAGGCCTTCGCCTCTCTCCGGCCCGCGACGGCCGCCGCCCTGCCGAAGGGCCTGTCGGCCGAGACGCTGCGCGCGGTCTCCGGACTCCTCAAGGAGCTCCACGCCCCCACCTCGGCCATCGAGGTCTCGGAGGCGCTGTCCATGTCGCGGGTCACCGCGCGGCGCTACCTCGAACATCTCGCGGATCAGCAGTCGGTCCTGCGAACGTCCAGGTACGGCACGCGGGGGCGACCGGAGTTCGAATACAGCTGGGCGCGGAGCCCGACGGACCGCTAGGGCCGGTGCCACTCGGACTCAGCCGTGCGACACCGGTCGTAGCAGCGGAGCCAGCGCCTCGAGCACGGACGGGTCCTCGATGGTGGACGGCACGGTGTACTCCTCGCCCGCGGCCATCTGGCGCATCGTCTTCCTGAGGATCTTGCCCGAGCGGGTCTTCGGTAGTGCGTCGACCACGACGGCCGACTTGAAGTCCGCGACGGGACCTATGGTCGTGCGCACCATGTGCACCAGCTCCGCCTCGAGCGACGCCGGGTCGATGGTGACTCCTGACTTGAGCACCACATAGCCGCTGGCCCTCTGGCCCTTCACGGGATCGTGCAATCCGAGGACTGCGCACTCCGCAACGGCGGCATGCTGGGCTATGACCTGTTCGATCGCCCCCGTGGACAGCCGGTGCCCGGCCACGTTGATGACGTCGTCGGTCCGTCCCATCACGAAGACATAGCCGTCGGCGTCCACGTAGCCCGAGTCGCCGCTGGTGTAGTAGCCCTCGAACGCGCTGAGATAGGAATCCTGATACCGTTCATCGCTCCCCCACAGCGTCGTGAGGGTGCCAGGCGGCAGCGGGAGCCGGAGTGCGATGCTTCCCTCTTCACCCGCCGGAACCGGGCGCCCATCCTGACCGAGGATGACGACGTCGAATCCCGGCGAGGGCAGCGAGGGCGATCCGGGCTTCAGCTCGATCCCGCCAAGTCCGCGCGGGTTGGCGCAGATGGGCCAACCTGTCTCGGTCTGCCACCAGTTGTCGACGACGGGAACGCCGAGGACGTCGCCGATCCAGGCGGAGGTGCCGGTGTCGAGCCGCTCGCCGGCAGAGAAGAGTGTCACCAGCGACGAGAGATCGTATTCGCGTACGGCAGAACCCTCGGGGTCGGCCCGCCGGATGGCGCGCAGGGCCGTTGGCGCCGTGAAGAGCACCTTCACGCGGTGCTGCTCGATCAACCTCCCGAAGGCTCCGGCGTCGGGAGTGCCCACCGGTTTCCCCTCGTACAGGACCGTTGTCGCACCCGCCAGGAGCGGGCCGTAGACGATGTAGGAGTGCCCGACCACCCAGCCGACGTCGGACGCCGTCAGCATGACGTCACCCGGACCGATTCCGTAGATACCCTGCATCGACCAGGTGAGTGCGACGGCGTGGCCGCCGTTGTCACGCACCACGCCCTTGGGTGAGCCGGTGGTGCCCGACGTGTACAGGATGTAGAGCGGATCCGTCGCAGCCACTTCGACCGGGGCGACGGCGACGGCGGCGGACATCGCGTCGTCCCAGTCCACCCAGTGCGTCCCAGCGCTTGTGTGGTCGTTCGCAGCAGCGGGGACGCCGTGCTCGAAACCATCGCGATGCTTCACCACGACGGGCATATCGGCGCGGTCCGCGAGCGCGAGGGCCTCCCGGACCGCGGGCAGGTATTCGACGCGCCGCCCGGGTTCGAGGCCGCCCGACGCGGTGACGACGGCAGCGGGCTGCGCGTCACGGATTCGGGACGCCAGTTCCGCGGGCGCGAATCCCCCGAACACCACGGAGTGGATGGCGCCGAGCCGGGCGGCGGCGAGCATGGCGATGACGGCCTCGGGGATCATCGGCAGGTACACGAGGACCCGGTCCCCCTTGCCGACGCCGAGACCGGCGAGCACCCCTGCGAAGACTGCGACCTCATCGCGCAACTCGGCATAGGTGTAGCTGCGGCTGATGCCCAGCATCGCGGAGTCGTAGACCAGCGCCGGCTGGTCGCCGCGCCCCGCATCGACGTGCCGGTCGAGTGCGTTGTAGCTCGTGTTGAGGGTGGCGGACGGGAACCAGCGGTACAACGGTGCCGAGGTGCCGTCGAGCGCTGTGGTGGGCGGGCGGATCCAGTCGACTGCTCGAGCGGCGCCCAGCCAGAATGCATCCGGGTCGTTGAGGCTGGCAGCATGAAGCTGCCGATAGTCGTCGGATGCTGACGTGCCGTGTCCGGCATCGGTCGCTGCTGCAGCCATGATCGCCCCTCGTTGCGCGTGGTTGGTGAGGAACAGTACCACGACCTGCAGGGACGGTTTCCGCTCCTGTATACAGGAGGAGCTCCTGGATAGGACTTTGGGTGATTTTCCTACCCCTCCGCGTTCTCGTGTATACATTGAGAGCTAGGCGGTGCAGTGCTGACACAGGCGCTACGTCGAAGGAGACCGGGAGGGAAGCATGCGAGCCAGTGACCGCGCCTACTCCCTCCTTCGGTCCGACATCGTCGAGTGGCGGCTTGCATCGGGCGACCTCCTGGCTGAGGTCGAGCAATCGGCGAGGCTCGGCGTCTCCCGCACACCCCTCCGCGAAGCGCTCTCCCGGCTCATCGCCGAAGGGCTCGCTACACCCCACGCCGGACGAGGCGTCGTCGTCTCCGCCATCTCCCTCGAGGCCGTCGCCGATCTCTTCGATGTCCGGCTGCCGCTGGAGTGCGCGGCGGTGCGTCGGGCCGCCCTGCGCCGTTCGTCCGGTGTCTTCGCATCGCTCGCCGAGGAGTTCCGCATCGCCGGAGCCGGCCTGGGCTGTGATGAGGACGGCCAGGTCGACGACGGCCACGAGGACTACTACGCGCTTGTCGCGCGCCTCGACCAGCACATCGACGAAGCAGCAGCGAACCCCTACCTCCTGCAGGCACAGAAACCCATCCGTACCCATCTGGCACGGGTTCGGAGGCTGGCACGGGACAACCCCGCGCGTCTCCTCGCCTCGGCCCGGGAGCACGAGCAGATCGCCCTCGCCCTCAGCGCGGGCAATGCGGACCTCGCCGAGGCTTCCATGCGGGTACACCTCCACAACAGCCTGCAGCACCTGCTCGCCACGCCCACCGGGCCGGCCGGGACCGCAACCGCCACCGGGACCCACACCTGCACCTGCACCGAAACGCCCGACCACCGGAAGGAACACCATGGTTGAACTGCATCCCGTTCGCGTCCACCGCAGCGAGGAGAACCTCCCGAGGACCGGGCAGCTGGCCTGGAAGATCGCCGGGGTCGCCACCGATCCCGTCGCGGTCACCGCCGAGGTCACCGACATGGTGATCAACCGCGTGATCGACAACGCCTCCGTTGCGATCGCGTCGCTCACCCGGGCGCCCGTCGTCGCGGCCCGCGCCCAGGCGCTCAGCCACCCGATCTCCGCGCATGGCGCGGGGGCCGCCGTCTTCGGCGTCGATGCTCGCGTCTCGGCGGAGTGGGCGGCCTGGGCCAACGGGGTCGCGGTGCGAGAACTCGATTACCACGACACCTTCCTGGCGGCCGACTACTCCCACCCCGGCGACAACATCCCGCCGATCCTCGCGGCCGCCCAGCACACCGGAGCCTCGGGCCACGACCTCGTCCGCGCGATCGCCACCGGCTATGAGATCCAGGTGGACCTCGTGAAGGCCATCTGCCTGCACGAGCACAAGATCGACCACGTCGCCCACCTCGGCCCGTCCGCCGCCGCCGGCATCGGCACACTCCTCGGGCTGGACCCGGACGTCATCTTCCACGCCGTCGGACAGGCCCTGCACACGACGACGGCGACCCGGCAGTCACGGAAGGGCGAGATCTCGACGTGGAAGGCCCATGCACCGGCCTTCGCCGGCAAAATGGCCGTCGAGGCCGTGGACCGGGCGATGCGCGGCCAGACCTCGCCCACCCCGATCTACGAAGGCGAGGACGGGGTGATCGCCTGGCTCCTCGACGGCCCCGATGCTGCGTACGAGGTCCCCCTGCCGACCGAGGGCGAACCCAAGCGCGCGATCCTCGACACGTACACCAAGGAGCACTCCGCCGAGTACCAGGCGCAGGCCTGGATCGACCTCGCGCGTCGGCTCCACGGCTCGCACCCGGAGGCGACGGATCCCGAGAACGTGGCATCCATCGTCATCCATACCTCGCACCACACCCACTTCGTCATCGGCTCCGGCGCCAATGACCCGCAGAAGTACGACCCGACGGCTTCCCGCGAGACGCTCGACCACTCCATCCCGTACATCTTCACCGTCGCCCTGCAGGACGGCCGATGGCACCACGAGGACTCGTACGCACCGGCCCGGGCTGCACGTCCCGACACCGTGGCGCTCTGGCACAAGGTCACCACCCTCGAGGATCCGGAGTGGACACGCCGCTACCACTCCCTGGACATCGCGGAGAAGGCATTCGGCGGGCGGGTCGAGATCACCCTGACCGACGGCACCGTCATCACCGAGGAGATCGCCGTCGCCGACGCACACCCCCTCGGTGCACGGCCCTTCGCCCGCGCCGACTACATCGCCAAGCTGCGCATGCTCGCTGCCGGCATCGTCGAGGACGCCGAGATCGACCGCTTCCTGGCCACCGTCGAACAGCTTCCGGACCTGCCGGCCGGATCGCTCGGCCAGCTCAACGTAGTCGCCCGACCCGGCCTCATCGATGCGGTGCCGGCGCCGCAGGGACTCCTGTAGGGGGCCGGCGTGCTGTACTCGAGCGTCACCCCGGAGCAGAAGCGCCTAACCCTGAGGGAGGGACTGTCCTCCGGGCGGCTCCAGCAGTTCCCGGGCGCCTTCAACCCTCTGTCCGCGCGACTGATCGGCGACAAGGGGTTCGACGGCGTCTACATCTCGGGCGCCGTGATCGCCGCCGACCTCGGACTGCCGGACATCGGCCTGACCACCCTCACGGAAGTGGCGCATCGCGCCGGGCAGATCGCCCGCATGACGGACCTGCCGTGCATCGTCGACGCCGACACCGGCTTCGGCGAACCGATGAACGTAGCGCGCAGCGTCCAGGAGCTGGAGAACGCCGGCCTTGCTGGGTGCCACGTCGAGGACCAGTTCAACCCCAAGCGGTGCGGCCATCTCGATGGCAAGAACGTCGTCGACCTCGACACGGCGGTGAAGCGCATCCGCGCCGCAGCCGATGCCCGCCGGGATCCCAACTTCCTCATCATGGCCCGCACGGACATCCGCGGTACGGACAGCCTCCAGGCCGCCCAGGAACGGTCCCGGGCGCTCGTCGACGCCGGGGCGGATGCCATCTTCCCCGAAGCGATGCGCAGCCTCACCGAGTTCCGGGCCATCCGCGATGCCGTCGACGTGCCGATCCTGGCGAACATGACCGAGTTCGGCAAGAGCGATCTCTTCACCGTCGACCAGCTGCAGGACGTCGGCGTCAGCATCGTCATCTATCCCGTCACGCTGCTGCGCAGTGCGATGGGCGCCGCCGAGCGTACGCTGGACTCGATCCGGCTCAACGGGACGCAGGAACCGGCACTGGGTGAGATGCAGACACGCGCCCGCCTGTATGAGCTCGTGGACTACGAGGGATACAACCGTTTCGACTCCTCCGTCTTCAATTTCGAGGTACCGGACGGCAAGCGGGCGGCCCCATCCGAAGCAGCAGGACCCGATGCACAGAAGGAGCAGCCTTGACAGAACCTGAGATCCATAAGGGCCTGGCCGGGGTCGTGGTGGACTACACCGCGATCTCGAAAGTGAACCCCGAGACGAACTCGCTCCTGTACCGGGGCTACCCCGTCCAGGAGCTGGCGGGACATCGCGACGTCGAGGACGTCGCCTACCTGCTGTGGAACGGCGAACTGCCGGATTCCGGGGAGCGTCAGGGTTTCGACGCGTTCGAACGGGCGCATCGCGCCCTGCCGGATCACGTCGTCGCGGCCATCGACCTCCTTCCGCTGACGGCGCACCCCATGGACGTCGCGCGGACCGCCGTGTCCGTCATGGGTGCCAGCCACCCGCTCGCCGGTGACAACTCCGTCGAGGCGAACATGGAGAAGGCGGCCACGCTGTTCGCCGCCTTTCCCGCCGTCGTCGCCTATGACCAGCGACGCCGGCGCGGACAGGCTCTCGTCGAACCCCGCGACGACCTCGGCTACTCCGCGAACTTCCTGTGGATGACGTTCGGCGAGGAGGCACCGGCAGAGGTGGTGCACGCGTTCGACGTCTCGATGGTCCTCTACGCGGAACACTCGTTCAACGCTTCGACCTTCACGGCGAGGGTCATCACGTCGACGCTCGCCGACCTGCACTCGGCCGTCACCGGTGCGATCGGCGCCCTCAAGGGAGCCCTGCACGGTGGCGCGAACGAGGCCGTCATGCACACCTTCGAGGAGATCGGTATCCGCGAGGACGAGACCTCGGAGCAGGCGGCCGCCCGCGCGAAGGCCTGGATGGAGGATGCCCTCGCATCGAAGAAGAAGGTCATGGGATTCGGCCATCGCGTCTACAAGAACGGCGACTCCCGCGTCCCCACCATGAAGTCGGCGCTCGACGCCATGATCGGGTTCTACGGACGCGGTGAGATCCTCGGGCTGTACTCCGGCCTGGAAACCGCGATGGACGAGGCAAAAGGCATCAAGCCCAACCTCGACTACCCGGCCGGGCCCACCTATCACCTCATGGGCTTCGACACGGAGATGTTCACACCGCTGTTCATCGCGGCCCGGATCACGGGCTGGACGGCTCACATCATGGAGCAGTCGGCCTCCAATTCCCTGATCCGACCCCTGAGCCTGTACAACGGACCGGACGAACGGCACGTCGGCGATAGCTGACAGGCGTTATCCGACGACGGCGCTGGCCACGTTCTCGTTGTCGCCCGACATCACGATGTGCGCGTCGACCCGGCGTCCCGCCAGGAGCGCCGGTAACCAGTGGGGCGCGTCCTTCCACATCTCCGGCCAGGGGATGCCGTCGACCGCATACCACCGGGGTTCGATCTCCTCGCTGGTATGCGGATCAGCGTTGCCCGCGTCTGCGGAGAACAGGAATGCCACCATGTTCCAGTCCGGGCGCGCCGGGAAGGACCAGGCGATGCGGCCGGCGTCGTGCAGCGCCTCGGGTTCGAGGTGGACGCCGCTCTCCTCGTGCACCTCACGGACGGCCGCTGCGAGCGCCGTCTCCGTGCCGTCGATCTTGCCGCCGAGTGCCACGACACGGCCGGTACCGAAGCCGGTGAGCTTCAGGCCGAGGAGTACCTCCCTGGTTCCGGGCGGACGAGGTCCGGAACCTCCCTGAACGTCGGGGAGGGCTGCTCCGCGTTCGGGTCCGACGCGTCGGGACGGACGGAAGAGGAAACACAGGACCACGGAGCGGTAGCAGACGCCGTCGATGGTCGTCCACTCCCCCGGTCCGGCCGCTTCCCCGGGGATCTCAGGCACGGGCTCGCGGGTGCGCTGCCGCGTAGACCTCGCGCAGCGTATCTGCGGTGACCAGGGTGTAGACCTGAGTGGTGGTGACGGACGCGTGCCCGAGGAGTTCCTGCACCACGCGGACGTCCGCGCCACCTTCGAGCAGATGGGTGGCGAAGGAGTGCCGGAGCGTGTGGGGCGAGACGTCCTGCTTCACCTCTGCACGCTCGGTCGCCGTCTTCAGGATGCTCCAGGCGCTCTGCCGGCTGAGGCGGCCTCCCCGGACGTTGAGGAAGAGCGCAGGGCTACCCTTGCCCTTGGACGCGAGCGCGGGCCTCCCCCGCACGAGATAGGCGTCGACGGCCCGGGCCGCGAAGGAGCCCACGGGAACAAGCCGCTCCTTGGAGCCCTTGCCGGTGAGGCGGACGACGGCGGGACCGTCGAGTGCGTCGCTGACGGAGACGTCGTCGACGTCGAGGCCGATGGCCTCACTGATGCGCGCTCCGGTGGAGTAGAGGAACTCGAGCAGCGCCCTATCCCGCTGGCCCGCCGGGGTGCTGGTATCGACGGATTCGAGGATCTTCACGACGTCGGCCACCGGGATGGCCTTGGGCAGGCGTTGCCCCGTCATCGGTGGGTGGACGTCCCGGGCCGGATCGCCCTCGGTCATGCCCTCCAGCGCCCAGAACCGGTGAAGTCCGCGCACTGCGACGATCGTGCGCGCTGCGGATCTCGGGCTCAGCGGCGACAGTCCATCCTCGCCGGAGACGACCGCCTGAGCGAACGCGGAGACGTCGTGCCGGGTGATACCGGCCGCGTCGACGACGTGACGGCCACCGAGGAACGCCTCGTAGCGCCTCAGATCGCGCCGGTAGGCCGCCAGTGTGTTCAGGGACAGGCCCCGCTCCACGGACATGTGCTGCAGGTAGTCCCTGACGAGAGCGGACAGAGGCCCGTCCCCTTCGTCCGGCGCCGGTTCCGGCATGCTGGTCAGCTCTCGAGCACGGCGCCGCGCGGCCACGTCGAATGTTGGCTGGGGTGTTCGGGCCAGGGCGTCGTCGCGGGACGGAGGTCGGCGAAGCCGTTTCCACGTGCCACGCCGGCCGCGAGGATAGCAGCCACCGCGGACGGGCTGTGGATGCGGCCCTCGAGCGCTGCGCTGATCGCGGTATCGAGGTCCACCCACTTCAGCTCGATCTCGGCTTCCTCGTGGGTGCGAGTATGCCGGTCGGCCTCGGGAACGTCGCCGATCCCGCGCGCAAGGTACACCCGCAGGGCCTCGGAGGAGGACCCCGGCGACAGGAACAGGTCCACCAGTACATGCCACCGACCCGCGGTGAGGTCGGCTTCCTCCGCCAGCTCCCGGGCGGCGGCGTCGACGAAGTCCTCACCCTCCTCGTCGAGCAATCCGGCCGGGATCTCCCAGAGCGCCATGCGAACCGGGTGGCGGTACTGTCGTATGAGCAGCACCTGATCGTCATCATTGAGCACCAGGACGGCGACCGCACCGGGATGCCGGATGAAGTCACGGGTGATGGACTCGCCGTCATCCGTCAGGGTGAACTCCTCACTGACGACATCCCACACCCGCCCCTCGTAGACCGTCGTGGTCCCGAGCAGCCGGCGCGGGCTCTGCTCGTCGCCGAAGGTGTCGCTGTAGTGTCCTGCCACCAGCACCGTCAGACCTTCGCGCCGCGGCGCTCGAGCGCCGCCTTAACGAGGCCCGCGAACAGCGGGTGAGGGCGCGTCGGCCGGGAACTCAGCTCGGGGTGGGCCTGGGTGGAGACGTAGTAGGGGTGGACGTCCTTCGGAAGCTCGGCGAACTCCACGAGCTTGCCGTCCGTCGTCGTGCCCGAGAACACCAGACCCGCCTCGGCGATCTGGTCGCGGTACTCGTTGTTCACCTCGTAGCGGTGGCGGTGGCGCTCGAACACGGTCGTCTTGCCGTAGGTCGCGGCGATGACCGAGCCCTCCTGGAGCTTGGCCTCCCAGCGACCGAGGCGCATGGTGCCACCCATGTCACCTTCACCGGCAACGATCTCGAGCTGCTCGGCCATGGTCGCGATGACGGGGTACGTGGTGTCCGGCTCGAACTCGCTCGAAGATGCGCCCTCGAGTCCAACGACGTTCCGGGCGTATTCGATGACCATGCACTGCAGGCCCAGGCAAAGACCGAGCGTCGGGATCTTGTTTTCCCGCGCATAGGTCAGCGCCCCGAGTTTGCCCTCGAGTCCGCGGATCCCGAAGCCCCCGGGGATGCAGACCGCGTCGACGCCCTCGAGGGCCTTCCTTGCGCCCTCGGGTGTCTGGCAGTCATCGGAGGGCACCCACTTGATGGTGACCTTCGTCTTGTTCGCGAAACCCCCGGCTCGCAGCGCCTCGGTGACGGAGAGGTAGGCGTCAGGCAGGTCGATGTATTTGCCGACGAGCGCCACCTCGACGTGGTGCTTCGGGTTGTGGACCACCTCGAGCAGCTTGTTCCACTTGGTCCAGTTCACGTCCTTGAACTTCAGGTTCAGGGCCTGCACGATGTATGCGTCGAGGCCCTGCGCGTGGAGGGTCTTCGGGATGTCGTAGATGCTCGGCGCATCAGCGGCGTTCACGACGGCGTCGATGTCGACGTCGCACATGCGCCCGATCTTCTCGCGCATGGCCATGGGCACTTCGCGGTCGGAGCGGATGACGATCGCGTCCGGCTGGATACCAATCGAGCGAAGCATCGCGACCGAGTGCTGCGTCGGCTTGGTCTTCAGTTCCTGGGACGGACCGATGTAGGGCACCAGGGAGACGTGCAGGAAGAAGACGTTGTTCCTGCCGACGTCCTGGCGGACCTGGCGTGCCGACTCGAGGAAGGGCTGGGACTCGATGTCTCCTACCGTGCCGCCGATCTCGGTGATGATGACGTCGGGGGCCTTCTTGCCGGGAGCCGCCTCGGCGGGCAGGCGCATGCGGCGCTTGATCTCGTCCGTGATGTGCGGAATGACCTGCACGGTGTCGCCGAGGTATTCACCACGGCGCTCCCTGGCGATGACCGTGGAGTACACCTGGCCGGTCGTCACGTTGGCGGAGCCGTCGAGGTTCTCGTCGAGGAACCGCTCGTAGTGGCCGATATCAAGGTCGGTCTCGGCTCCGTCATCCGTCACGAACACCTCACCGTGCTGGAAGGGGTTCATCGTGCCGGGATCGACGTTCAGATAGGGATCAAGCTTCTGCATCGTCACGGAGAGGCCGCGCGCCCGGAGGAGGTGACCCAGGCTTGATGCCGTCAGTCCCTTGCCGAGTGAGGAGGCCACGCCGCCAGTCACGAAGATGTGCTTGGTCGTTGCGGACTTGAGGAACCGGGAGTTTATTTGCTGCGCCACGGAGCTCAAGGCTATCACCGAGCGACGGTACGGGCAGCATCGGCGAGGAGCTCCTCGGCGTGCGCCCGTGCCGAAGCGGAGTCCTCCTGACCGGCGAGCATCCTCGCGAGCTCGCGAACCCGCTCGTCCTCGGGCAGGACCTCGACGTCGCTGGCAGTCACTCCTCCTCCGTCACCGTCCCGGGAGACGTTCTTCGTGACGCGGATGTGACGGGCGGCGAATGCGGCGACCTGGGGCAGGTGCGTCACCACGATGACCTGGACGTGTTCTGCCAGCATCGCAAGCCTCCGCCCGATCTCCACTGCAGCCTTGCCACCGACGCCTGCATCAACTTCATCGAACACGAACGTAGGCACCGGATCGACGGCGGCCAGGACCACCTCGATCGCCAGCATCACGCGCGAGAGCTCACCACCGGAGGCTCCCTTGCCGAGGGCCCTCGGCGCCGAGCCCGGATGCGGTTGCAGGTTGAACGAGATGTCATCGGCACCGTGGATCGTGAGTGATTCCGCAGCCGTGAGGTCGATGAGCAGCTGTGCGTCCGGCATGGCGAGGGCGGTCAGCTCGTCGCTGACTTTCCCTGCCAGGCTGCCGGCGGCCGTACGCCGCAGGGCGGACAGTGCGTCGGCGAGCTCATGGACCTGCCGGTCCAGGTCGTCGATCTCGTCGTCGAGCGCCTCGACGCGGGAGGAGTCTCCGCTGAGTTCCAGGAGCCGCTTGACGGCGTCCTCCTGCCAGGCCAGCACCTCATCGATGGTCGGGGCGTACTTGCGCACCAGGACGGAGAGTGCGGCACGGCGCGACTCGACCTCCTCGAGCCTGCCCGCGCCCTCACCGTCGAGGGAGGTTCCGTAGCCTGCCAGCTCTGCGGAGATGTCCGCCAAAAGGTAGCCGACCTCCGCGAGTCGCTCGGCGAGCCGGCCCAGATCGGCGTCGTGCTCCTCGACGGCCTCGAGCTGCCGCTTCGCCTCGTCGACCAGCGACACGGCGTCGGCACTGGCCCCTATCTCCTCGGAGATCAGCGCCTGATGGGC
The DNA here is from genome assembly GCF_035985055.1 of Arthrobacter sp. PL16. Classification (NCBI taxonomy): domain Bacteria; kingdom Bacillati; phylum Actinomycetota; class Actinomycetes; order Micrococcales; family Micrococcaceae; genus Arthrobacter; species Arthrobacter sp. PL16. The sequence continues at coordinate 359,271 of NZ_JAXCIC010000004.1, forward strand.
CACGAGGGCTGCTGTGCGAAGCTCCTCGAGGTTGCCGAGACGCATCGACTCAGCCTTCAGGGCGGCGTCCTCTCCGGGCTGAGGGTCGAGCTCGCCGATCTCGGCCAGGGCAGCTTCCAGGCCTTCGGCCTCGCGGAGCCGCTCACGGGCCTCGCTCCTCAGCCTGTCGCGTTCGGCGAGGGCGTCGCGCCAACGGCGAAAAGCATCCTCGTAGGCGCGCAGGGCCTCCTCGACGGGTTTCCCACCGAATTTGTCGAGGGCCTGCCGCTGGGCGGGGGCACCCTTCAGGCGCAACTGGTCGGATTGCCCATGCACGACGACGAGCTCGTCCCCCAGTTCTGCCAGCACACCGACGGGGGCCGCGCGGCCACCGACGTAGGCACGGCTGCGCCCCTCGCTCGTCACCGTCCTCGCGAGGATCAGTTCCGCGACGCCGTCGTACTCCTCCATCGAGGCGCCGGCTTCCACGGCCCTCAGTGCGGCGGCACTGCTGGGGTCCAGCCGCAGGACAGCCTCGGCGGAGGCGGACTTCGCCCCGAGCCGAACGGCGCCGGCATCCGATCGGGCCCCCCGTAGCAGCCCGAGGGCTGTGATCACCATCGTCTTGCCCGCACCGGTCTCGCCGGTCACGACCGTCAGTCCCGGTCCGAGATTCAGCGTGGCGTCCCTGATGACGCCGAGGTCGCGGATCCGCATCTCCTCGATCATTGCGCTGCTCCGTCCTGGTGCTTGATCGGGCCGCGCCACCCCTGGATAGGGAGCTCGAACTTGCGCACGAGCCGCTCCGAGAAGGGCGTCTGCCGGGTACGAGCAAGCCGAACAGGGTAGTCGGATCGCCGCACTTCGACGCGGGCACCCGGCGGTAGTTCGATGCTCCGCCGACCATCGCACCACAGCACACCGGCAGCGTCCGTGCGGGTGAGCAGTTCGACGGCGAGCACCGACGTGGGTGCGACCACGAGCGGTTTGGCGAAGAGCGCGTGGGCGCTGATCGGCACCATGAGGAGCGCCTCCACCTCGGGCCAGACGATCGGCCCGCTGGCGGAGAACGCGTACGCCGTAGAACCGGTCGGCGTGGCGAGGACGACTCCATCGCAGCCGAAGGAGCTGACAGGACGGCCGTCGACCTCCATCACGACCTCGATCATGCGCTCACGGTTCGCCTTCTCCACGGCGGCCTCATTGAGGGCCCAACTGGTGCCCAGCAGGGTGTCCCCCTGCCATACGAGGACCTCGATGGTGGTCCGCTCCTCCACGGTGTAGCTGCGGTCGGCGACCCAGCGCACCGTCTCCTCGAGATCAGCACGCTCACTCTCCGCGAGGAATCCCACGTGTCCGAGATTTACGCCGAGCAGGGGGATGCCTGCTTCGCGAACGAGTTCGGCCGCGCGGAGAATGGTGCCGTCACCACCGAGCACCATGACGAGTTCAACGTCGCCGAAGTCGTCACCCAACACCTCGGCGGGAGCGGCCAGCGCACCGTACTCGCGCTGGATGTCGGCGAGCTCCTCGGGACGCATGACCGGCTGGAGACCGAGCTCATGCAGGCGCGTACACGCTTCCTGCGCCGCGATCATCGCGTTCCTGCGGCCGGTGTGCGCGAGCACCATAATTCGTCTACTCATCAAGCTCCGTCTGATCGGTGGAGCGGCGCGGTGGCGGGAAGAGGCTGCTCTCAGCGAGTGCCCGCTCCGTCAACCGGTCCAGCTCCTCTTCGATCCTAGGCATCAATCCTCCGCGGGGCACCTTTATCCACACGAAGTACTCCAGGTTGCCGTCCTGTCCCGGCAATTCGCTCTGCGCGATTCCGGCGAGATCCAGCCCGCACGCCAGCGCAGACCGCAGGACGCCTCCTACTGCGCGACGACGGGCGTTGTCCGACGTCACGACGCCCAAGCGGTTGAGGCCACCGCGGCCGACTTCGAACTGGGGCTTCACCATCAGCAGCAGGTCTCCGCCTGCCTCGGTGGCGCCGGCGAGGGCGGCCATGACCAGGCGCAACGAGATGAAGGAGAGGTCCGCGACCGTGAGCTGCGCCGGACCGCCGATGTCTGCCGGGACGAGGTGACGGACGTTCATGCCCTCGAAGACCCGCACACGCGGGTCGTCGCGCAACTTCTGTACGAGCTGGCCGTGTCCGACGTCGACTGCCGCGACCTCACGAGCACTCCGCCGGAGGAGGACGTCGGTGAAACCCCCTGTGGACGCACCGGCGTCGAGGCACCGCTTATCCGTGGGATCAACCGCAGGAAAGGCACGCAGGGCGCCGTCGAGCTTCTTCCCCGCCCGGCTCACGTAGTCCTCACCGCGTTCCTCGACGAGAAGGATGTCCGCCGGCAGGATGGGGGCCGATGGCTTGCTCACCACGTGTCCGTCCCGGAAGACCCGCCCCGCCGCGATCAGCTGGGCTGCATGCGACCGTGATCGGGCAAGCCCGCGGAAAACCAGTTCCTGGTCAAGACGAGCCATGGGCTCCCGCCTCGCGAAGCTTCTGCTGCGGATTCAGTTCACCGCTGAGGCGGTCGTGGACGTCGAGGTAGACGTCAGCGTGATCCAACACGGGAAGGTCATCGAGCCGGCCGAGCGCGGCCAGGATCTGATCGATATGGCGGTCCCCCGTTGATGACGGCTCCGCGCCGGCCGTGCTGTCGCCCGTCCTCTCGACGCTTTCGTCATCCATCCCTGCCATGCCTTCCGCCTCCATCACCCGCCGGTGTCTCTCCATGCAGCACTATCTGGCGGACCGGCGTGAACGCGACCGACGGCGCAGTGTCCGGGACCTTGTGCGGGTGGGCGGCCCACCAGGCGGCGCACGCCGCACGCCAGCTGTCGACGTCGTCCTCCCGGCCGCTGACGCTGACCGTCGAGTCCGCGACCCTAGCCCTGGCGTCGCGGCAGGAATAGGAATCGCCGTCGAAGCTGACCTCGGGATACTCCTCGTACAGGTCGGCGAGGGACGCGATCAGGTACACGGGCCGCTCTTCCACGGTCGCCGCCAGAGCCGTCCGGACCGTGTCGACGCCCGTGAGGACCAGAGCCGTTGCCATGCCAGCGCGATTACCACCCAGGATGTCCGTGTCGAGTCGGTCCCCCACGACGAGGGCACGCTCCACACCGGAATGCCGCGCAGCCGTCTCGAAGAGAGCGGCGCCCGGCTTGCCTGCGATGAGCGGTTGCTTGCCGGTGGCAGCGGCGACGGCGGCGACCAGCGTCCCGTTCCCCGGTGCGATCCCGCGCTCCTGCGGGATCGACATGTCCGTATTGGTGGCGATCCACGTTGCGCCGGCGGCGACCGCGTAGGCGGCCTCGGCCAGGTCCTTCCACCCGAGGAGCGGCGAGAAACCCTGGATCACCGCGTCCGGTCGATCGGCTGCCGAGTCGACGACGACGAGGCCCTGCGCGGTGACAGCCTGTGCGAGCGTGTCACTACCCACCACGAGGACAGTCGATCCGCCCGCTACCTGCGCCGCCAGCAGTTCCGCGCCGGCCAGCGCCGAGCCGAAGACCTGCTCCGCTGTGGCGGGTGCCCCGAGTTCACGCAGATGCGCGGCGACATCCTCGGAGGACCGCGACGCGTTGTTCGTCACGTAGGCCAGGCTCTTGCCCTCGAGGGCGAGCCTGTCGAGGGCTTCCGTGGCCCCGTCGATCGCGTTCGGACCGGCATAGACGACGCCGTCGAGGTCCGCGAGCACCCCGTCGAAACCGTCGATCAACCGCTCACTCATCGACGACATCCTCCTGCACAGGCTCTGCCTTCGGGCTCCGCTTGCGCTTGGGCGCCTTCTCCGCAGGAGCATCAGCTATCTTGCCGGAGGTTTGAGTCGCTTCGGTCGCGGGAGTACTTCCCTTTCCCGGCATAACCGTTGCTCGGTTACTTTTTGTCGGGTCGGCCCGCACCTCGCCCTCCGAGAACTCGACCGCGGGAGTGAAGGATGTCCGTCGAGTCGTGTCCGCGGCGACCTTGGTCGGGGCGTCGTCGGACGAGTCGATGTCCGCACTGCCCGATCCGTCCATGCTGAACAGCATCTCCGTCTGCAAAGGCTCGACCGGCGTGGGGGAACCTCCCTCAGGTGAGGCATCGGCAGGAAGGGCTATCGCGCGCTCATCTTGGGACGTAGCCTCAGGCTCCTCCTCGGGCTCCACCTTCGGCGCGTCGTCGTGTCCGTCCTCGGAAGAGTGGGATTCCGGCATGTCATCGGCCACCCGACCCTCCCCGAGCTGCTCGAGATCGGCCTCGAGGTCCAGGGACATCCCGCCCACGAGGTTCGGTTCGGACGCCTCCGGACGATCAGCATCGCCGAGCACGGCCGGTTCTCCGCTGACCTCTGCATCGCCTGCGTCCGGTGCTGTGCCTTCGTCGCCTGATTCCTCCGACGGCCGCTCTCCGCCATGACCACCCAAGGGTGCCTGCTGCAGAGGCTCACCTCTGCGCTGTTCCGCTGCGGCAGGCTCGATCGGCTGCTCGCCACCTTTACTGGCGCTGCCTCCGACAGGACCGTCCTCCGATGGGGCGGGCGTTCCAAGGAGGTCCGCGACCCTCGGGACCGGGCTCGACACAGGCTCGTCATCCTCACCCAGGTCGATGATGTCCGGCTCCAGATCGTCGTCGAGCCCAAGAGCCTTCTCCGCTACCCTCGCCTGGCGGCGCCACTTGTCGGACTGATCAGATCGGCCGACGGCGTCGAGGGCGTCCGCGTAGGCACGGAACAGTCGCGGGCTGAAGGCGAAGGCACGGTGTAGGTCCAGTTGCGGGATCTCGAGGGCCGAGACGGCCGCGTCGAGCTGACCGAGGTCCGCTCGAGCACCGGAGATCACCATGGCGAGCTCCGCCTTGCCTGCTGCGTCCAGCGATTCGGCCTCTTCACTGCGTGCGAGGTCGAGCGCCCTGTCGGGACGGCCGAGGCCGCGCTCACAGTCCGCCATCACCGGGAGATGCACATTCGAACCACTGATCCGTCGGAACGTCCTGAACTCCCTGAGGGCTTCCCCGTAGTGGCCGGCTGCGTACGCCGTCAGCCCCACGGCTTCACGAACAGCTGCCAGGCGTCCACCTCGGCGACTCGCTGCCAAGGCATGCTGGAAGGCCAGTTCCGGGTCGATATCGAGTAGCCGTCCCGCCATGACGAGGTGCTTCGATACCCAGAGCGCGCTGCGTTCCTCCAGGTTGCGCACCTGAGCACGGGTGACCCGATCTAGTTCGTCACCCTTGACGTCCTCGTCTATCTCGGGAGACCGCTCTCGGTCAGGCCGATTCGCGCTACGGAGATCACGAGCATTATGGGTACGCGGACCAGCCGAGGATGCTTCGTCCGGCCGACCTCCGCCACGGCGGTCGTCGCCAGAACGGAATCCGCCTGCACCACGCTCGTTGCGATCCGAGGGCCGGCGGAAGGAATCGCTGCGGTCGCTCGACGTGCGCGGCCCGCTGGTGCGCCCCTCTGGCGAAGAGGACCGGGATTGCCAGGGACGCTCGGAGCCGCTGGTCCTGTCCGACGTCGCTCCGCCCCGACCGCCGAAGCGGGATTGCTTGTCTGCTGCAGACCCGGAGGCCGAACCACCGCGCGAAGCCGCGCCGCGTAGTTGCGCGCCGCGCCCCTCATCCGTACCGCGGTCCGGACGACCGTACGAGCGCGGGGCTGACTGGCCGGTATCGCGTCCCCCGGTATCGTTGCGCCGTCCACCCTGACCGCCATCGCGACCCGGGGTCGAACGCGCATCACGTCCTGACGCCGGACGGTCACGCTGGAATCCGCCCTGGGCAGGCCGCTCAGTCCGCCCCCCCTGGCCTTCGGTCGGCCGATCATCAGACCTGCCCTTCCACGCGGGCTTCCCTTCGCGGCGATCAGCACCGCGGGTATCTGACTGGCCCTTCCAAGGCGAACGGCCGCCGGCCGGGCGTCCTTCGCTACTCCTGCCGCTGAAGCCGCCGGCGGGGCGTCCCTCGTCGCCCGCTCCGCGAATGCCAGCCTCCGGCGAATCGCTGCGACGGTCCGCGCTCGAAGTAGAGGCGGGGCGTTCGCTCAGCGAACCGCTGCTGGAACGATCGCGCTCGACCCGCTCCGAAGCGTCAGTGCTTCGGTCTGGCGCAGCACCTTCGTCCTTGCGGGGAGCCTTTGCAGCCTTCGACCCCCAGGAGTGCCGACCGCGCTGCCCGGATCCATCCTGATTACTGCCGCTTCGGCTTCCCGGCTGGCGGGAGTCCCCGTCTTGTCCAGCGGTGTGCTCCTGCTCGGTCATGGCAGCGCGGTCCTCTCATCAGGTGCCGGCGTAGTCCTGCCGGCGGATCTCTATTTTGCTGTGGGTCTTACTCTTCTATGGAACCACGAAGCCCCGGCGAGCACTTCATCGACGTCGTTGGAAAGAGGGCGATGTGATGCAGAGCTCGGGCTTACCCGGCTTCTGAACGAACGCTCTCCCTACTGTGACTCCCGACTGTCCGCTATGCGTACCTCAGAAACTCGTATGACCTCGTTGCTGCTACCACCGCTGACGGCATTACTCGTCCCAAGTGGCCATCGCCCTAGCGCAGTCGTGACGCTAGTGCTCGGCGGGCTGGGACCGGTGGGCGGGTTCGATGGCCGCAGATGCGAAGTCGGCTGGAGCCGGCATCCGGGAGCCCGAGGTGGCAGTAGCTGCGCTGGAGTGAGCGTGCGGCGGCTGACCAGGCAGTCGTGTGGGTTCGGCCGGTGGTGCCGCGGCGGGCTGGCCCTGCGCGCCTGAAATCGCCCGGTGTGGTGTGTTGGTGTGCCCGTAAACCTGGGTGGCCCGTAGGCCTGGGTGCCCTGGTGGTGGGGTTAACGTACGGAAGGCCCCGCACCTGGTGGTGTGGGGCCTTTCGTGTAATGGTTGTCCGGCGGTGTCCTACTCTCCCACACTCTCTCGGGTGCAGTACCATCGGCGCTGTGGGTCTTAGCTTCCGGGTTCGGAATGGGACCGGGCGTTTCCTCCACGCTATGACCGCCGTAACCCTTGCTACCAGGATCCCGGTGCGCCCGCTCTGTTCCCTTGTGCCACGGTTGGGGTGGTGGGGGTGTGTGCGGGTTTCGGGGTGGTAAATCTGTGGGGTTACATCAGTTATTCAGTTGTGTATTCAGTTATTCCTCAGGTGGTGCCCTTGTGGGGGCTGTGCCCTGGTGGGGGCTGTGCCCTGGTGGGGGCTGTGCCCTTGTGAGGGTTGTGCCTGTGGTTACGGGTGGTTCCTGTTGTTGGTTGGGAACCGCATAGTGGA